>CAYSDO010000387.1:0-4248 GCA_964429665.1 uncultured Bifidobacterium sp.
CGATAGAGCGCGACGGCCAGTTCAAGGTGCAACTCCGCTTCCGCAGCATCTGGCTGGGTTTCCAACCGGCTCGCGAAGTCATCCGAGACATTCAGGGTCACACTCATGGCTGGACTTTAGTTCCGGCGCGAAAATGAAGCAAGCCGAGGTTGAGGATTCCGAACGCGCTGGGCTTGAATTCTTTTCACCGCAACACACGACTCGGGGCGAAACCAAGCCCAGCAGGGCGGACATATTTGCAGTTTGCAGTTAAGAATTGCCCTCCAAATAACCATTAAATAGAAAAACATCACGCTCCGTATCACGTGGTAACATTTTTACGGAAAACGATGCTGAAGGCGGTTTGCAGAGTGCTTTCGTAAGCCAAGAGTCAACATACCAACTCGCTCTCAGTTTTCCTCTCTTGGCTTCCCCCTCAATCTCAAAACAATTAGCCATTGCATAGCTTGATGTCAGGTTCTTTCCTTATTTATTTTTTGGAGTGTGGCTTGCAGCCGCATGCTCATAGCTTGGGGTTAAATGGAGGCAAATAGAAATCATAGCGGGTAAATTTGACTTATTGCTACACCCATTCGTCTCAGTGTCAATACCATAGTATGTAGTCGAAAACTTCCGATTCGACAAAATGCTATGAGTGCCGAGTCCAGACATAACAAAGGCTTTCGCTTCTGTGTTGAAGAAACACCGAAACGCGAAGGGAATGTCGCAGGAGGTCTTGGCTGAAAAGGCTGACATACATCCGATTTACGTTGGTTACATCGAAAGATCAGCGCGCAACCCAACTCTCAAGGTTGCAAAATCAATTGCCAACGCGCTTGGGTTATCACTGGCAGATTTAATCGCCGAGGCAGAACAAATGTTAAAGAAGCGTACGTGAGGACTTGTCTGTTTCACGGTTGAAACAAAAAGCCGGGCGAGGTTTCCCTCGCCCGGCTTTCGTGTTTTGAGGTCTCAGCAACTCAGAGCTTCCAGATCATGTCCGCCACGGTCTTGCCGGCGGGGATGAACGGGATCACGTGTTCGCTGTAGGGCACCACCACGTCGAGCACGTAGGCTTCGTCGGAATCCAACATGCGCTGCATGGCGGCGCGGAGGTCCTTCTTATACATCACGCGTTCGCACTTCACGCCGAACGAATTGCACACGGCGACGTAATTGGGGTAGATGTCCGCGCGGTTCGCCGGGTTGCCGAGGTAGGTGTGACCGCGGTTGCCTGCGTAGAAGTTATCTTCCCATTGCACCACCATGCCGAGGTGCTGGTTGTTCAAGATGATCGCTTTCGCGGCGATCTTCTCGACCTTCGCGGTGGCGAGTTCCTGGATGTTCATCAGGAACGAACCGTCGCCATCAATGTCAATGACCTGCTTGTCGGGATGCGCCACCTTCACGCCGAGCGCGGCGGGGAATCCATAACCCATCGAGCCGAGACCCAAGCTGCTGACGTATTGGCGCGGGAACTTGTATTTGTACCACTGCGCCGCCCACATCTGGTGCTGACCGACGCCCGTGGTGATATACGCATCGCCCTTGGTCAATTCGTAGAGCGTCTCCACCACCATCTGCTGGATGATGCACTGGTCTTCGTTACCCTTGAGGTGATCTTTCATGTGATCGCTGTTGGCGATCTCGGCGGTGATACCGTAGGCGAACGGCGCTTTCTTCTTCCACTCGTCAATCTGCGCCAACCACGCCGTGTGTTTCTTTTCCAACGGCCGCTTGGCGATCATCTTGTTCAAGCGCGTCAACGCGTCCTTGATGTCGCCGACCACGGGCAGATGCGCCTTGCGGTTCTTGTTCAACTCCGCCGCATCAATATCCACGTGAACGATCGTGCCGCTCTTGCAGAACTCCTCGAACTTGCCGGTCACGCGATCATCGAACCGCACGCCGAACGCGAGCAACAAATCCGCGCCGTTCTTCAACTTCACCATCGGATCGTTGAAGGTCTTGCGTTTCTCGTATTCGCCGTTCACCGCCCAGTTCGCCACGGCAGAACCGTGCATGCCCAGCCAGCGCAACGAGAGCGGATGCGTTTCCGGGAAACCGCCCAAGCCCATGAGCGTGGTGGTCACGGGGATGTTGCAGGCTTCGGCGAACTTCTTGAGTTCCGCCGCCGCACCGCTGGTGATGATGCCACCGCCGCAATAAAGCACCGGGCGTTCGGCTTTCTCAATCAAGCCCATGATCTCGTTCAATGCGAGTTCGTCCGCCTTGAGATCAGGTTGATTGTAGCCGCGCAAACCTTTCTTGACCTGTTCGAGCGTCGGCCAGACCGGCTGTGCCTTGGCTTGCTGGACGTCCTTCGGGAAATCAATCACCACCGGGCCGGGGCGACCCGATTGCGCGATGTAAAACGCTTCCTTCACGATGCGCGGAATGTCGTTGATGTTCGTGATGAGATAGCTGTGCTTCACGATGGGCAAAGTGACACCGATCATATCGGTTTCTTGGAACGCGCCGCGCCCGATCATCGCCTGCGTCACCTGACCCGTGATCGCGATGAGCGGGCAGGAATCCATGTAAGCATCGGCGATGGCCGTGACGAGATTCGTCGCGCCCGGACCGCTCGTGCCCATGCACACGCCCGCCTTGCCGGTCACGCGCGCATAACCTTCCGCCGCGAACGAGCCGCCCTGTTCATGGCGTGGCAGGATGGTGCGGATCTTGGATTTGGTAAGCGACTGATGGATTTCCATGCTCGCGCCGCCGGGGTACGCAAAAATGACTTCCACGCCTTCGCGCTCCAGCGCTTCAACGAAGATGTCCCGGCCAAATTTGGCCTGGCCAACTTCGGCACGCTTCCTGGCAGCATTGGATTTTGAGGGTTTCGCTTTTGCGGTTTCGGTTGTCTTGCTCATACTTTCTTTTGGTTGTGACTGGACAGAGCGGGCAATAAAAAACCCACAGCCGTTTCCAGCCGTGGGTTCTTGTTAAAATTCGATCAACCTCGAAAAGAAACCCCGGCGTCGCTTGCTACGACCGCTGTTACGACTGATCGGATTGCCCTGAACATGGCTTGCAGTTTAACCATCCAACACCACCGGTCAAGCCCGGTTTCATGGTCGGGAGATTGCGAGATTGCGGTATTGCCAACGGATTTTGAAGACTGGATTCCGGCAGAAAGGCGACGAGCGGAAACTCTATCGCCACTCGAACAGGCTCATGTTCCCGCGCGGACTCAACCAGCGAAAGTTGCACGCGCCGGACGCCCTTGCGAGCGTCCGGCGGAGACGGGAACCGGTTGGTTCGTGTGGGATTCATGGTCAGGGCGACTGCGTCACGGTGAACGTGTCTCCGTCGCTATCCTTCAATTCGTCGTTGTCGTATTGCTCGCGAGTGAATGATCCGTGGCCACCATCGGTAAACGTCAGTGTGTAATCATCCCATTTGTCAGCCTTCAACTGGACGTGCAGGAACCGGGTGTACTCGCCCGTCACGGTGTAGGTGTAGGTGAAGTCGGTGGGATTGCTATTGTCTCCTTGCACGCCGGATGTGGCGGTCTGGAAGGCGAGGTGTTCGCCCGTGTTCATGTTGAACGTGTAACCTTGCGGGTTGGTCGGTGGCGGATTTGTGTTGATCGGGCCGCCGCCACCGCTGTTGCCGCCGCCAGTATTGAACGCATACGGCAATGTGGAGTTCGTGCTGAAGATGCCAGCTTGGTTTGTGTAGAGGGTGCCGAGGCGATAGAGCCGGCGATTAAATGTAGCGGTAGAACCATCCACGTAGGTCAGGTCGTATTCCTCGCGATCCCCGCCGAGGTTGTAATAGCCGTAGGTGATGACGAGGGACGCAGTGTTCGAGCCGGTGTTGCCGTAGGTGTACATGTACACGTTGCCGCCCGGAGTGGTTTCGACTTCGTCGGCAATGGACGCGCCGGGCGAAGCGTAACCGTAATTCACTCCAGAGAACTGATATTGATCCGGCGACGGTGTGGTATAGACGAAATACGTTTTGCCATGCAACGAAACCGGTGGCGCGGGCGGCGCAGTCGGCGTGACCACCGGCGGCCAGACGTCGGCGACGTTGGTGTTCGCAGGCGGCGGTGTGGAATTGCTTCCACCGGAAGCGCCCAGATTGGAATCCTGGCTGAACGCGCCGTCATCGGTGTCTTTCAGCACGCCGCGGCGATACAACTTGCGCGTGAAGTGGCCGGACGAACCATCAGTAAACGTGAGGTCGCAATCGTAACGGTCACCGCCCATGCCGTAGTAGCCAAAGCTGAGGATTAGCGAGGCCGTGTTCGAGCTG
>CAYSDO010000388.1:0-4246 GCA_964429665.1 uncultured Bifidobacterium sp.
TATTATGTCAATGCGGGAAGCAGGGTAATTCTCACCAACACTTTCGGCGCGAACCGGATTCGACTCGCCGAAAACTCACTCGCCGATCGCGTGCTGGAAATCAACCAGCGTGGCGTTGAGATTTCAAGATTGGCGGCAACGAATCAGGCCATGGTGTTTGCGTCCATCGGGCCTACCGGAAAGCTGTTGATGAACGGAGATATTACGTCAGTGGAAATTCAGTCGGCTTTTGAGGAACAAGCAACTGCGCTGGCTCAGGGGGGCGCCGATGCAATCGTCGTGGAAACCATGGCGGATCTCGAAGAAACGAAACTGGCGGTGGTAGCAGCGCGATCCACAGGTTTGCCGGTCGTTGCCTGCATGGTGTTTGATTCGGGAAAAAATCTGGACCGGACCATGATGGGCACCACACCGGAACAGGCGGCACAAGTGTTGAGCGCGTCGGGAGCAGACGTCATTGGTGCAAATTGCGGCCAGGGAATTTCTCGCTTTCTACCGATTTGCCAGCGCCTTCGCGCCGCAACGGATCGCCCGATTTGGATCAAGCCCAACGCGGGTCTTCCACAGCTTGAGAATGGTCATGCGGTTTATGCGGGCACGCCAGCGGACTTCGCGGACCAGGCGACTGGCTTGATCGCGGCGGGAGCAACGTTTATCGGCGGCTGTTGCGGTACGAGTCCGGAATTCATCTCAGCCATCTCCCGCAGAATTGCAGGATAAACCAAAACTGCCATGAACAGTCGCGAACTTGTCTTTGACCACCTCGCAGGTAAACCAGTCAATCGCCTGCCGCTCATGCCAATCACGATGCACTTTGCTTGTGCGGAACTCGGCGCGAAGTATGGCGATTACTGCACTGACTACCGCGTGCTGGTTGAAGGCCAGTCGCGCATAGCCGAGAATTACGGCTTCGATTACGTGAACACGATGTCCGATCCGGCGCGAGAAGCGGCGGACTGCGGCGCCGCAGTGCAATTCTTTGACGACCAGCCCGTCGCATTGCTTGAGGATCAAGCATTGCTCGCGGACAAAACCAAACTCGCCACGCTGAAGATTCCCGATCCGCTCGGAGGCGGTCGGATGCACAATGGCATCAAGGCAGTTGCGCTCTTCAAGGAAAGAATCGGTCGGGACAAAATCATCGAGGGTTGGATCGAAGGTCCGGTCGCCGAGGGCGCGGATTTGCGCGGCATCAACACCTTGATGCTGGACTTCGAGGACGACCCGGCATTCGTGCGCGACTTGTTCGAGTTCATCGTGCAAATGGAATTACGCTTCGCCCGTGAGCAGATCGCCGCCGGGGCGGATGTCATTGGGATCGGGGACGCCGCAGCATCACTGGTGGGTCCGCGGATTTACGAGGAATTCGCCCTGCCTTATGAACAACGCCTCGTCCAAGGCATTCACGCGATGGGCGCGAAAGTGCGACTCCACATCTGCGGCAATACACGAAAACTTTTGGCAGGCATGGGAAAGCTTGGCTGCGACATCGTGGATTTGGATTCACTGTCGCCGCTCGCCGACGGTCGTCAGCAGATGGGCGCCAACCAGGTGATTCTTGGAAATCTGAACCCCGTGACAGTGCTGATGGACGGCACGCCCGAAACGGTGAATGCCGGAATTGCGGAATGTCACCGACAAGCCGGCGCTCGTTTCATCCTAGGTGCGGGTTGCGAAGTACCGCGCGACACGCCACCGGAAAATCTCCGCGCGCTTTGCGAATACGCGAGAACCCATGCCCCGACAATTTGAGATGCACGACCGACGCAAGAACTCCAGCAAACTCACCTCCACAAAACCAATTCAAGCGATGAATAATATCCTGACCTGCATGTTACTTGTGCTTTGCCTCACCTTGACGCGAAGCAGCGCAGCCACCGAGGACGAAGGTTTCGTTTCCATCTTCAACGGCAAAGATCTGACGGGTTGGGACGGCAAGCCCGGTTGGTGGAATGTCGAGGACGGCGCTCTCACGGCACAAAGTACTCCTGAGAAGCCATGCCCCAAAGCCAACTATCTCATCTGGCGCGGCGGGCAACCGGCGGACTTTGAGTTGCGACTGCGCTTCCGGTTGATCGGCGGCAATTCCGGCATCCAAATCCGCAGTCGCGAAGTGCCCGATTGGGACACCAGCGGTTATCAAGCAGACATGGACGCTGAGGACCAATACACCGGCGGAGTTTATGAGCACACGCGCGGGGTGATTGCGCCGCGCGGGCAAAGCGTCGTCATCGCACCCGATGGCGCAAGGCAAATCACGCCGCTTGGCGATCCTGGGGAGCTTCGGAAAAAGTGGAAACTGGATGAGTGGAACGATTACCGGATCGTCGCGCGTGGCAGCGAAATCAAGCTGTGGATCAACGGCGTGTTGACGGCACAGGCGAACGATCATCAGACCAATGTGGCCGCAGGCAAAGGGATCATCGCACTGCAAATGCACCCTGGTCCGCCAATGAAGGTTCAGTTCAAGAACATCCGGCTTAAAACGTTTGTCGAGACTACGACAGACGAAGCCAAGCCGGCACTTCGTGAGCCGACCGCAACTCCAGCAGACCAATTAAAAGTCGCGAAGGATTTCAAAGTCGAGTTGCTCTATTCACCGCCCAAGACACAAGGCTCGTGGGTCAGCATGTGTGTGGACCCGAAGGGTCGTATGATTGTCTGCGATCAATACGACCTCGGTTTGTACCGCGTCACGCCGCCGCCCATCGGTGGTCCAGCCGAAGCGACCAAAGTTGAAAAGATCAACGTGGAGTTGAGCGGCGCGCAAGGTTTGCTGTGGGCTTTCGACAGCCTCTACGTAATGGTCAGCAAAAACGGAAAGTTCGACAGCGGCCTTTACCGCGTGCGCGACACGAACGGCGACGACCAACTCGACAACGTGGAATTGCTGCGCGCACTCGAGGGCGGTGGAGATCACGGTTGGCACGCATTGCTGGCGGGACCTGACGGAAAATCCATCTATGTCGTAGCCGGCAACGCAACGAAGGTTCGCAAACCCGAAAAGTCGCGCGTGCCACTGGTCTGGAGCGAGGATCATTTGTTGCCCCGCATGCCGGATGCGCGTGGCTTCATGGCCGATGTTCTCGCACCAGGCGGTTGCTTTTATCGCGTGGACCCGGATGGCAGGAACTGGGAGCTGATCTCGAACGGTTTCCGCAATCCTTACGATGCGGCATTCAACCGCTACGGCGATCTACTGACGTTTGACGCCGACATGGAGTGGGACATGAACACGCCATGGTATAGACCCACGCGAGTCTGCCTGGTAAGCAGCGGCAGTGAGTTCGGGTGGCGCAATGGCGCAGGCAAGTGGCCAGCCTATTACGCCGACAGTTTGCCAGCGGTGCTCGACATCGGCCCCGGTTCGCCTGTGGGCATGACATTTGGTTACGGCGCGAAATTTCCCTCGCGCTACCAGGAAGCGCTATTCCTTCCCGACTGGAGTTACGGGCGCATGTATGCGGCGCATCTGACCGCCGATGGCGCAGCGTACAAGGGCGAGTTTGAACTCATCATGAGCGGCACGCCGCTACCGACCACGGACATCGTTGTCAGTCCGAACGACGGCGCGATGTATTTCGTGACAGGCGGCTGGCGCATTCAAACCGGACTTTACCGTGTCACTTACGTGGGCAAGGAATCCACTGCACCGTCTCAACCGGAGGATCGTGACGCAAAGTTGCGTGCGCTTCGGCTCAAGTTGGAGGGACTTCACGGCCATCAAGACCCGCAGGCGGTGAAAACGCTCTGGCCGTATCTCAGTCACCCCGACCGTTACATCCGGTTCGCGGCACGCGTTGCGCTGGAATGGCAGGACCCGGGCCAGTGGCGTGAAAAGGCTTTGAACGAAACCAAAGCTCCCTCCGCCCTGACGGCTTTGCTCGCGCTTGTGCGTGTGAGTGCGCGCGACCCATTTCATCGCCAGCCCACTGACCCGAAGCCTGACCCGGCGTTGTTGGGACGCGTGCTGGCAGCGCTGGATCACATTGAATGGCGAAAATTCTCCGACGCGCAACGGGTCGAATTGATGCGCGTCTATTCGGTGGCATTCACCCGCCTGGACAGGCCGGATGAGGCCAGCCGCGCACGATTGGTGGCCAAGTTCGACAAGCTCTTCCCTGCCAGCACACGGGAGTTGAATGCCGAATTGTGTCAGATGCTGGCATATCTGCAGTCGCCGTCAATCGCTGCCAAGGGGCTCGCGATGGTGGATGCGCCCGTCTCCGGCGGCACCGGCGGCGCC
>CAYSDO010000389.1:0-4241 GCA_964429665.1 uncultured Bifidobacterium sp.
ACGCACATGCTCGAAAGCATGATCGAGTCCCCCATGCCCACGCGTGCCGAAGTCACTGATGTTGCCAACGCAGTTTTTGAGCAGACGGACGCCATCATGTTGAGCGGCGAAACCACGGTGGGGAAGTATCCGGTCAAGTGCATCGAGGTGTTTGACCGCATTGCCAAACGTATTGAACGCAGCGGTGGCGCGCAGTTTCATGATGCAGCCGAACTTACCCAGCCGCGTCAGAAGATCGTCAAGAGCGCGGTGGTGATGGCGAACGAACTCAAGGCTGAAGCGATCCTCGTTTTCACACGGCACGGCAGCATGGCGGCCTACACTGGATGGCTGCGTCCGCGAACCTCTCAGATTTTTGCCCTGTGCGCGCGCGACTCCGTGGCGAACGGGCTCACGTTAAACTGGGGAGTGACACCTGTTGTCGTGCCGTTCGACCTTATCAATCCGGAGAACACGATCGAAGCGGCGATGAAAACATTGGTCGCGCAGGGACACCTCAACAAGGGCAACACCGTGGTCATTATCGCCGCCATCCTCGTGTCAGAACAAATTGTGGATGCAGTGCAGATGCGCGTGGTCTAGGGTTGGCTGCCAACGAGGGTTGCCGGTTTCGATTTCTGACGCGACTCGATTTCCCAAACCCACTTCCGGCAGAAGAACAATCAATCAGTCGCCACCAGAACGGAATGCCGCGCACCGCGCCGAACACCAGCGCAAACGGAATCACCAGCACGCAGGCGATCAATCCGAAGTCGAACAGCCAGCGGTTGCGCACCGGATCGCGCAACGCGCCGACGAACGCGACCGCGATGACGAAGTGTCCGAACGCCAGCCAGTCCGTGCCATAGAACAGCATCGGATGTTTCTCGCTCGTCTCCTGCAACGTCGCCTGCACCTTCATCAACCACGCGGCCCACACCGGCGCGGCCGTCGAACCGGGTGCGTCGACCAATTCGCCCGCCCCCGTCCATTTCACGAGAAGGTTCAGTGCGGTGACGAGCGGACTGGCCGTCGCGCCGCTGATGAACAGACCGAAGATGAAAAACCACGTCCAGGCCCGGACGCGGCGGAGTGTCTGGTCACGATTCATGATTGAGAATCGGGCGGCAGTCTTCCACTGCGCCATTTCAAAGCTGTAGCCATCCGCGAAGACGGTTGTCGAGCGACTCCACGTCGGCCTTGCTCAAAGTTCCAACGACCTTGACGACGAGCCGTTCTTCCACCGTGGCAATCTGCGCCTTGATGCCGGAAGGCACGTTCAAACCGGCGGCACTCCATTCCTTGAGCGGAAACTCCGTGTTGGACAGAACAGAGGAGATCGGTGCGAGAAACAAGTCCGGGCCGTTGTTGCCGAGCACAACTGCCGGGCGGACTTTGCGGTTGCTCAAATCCGTGAACGGAATCGGCAGCAGCACGACGTCATTTCTTGAGCAGTTCATTGAAGACGTCATCAGCACTGTCATCCCAGGCCCTGGCGAGGGATTCCTCGGACAGCTTCAGCCACGAAGTGCGTTCGGGGTCTGATTCGATGGTCACACGAACCTGGGCTTTTTCAGGAAGTGACAACGGACCAGGCAGCACGAGCGTGCCGTTTTCATAGATGGCTTCAACAGTCGTTGTCATGTGCCGACAGTACTGCCCGTGATTCCGCATTGCAAGCTGCGCTTTGGTTCGTTTTTCAAAACAATTGTCGCACCACTGATGAACAGACCGAAGATGAAAAACCACGTCCACACCCGGACGCGGGGGAGAGTTTGATCATGATTCATGCTTCGAGCTTCGGACTTTGTTTTGCTGTTTCCAAGCTGCAATCAATTCAGACGAAATTAAAACCATTCAGTATCGCGATGTCGCTTGAATAAATCGCAGTTTTGATCACGCGGCATTTATGTCCTGCCACTCAATCATTGCTGGGGT
This sequence comes from uncultured Bifidobacterium sp., assembly GCA_964429665.1. Taxonomy (GTDB): domain Bacteria; phylum Verrucomicrobiota; class Verrucomicrobiia; order Limisphaerales; family JADLHS01; genus JADLHS01. The sequence goes on from CAYSDO010000389.1 coordinate 1,918, forward strand.
TTTACCGTCGCTGATATTCATTGCCAATGTTGCGGAAATGAAACGCCCAATCTTTTCCCAAAAATTCTGCGTATAGGTTTTCGCCCTTTGGATATTCTGAGCGAATTCTATCTGCAACGTAACTGAACATGGCGATGAGAACGACTGCCCTCGCGGGATCAGTTAAGACCTCATCGAAACGAACAATCTTGCATCCCCGCAGCCAATTCCATTTCTTCCTTCCAATCCGCAAGAGCGGCGCTCAACCAAGCCAAGGCTTCTTTTTCTGGTGTTGCCGATGCAAAATCTGCAAAACTCCGATACGGATAGTCGAATATGAATTCGATGATAGCATCGCGCGCTGGAATGTGCTGACCGCAGCAATTTAGATAGCTTGGCATTGTCTGAGTTCAAACTAGTTATTCGATTCTTGGGTTGCAACTGATTGATTTCTTCTCGGTGAATCGCATTTGCGTCGTATCACAAAGGCAGTTGCTTGATATCAACGCTAAATCACCCGATTGCGTTTCCGTTTTCACCCAACTGAAAATCCCTCGGCAGATGCGTGAGCGTGTAGAGCATCACGTAGGCGAGGAACAGGAAGATCGCGAACAACGCCGGGAACGCAAATGTGTGCGAACTCGCCAGCGGATCGGACGCCCAATCGCCCACGCTGCCGAGCAGTTTGCCCGGACGCGCCAGCACGTCCCAAGTGTTGAACCGTAGGATGCGTCCGAGGTAAATCCCGAATCCGCTCAGGGCCGTCGTCACCGCCACAAACAACCAGCCCGACGCCCAGCCGAACATCCGCGCGACGAGCGATTGCATCACGTAGAGCGACACGAACCCCAGCACCAGTCCCGTGAACGCGCAGATCAGAATCAGCGTCAGGTCGAGCCAGAAATGGCGGAAGCCGCCGTAGAAAAGATGAACCACGTCCGTGAAGATGTACGGCGCGTTCGGCAGGAACAGCAGCCATGCGACAGTGAGCGCACCGAATCGCCAGTCGCGGCGCGCGCCGTTCTGCGAATGTTCGCGCGCGATCATCGCGAGCACGAGCGGCATCCACGCGAGGACCAGATTCCAGATGAGGAACGCGTAACCGAAGTTTTGTTTCCAGACCATGCGCGCTGCCACGAGCGCCACGCTCGCCGCCGAGGCGAACGTCAACGCCAGCATGGGTGAGCGGGTTTCGCGGCGATACAACAGTTCAATCAGTTTCATAGGAGTGTGCTCCGATCATCAGTCTATGACACGTGCCCGTTTCGGCGAATTCGTATCCGTTTCGTTCATGCAATCAATCCAGTGCATCAGGAAGAACTTCTTTTCAGTCGGCAGGGGCGTTTCTGCCCGACCCACAATTGGCCGCAACGCGGTGCTCATCTGCAACGCCACGAGCATGAAGATGATGATCCAAGTTCCCAATCCTGCGTTGGAGCGTGCATTCGAGTGTACAAATGCCGTGGCCAGAAACCTTATTCCGAAGATTGTGGATATGCCCCAAAACGCGAGGTGCAGAAACCCCATCCAGCAGACGTGGTTGGTAGATTGGGAGAACAGCCATGCGACCGGCGCGAAGCCAATGAGCAGTATCGTCATGAGCGTCAGCAATCCCGAAATCATGCCGACAATTTCCACAAGTCGGGCCTGCGATCCACTGAGGCAAGCGAAGATGTACAGGCTTGGCAGGCAGATGATGGTGGAAATGAGAAGACCCCCTGCGATCTTGGCCGGCGCGGCCCACCACTGTTCATGTCCCGAGAACGAACCGACAATCACCCCGTAGATCAAACTACAAACCACGGAAATGAACAGCATTGCCGCGATGAGTTTGCCCGCTCCCGGCTGGCGCAACTGGAACATCACGCGGCGTGGCTGGCGCAGGATGGTTTCGATGGCCGCAGCGATGCCGCCGATTGCCTGGCGGTCTTCGGGATTTTCGCCGAGCGGCTGGCGAGAGGGATTCGGCGCAGGCGTGTAGCCATAACCTCGGAGTGATTCCTGCGCTATCTGCGGCGGTACGGGCGGTGGAGTCGGATTGTTTTCGTTCATGGTTAGGATTTGTTGTTCACTGACATCGTTTCAGAATAGTCCTGCGATGGTGTGGGCCACGTCCTCGAAGAAATTGCTCTTAAACGCGCCTTCGCGAAAAAAAACCACCGGTAGTTGAGGTGCGCCAATGAACGGTCGCGCAATCCACGTCAACTGGCTGCCGAGAAAAAGATTTCCTGCCAGCCACGCGAACAACACGCGCCGCGCAATGCGGATGTTGCCGCCGAGTTTTACCAGCAGTTGAAAAAGGCGCACGTTTGCCGCGATGCCTGCGAACGCAATCGCCACGACTT
>CAYSDO010000390.1:0-4233 GCA_964429665.1 uncultured Bifidobacterium sp.
GGTCAACCGCCATGCGGCCATTGTCCGCGGCACCACATAATTCCCATTCAGATTTTGACTCGATCAATGCCTTTAGCCCATGCCGGATCATGCTGTGGTCGTCTGCGATCAGGATGCGAAGTTTTTTCATGAGATCAATTCCTCGGCGACAATTTTGACGGGGACTGTTTCCGATTGAAGCGGCGCGGGGATGTTGGCCAGCACGGTGACGCCTTCGGCATCGGATTCAATGTTGAGTTTGCCGCCAACGTGACGGAGGCGTTCGCGCATGGCGGCGATGCCGACGCCCATGCGGCGAATGAGTTTGGTGTCTGGTTGCGCATTCTCAGGCGGCAGGCCGCGGCCCGAATCTTGAACCTCAAGCCGTGCTTCCACGTCATCGCGCTCAAGCCGGATGAGCACGGTGGCGCTGCCCGAGTGGCGGAGGACATTGGCAAGACTTTCCTGGATGACACGGAACAAGACGAGTTCAATCTCGTGCGGCAGCCGCCCGTGATAACCCTCTGTGTCCACGCTGATCTGTATCCCGCTGCGTTTTTCGATGCCCGCTGCATAATCACGTAACGCACCTACAAGGCCGAGTTCATCGAGCAATGGAGGATGCAGCACGTAAGTGAGGGTGCGGATCTCCTGGACCGTCTGCTCGATTAGATTGAGACTGTCGAAGAGTATTTGTTTTTGCTCGCCGTTGACAGGTGTTGAGTGATGGAGCAGGCGGTCAAGGTTGAGTTTTGTGGCTGCGAGGTGTTGTGCCGTGGTGTCGTGGAGTTCGCGTGCGATCCGGCGTCGTTCAACATTCTCGGAATGGAGCAACTGTGCGACGAGTTTTTGACGGTCGGCTTCGGCCTGTTTGCGCAGCGTGATGTCGTGGAGGAAGCCGTGCCAAAGGATCGTACCGTCTGATGCACGCTCCGGGGTGGACCTGCCTTCCAGCCAGATCTCCTCCACTCCTGGACGCTGGACACGAAACTCCTGCCGCCATGGCGTCAGTTTGGCGGCAGATTCGAGGATCGAGTCCCAGATGCGTTCGACGTCACCTGGATGGATGCGTTTGAACAATTTTGCCGCGTCATCAATCAGTTCCTCCGGTCTGTATCCGCTGATCTGTTCGATGGTGGGGCTGGCGTATGGCATGCAGACGCTTCCGTCATTTCTCAACCGGAAAGAATAGATGATGCCTGGCGCAGTGGTGGCCAGCTTGGAAAAACGTTCTTCGAGCGCGAGGCGCTGTTGCACGGCGGCTTCGGCGTGTTTGCGCTCGGTGACGTCGCGTGTCACGGCGAGCAATGCATGAACCTCCCCCTTTGCATTGCGCAGCGGCACAGCGTGGGTTTCCATCCAGGATCGCCGCCCGTGCAGGCCGATGATTTCGAACGCGAGCTTTCCCGGTTCTCCGTTTATGACCTTCTGGTGCAGTTGCAGGAAAGATTCGCGGTGTTCCAGTGCAATGAATTCGATCAAAGGACGTGACTTGGCCTCCGCTATGGAATTCACCTGCAAGAGGGACAACCCGGTTGGGTTCATTTCCAGCAAGGTGCCGTCACGCGCGACGACTTTGACACACTCGGGCTCGTTTTCGATGATGGCGCGCAGTCGCTGTTCGCTTTGCAGCAACGCGGTGATGTCACGGTGGCGTTCGATGCAGATCGCAGCAGTGTCGGTCGCGGAGTCAATCAGCTTGAGGTGTTCTGGCGAAGGGAGCAAGGGAGCAAGATAATAAACGGCAAAAGTGCCGAGTACGTGATGATGTGAATCGAATATCGGCGTTGACCAGCATGCTCGCAATCCGTGCTCTGCTGCCACGTTGCGGAAATCCGCCCACAATGGATCGGTCTGGATGTCTTCCACGACGACGCGTTCTCCCCGAAAAGCTGCCGTGCCGCATGAGCCGACACACGGGCCAATTCGTAGTCCGTCAATGGCACGGTTGTAGGCTTTAGGCAGACCGGGCGCGGCGATGTTGTGAAGACGTTCGCCTTTTTCGTCGAGCAAAAGAATCGAACACAACATGCTTTCGGCCTGGGCTTCGAGAGCCATGAGCAGCTTTTCAAGCGTGCGACCAAGCGGCGCGCCTTGAGCGATCATCTCAATCACATTGGCCTGTTTCGCGCGCAGTTGTTCGGCAAGCGTCCTTTCGGTGATGTCCTGGACGGTGCCGACGAATTGCCGGCTTCCATTGTCGCCGGTGTTGACGGAGTGAACCGTGCAGTTCAAGTGGCGAACGGTGCCCAAGGCCGGGTTGGTTCGCAGAACGAATTCGAGCGGCCCGCCTGTCTCCAGCATTCTTTTGTGATTCGTGTCAAGCAGTTCACGGTCGTCAGGATGAACCAGTACGAAGAATTCCTCGTAAGCAGCGGGACCCGTTGCGGGGTCACGTCTCAGCAGCCGGAACATTTCCTTGGACCAGTGACGGACGCCGCTTTGCGGATCGTGAGACCAGTTGCCGATGCGTGCGTGTGACTGGGCCATTTCCAGCGCCTGCTCGTTTGCTCGCAATCTTGCAAGGTCGCTTTCCCGCTCAGCCTGCAATGAACCAACTAGAACTGCCGTGACGCTGATCGTGACGATGAATGCCCAAAGCAGAAACGCCTGATCGGATGGCTCAAAATTTGAAAATGGACCGAGTGAAAGGCGTAATGCCCAGGTTGCGATGACGCAGAGGAGAAGGGAAACCGTCATCCCGCCCAAGGGGCGAAACCTCAGCGAACCCCACACCACCAGTGGCAGGGTTAGAAACACCAAGGGCCGCCATGTGCCGCCCACTGACGAATAAAAAAACACCAGCCAACCAACGATCAGAATTCCGGCGCACAACAAGATAAGCTCCATCCACCGTCGTCGGATCACTTGCCATTCATTCAAAGACCATGTCAGCAGAAATGGCGTCAGCATCAGCACCCCACCCGAATCCCCCATCCACCAACGCAGAAACGCCGGCCACAAGGCCGTGTCTGGCAGTTTGCCTGCCAGCCACAACGACATCGCCCCGCCCGTTGCCGAAATCACCATCCCAAGCGCGGATGCCGCCAACACTTTCAGTCCGTCGCGCCGCTGTGTAAAATGCTCGTCGAACCTCATGCTGCGGAGCAATTGAGCGGCGAGAAGGGGTGACAGAGTGTTGCCGATGGCCATGGCCGACGAAAGCAACAATGAATGACCTAGGGAGCTTTCCACCAGGACGGTTCCAAGAAAAACGCCCGGCCAGCATTGCCATCCCCAGCGCAGGATGGCGGCCACTGCAATGCCTGTGGCAGGCCAGACCAATGTGATGCGCGTGGTGGGATCTGAAAAAAACAACCCAAGTTTGCCGCCGGCGAAGTATGCAAGCATCAGCACAAGCGACCGGACGAACAGTTGTTGTCGGGACGGTTCGGCTTGCATGGAGGGCTTTGTAACTCCGTTCATATTGCGAGGTCAAGACACCTCGTTATCAAGACCTGAGCCGGTCACTTCAATTCATCCAGTGTTTGCGCTTTCGCTTGCATGTCCTTCAGGATGGGTTGCACGCGCGTCAGTGTCGCCTGCTGCATCTCCCCCGGAAACGACTTCAATTTGAATCGCACGGCGGCCATTGGATCGCCGTTCCGGTTGCGCAATGGCAGCACGATGCTCACCGATCCCTTGTCCTTGCCGTAAAAGGCTTCGCCGTTAGAGAGAACGGCTCGTTCAGAGTCTCCACCTGCCATCCCTATTTCTTTTGTGTCATTGCTTGCAACGACCGCAGGCACGCCATCGTCGCCCGGCAAATAAATCCGCAACCCGAGCAGGCGTGGATTCTCCTTCAACACGTCCCGCACCAGCACTTCGGCAAAGGATTCGCGTGGCGTGTAGCTGACCTTGGTTGCGGCGAAATAACTGATTGAATCGGACTTGGTCCAGAATCCAATCTTGCCGGATGCAAAACTGTTGTCCTGCAATTCGGGGAACGGTTGCTTTCCGTTAAGCCAGCAGCGGATTTTGTTTCCCTCGCATTGGATTTTCAACTCATGCCATTGGCCTTTTGCCACAGGCAGATCGGGGCCGATGGGCGCGCTGCGTTGTCCTGCCACGACCTTGTAAAAGCGCACGTTGTTTCCCATGCCGCTCGCGCGGATGACGTAAAAATTATCCACATCGCGAACGCGAAATGCGATTCCGGCCATTTGTTCCATCACGCCGTCCACAAGCTTGAATTTGGTAGTCAACGTAAAGTCGCCAAAGGTTTCCTTGTCATACACCAGAATGGGAAACCGC
>CAYSDO010000391.1:0-4215 GCA_964429665.1 uncultured Bifidobacterium sp.
AAAACTGATGCTGTCCAGTTGTGTGTCCTGCGGCAGCCGCTCGGATACGGCCTTCCAGCAATCGAGCGCGGCGAACTTCAAATCCTGCCGCACTTTCAATACCTGGTAGAGTTCACGTTCGCGGATCGCGTTTGTGTAGCTCTGGCTTGTGTTGCGGACCCGATCCTCGATCTGGCCGACACGATAATCCCTGACGCTCAACGTGGCGAAATAGGCCACGACCAGCAGGAGGTAAACGGCACCGATGCTCAACAGCCCTCGCGACCACAGGCGGTCAATGAAAAGATCGCGGTAGCGGGCGGAGAATTCCGCCGGGAGCAGATTCATCTTGGGATCAGCCTTTGCGGCGCGTTGAGCGGTGAGTGCGGCGAGCTGGACGGTTGGTGGCGGAGTGATGATCTTGATCGGCTGGTCCACGGCCTGACGCAGCGGCGTCTCCCAGTCGGCAACGTTTGCGCCTTCCGCCACGAGATGCCACGTGGGAGGCGACGTGAGCCAGCCTTCGAGTTCGCCGGCCCAGGTCATTTGTGAAAGTTGCTCCTTGAGGGCGGCGATGCGGTCGTCGCTGGCCGGCATGGTGACGATGTTCACGTTTTGCAACATGCCGCTGTACCACCATGCAACGAGCGCACTTCCGTGCGAGCCGAGTGCTGCGGGGAAAAGCCACGCACCATCGCCGTCGGGCTTGGTGGATTGCAACAAATCAAACGCGCCAAGTTCGAGACGGTCGGCCATGAAACCCTGCGCTTCCAACTGGCCGAGATAAATCTCTACGGCTTTGCGCTCGGCGAGGATGACCACAAGTGTTTGGAGTTTGGTGGTTGTTTCCGCGCCTTCGGAAGATTTTGTGGTGGATTGAGTCTCACCAAACTGTTCCAGCGTCCACGCGACCTGGCCGACGGGAATTGGCGAAAGTTTTTCCAACTGAAACTCCACCATCGAGAGCGTCTCGGCGAAACTCGCAGAGGGCAGGTGGATGACGCGGATGAAAACACTGTCCACCGGAAGCCATGCGACATTGAGCCGAGGCTGGAAAAGGTTGGACCAGCTTTTTTCCACGGTGCCCGCTGGTGGTTTCTGGTCGGCGGGAATGTTGTGTTCGCGACCAAGGTTGAATCCGCCCTTGCGTGCGTCGAACTGCCAGAGCCGCCGGCCTTCGGGGGCGTCGTGGTAAATGTTGCAGGTATTCCAGCGGGACATGATCAGGGAAATTGGGGATTGGAAATATACGCTGAAAAAGCGGTCGTGGTTGATTGAATCGCCGCGACGAACCCTGCGAGTTTGGATTCCTGTGCGCTCATGTAATTTGACTCTTTGTCCAGACGCCTGTCTTTTCGTTGTTGCCGAGCGCGTCGAGATGTTCTTCGATCTGGGTCACGCGCAGGATTTCCTCAATCGTCGTCACGCCATTGCGAACTTTGTTCCATCCGTCATCACGCAGCGTCCTCATGCCCTGATCAATCGCTTTCTGCGCAATGGTCGAAGACGCGGCGCGACCCAAAACCTGCGGACGCAGGGCTTCGTTGAGGACCAGCAGTTCGTAGATCGCCAGCCGCCCCTGGTAGCCCAGCTGACGGCAATCCTCACAGCCGGCGCCGCGCATGAATTTTGTCGTCTCAATCTGGTCTTCGGGGAAACCGATCTTGTGGAGGTAGGCGCGCTCCACCTTTTGTTCCGTTTTGCAGACCGGGCAGATCGTGCGGACGAGGCGTTGCGCCATGACGGCTTCAACGGACGACGCCACGAGGAACGGCTCGATGCCCATGTCAATCAAGCGCGTGAACGCGCTTGGCGCGTCGTTCGTGTGCAGCGTGGAAAAAACCAGGTGACCGGTGAGCGAGGCGCGGATGGCGATCTCCGCCGTTTCAAGATCGCGAATTTCGCCGACCATGATCACGTTCGGGTCCTGGCGCAGTATGTGGCGCAGGCCCATCGCGAACGTCAGACCGATCTCGGGGCGCACGGCAATCTGGTTGATGCCTTTGAGTTCGTACTCGACGGGCTCCTCGACCGTGATGATGCGCTTCTGGATCGAGTTGATCGTCGAGAGCATCGCGTAGAGCGACGTGGATTTGCCCGAGCCGGTGGGTCCTGTGACGAGCAGGATGCCGTGGGGTTTGATGATGATTTCGCGAATGGCGGCTTCGTCCTTGGGTGAGAAACCCAGTTTGTCCAGGCTAAGAAAAATCTTCCCACGCGAGAGCAGACGCAACGAGACTGATTCCCCATACACTGTCGGCACAGTGGAAACGCGGATGTCAATTTCCTCGCCCTTGATGCGAACGTTTATGCGTCCGTCCTGCGGCAGCCGCTTTTCGGAAATGTTCATGCCACTCATCACCTTGATGCGCGAAATGATCGCGGCCTGAAAGCGCTTCAACTGTGGCGGCATTGGCGTCTGATGCAGGATGCCGTCAATGCGGTAGCGGATGCGCAACTCGTCCTCTTGTGGCTCAAGGTGGATGTCCGTGGCGCGATCCTTGTAGGCTTCCCAGATGACCTGGTTGACGAACTTGATGACGCTGGCTTCCTGGTCGCCCTCGGTGATTTCCTTGTCCGTGGGCAGTTCGAGATCCATCGCGGTTTCCTCGTCCATCTCTTCGAGGGTTTCCGCACCGACGCCGTAATACTTTTTGAGCGCCTTCTCGATCTCGGCGCGGGGCGCGAGCGCGAAGTTCACCGGGCCGTGGGCATCAAAGCGCACGGCATTGAGCATGGCGGTGTCGAACGGATTGCTGACGACGACCTGTACCGAGCCGTCTTTGAAGGCGGTAGGCAGAACGTTGTATTGGAACGCGACCTTGGTGGAGATTTTCGTGCGCGCCTCGTTCTCGACGGCGAGTTTGTTGAGTTCCAGGAATGGCCAGTTCAATGCGATGGCGAGCCTCTGGAGAAACGTATCCTCTGCCACGCCGCGCTCACGGCAAAGGAAGGCTAGAAACGATTCCTGCGAACCGTTGTCCGCAGCCACCTGCCACGCTTTGCGCAATTCATCGAACTGGGCGGATTCAACCCCGACCACGGACGCGAACAGACTTTTTACTGAATTGAATGCCATGAAATCTCGGCTACTTCTCTGCCTTTGAACTCCGGAGCGTAAAAAAAGTTGCGCCAAGGGTCAAAGCATTAAAAGATTGGCGGCGTTGAAAGTCGCAGTGATTTCATGGTTTCTTGATCGTAGCCTTGATCTTTTTTCAAAACTCCCCGTCTCTGGGGAAGGGATCAAGATCATGAAGAAGGTCAGGATTAAGAATCCGAGATTGAATGCAGCTGCGGTTGGACAAACAAATTGCTCGCTCAAAAATGAATCTTTACGCAACCATCACCGTCATCGGCCGGGATCAATCCGGCGTCATCGCACGCGTCACTAGCTTCCTGTTCGTGCAGAAGGCGAACATTGAAGGACTGGAGGAAAAGGTCACTCGCGGCCAGTTCGGCATGACGATCCAGGCCTCGTGGAGTGCGAACGAATGCAGTGTGCCCGCGATCCGCGCCGGACTCGCCGATCTCGGACGCGCTCTCGGCATGGAAATCAAAATCCGTTTCATCGAGCCAAGTCGTCGGCAGAGGTTCGCGATCATGGTCACACGTGAGACGCATTGTTTCGACGCGATCATGGCCGGCGTTCGCAACGGTCAGATCAAGGCCGACCCTTGCGTGGTGATTGCGAATCATCCCGACCTCGAACCGCTCGCTCGCAAACACAAGCTGCCATTCGTGCATGTGCCGTGGACGGATCGCGTGAAGGCGGAGAAGAGGGCTTTGCACGTTCTGGAAAAGCACGAGGCGGACTTTGTGGTGCTGGCGCGATTCATGAAAATCCTATCCCCGACTTTTGTGTGGCGTTACAAAAACAAGATCATAAATATCCATCCGTCATTGCTGCCGAGCTTTCCCGGGCCGAGCGCTTACCGTCAGGCCTACGAACACGGCGTAAAGATTGTCGGGGTTACGTCGCACTTCGTCAGCATGGCTTTGGACGAAGGGCCGATCATTGCGCAGGCGAGCTTTGAAGTGCGTTCGGGGATGGACATCAAGGAGATCATCGCTGCCGGACAGCGGCTCGAATCCAAGGTGTTGGTGAAGGCCATAAAACTTTACCTCACCAAAAGGCTGGATGTTTATTGGGGTACGGTGAAGGAGGTGTGAGGTTCAATGGCGGATCGCGGATCGCTGGGTTATTCCTGTTTTGCATGGTGAATGCGTTGGCAGGAG
>CAYSDO010000392.1:0-4191 GCA_964429665.1 uncultured Bifidobacterium sp.
GCCGTGGGAGCGTTGCGCTTTTCCTGAAGACACTGACATCGAGTTGATATGACGACTTTGTGGTCTAACCATGCGCTGCAGCGAACCCGGCGGGAGCGTCGCGGTTGCAATCATGGCGTCCCGCGAGCCGGGTCGCTGAGCTTGGGTCGTTAGCCTGCATCACACGCACATGCCGACAGATGCCGCCACACTTCACATTGCCGAGATTCCTTACGAGTCGGGCGCATTGCAGTATCGCTACGCACGCTACATGTCAGCAGACGGGAGCAGGTGGATTCGGCATGGCTTGTTTCAGGCGTATCATCCCGACGGCACACTTGCATCAGAGGGCACATACGAGCACGGTGTTGAGAATGGACTCTGGCGCGACTATCACACGACTGGCAAGCTTGCGGCCGAGGGCGATTACGACCACGGAAGCGAGGTTGGAGTTTGGAGATTTTGGCGGCAGGATGGTTCTGAGGAGCGGACAGAAGACCACGGCCAAAAGAAGGATGGTGGTTTATGAATGTGCAGGCTAACCATGCGCTGCAGCGAACCCGGCATGACGCCGTGGTTTGCAATCGTTGCGTCCTGTGCGCCGGGTCGCTGAGCTTGGGTCGTTAGGCCACTCGATGAAACGGAAATGCCTAGCTTGCGGCGCAGAGAAGGACGACTCCGTCAAAGAGTTCTATCCATACCCTGACGATGGAATAATTGATGACGCACCTATTGAGCCGTTGATGGACATCGATTGTGAGGGGCCAGGCGCTTGGCAGGGGACGGCAGGCGGCTGGCGAGTAGCGACTCTATGCCACGCATGTTTCCACAAACTTTCGCTTAATGGTGGTGTTGACATGTGGATCAGCGATCGATGCTGGTCGGGGCTAGATCCGGTTACTCCTTTTGAAGATCTGCCTGAATTGAAACGCGCATGAACAAGCCTAACAAATCGCTGCAGCCAACGCCGGTGGGCGTTGTCAGTTCCGCTGACGCGGACCACGTCGTTGTTCCGGCGTGGCTGAGCTTTTGTCGTTAGGCCACCTATGCGCGCCGTCCGCTTCCTACGCGAGCATCCCAGCATCGTGCTTCTGCCGTTCGCGGCGAACCTCGCGATGTCGTGGGTGTTGTTTTCGCGTGGAGTGAGTTTGACTGGGGCTGTTGGTGCATCCGTTGTGCCGGGCGTCGGGCTGTTGCTGCTGTATTGGTTTCTACGAGACGGCAGGTTTTACTCCGGCTTCCGAGGTGGCCAGCGATTGATTTCCGCGAGATGGCATCCTCGCAAGTTCTGGAGCATGGTTTGTTTTGTCTTGCTCTGGTATTGTGCGGCTACATCTCTGATTGCCATCGCATCATTTGCGGGAGGTCAGAGATGACAGGTCGGTGGCCTAACCATGCGCTGCAGCGAACGGCCTCCCCGCCGTCCGTTCGAGCGTCGCGGGAGTGCGAGAGCGCACGGTGCGCTCCACCCGCGCCGCCGAGGCCGTCGCTGAGCTTGGGTCGTTAGGCGGCTATGAACGTCGCAGCAATAGTTGACGCTTCGTATAGCCTTTTTGGCTACGCACGAGTCCGGTTTCCGAAGGATGATGATGCCATCTTTTCAGTGCTGGGAGAGCTTGGCGCAGTGAGGTGCGGAGAGAGTGGTATGCCGACGGCGTTCACCAATTATTTCTTCCGAGTGCGAGGCCGGAAGGTCAAGCTGACCGTTGAGGATTATGAGGACACCATCCTGACCGGCCCGAAGGCTGTCGTTCAGGAGTTGTCTCAGAAGATTTCAGAGAGAGTGAGGACACGATGACGCCGCCTAACCATGCGCTGCAGCGAACCGCCTACCGCCCTTGTGATTTACGATGACCGATAACTTGAACATCATTACCCGATCCACGCTCGCACCCAGGCGGTCGCTGAGCTTGGGGCGTTAGGCCACTTCGCATTATGAATTTGTCACGCAAGCTTCGTTTGGCCGTCATGCTATTGGTGCTAGGATGCACAGTGGGTTGCGACCAAACCACGAAGCATATCGCCCGGCGCGAGCTTGGGGAGCGAGGCTTCATCCAGTTGCCGGGCGGATTTGGCGAGTTTCGTCTAGCTGAAAATCCAGGATCTTTTCTGAGCATGGGAGATTCGCTTCCGCAGTCGTTACGTCTCACAATATTTACCATAGGTGCTGGCATTGGATTGTCTGGTTTGCTGGCGTATCTCGTGTTTGGGGGGCGGCTTAGTTGGCTTTTCTTTATCGGCCTTGGGCTGGTTTGTGCGGGCGGGATCAGCAATTTGATTGACCGGATTACACGACATGGCCTTGTCAGCGACTTCATATTTATCCGCATCGGCCCGTTTCACACAGGTGTTTTCAACATGGCAGATGTTGTCATCATGATTGGGGGCGCGATGATTGTTCGTGAGTTTTGGTTGCGACGACACAAACATGAAAAAGATGACGTGGCCTCCTGAGAAACTAGCCACATAAGTCATTGGATTGGAATGATTCTGTAGTTAAGAGACTCGGCCATGTTGTGGAGGCGTTGGAGCTTCTTGCGTTTCATCTTGGCTTCCTCTTTGGCGAAGACTTCCGGGTTGAAGGATTGTTTGAACTTGAGCATGTGCCAGCGGACGCGCGCCAGGTGGACTCGCTCACTCCCGCTCGCTCGGCCCTACGGACCTTCTCCTTTCAGTCGAATTCCTTTCGCGGCTTCCCAAGCCGCTCAAGTGTGCGCCATGGCGGTGATCGCTGCATCTGCCATCAAAATAGATATGGTGCGCAATCCGGCCTTCGATCAAATCTTCTCGACAACATCGCGGCTGCGTTCCGATAGTTGGCGCGCGTTTTTATCCTAATGGACGCACAGAATGGCGGGAACTGAATCCACGTCCGCAGTGAGGCTGACGGAAGCCACCCGGTTTCCAGCGGGCCTCAACAACGCGTATTTCTTCGCGGCTTTCAACGCGCTCTCGTTTCAAATCGTGCTCGGCAGCCCGATGATTCTTTATGCAAAGTCGCTCGATGCGAGCGCCACCGTGCTGGGACTCATCGCGGGCATGATGCCGTTGCTGGTGATTTTTCAAATCCCCGCCGCCAGTCATATCAACCGTGTCGGCTACCGGCGTTTTGTCCTGGCCGGATGGAGCACCCGGGTGTTCTTCATTTTTATGATGGCGCTCGTGCCAATGACAGGATTGTTTCTCGACGCCCCGACCCGGCTCGTTCTGTTGCTGGCGCTTTTGTTCTGCTTCAACCTGTCGCGGGGCATTTCAAGTTGCGCGTGGCTGCCTTGGATCACGCAACTCGTACCGGCGGATTTGCGTGGAAGGTATCTCACGCGAGACGCCGCCACACTGAACGTCGCCAGCTTTGTGACTCTTTCGATCTGTGGCCTCGCGCTCACAGGCGAGACAAAGCCATGGCACTTCGGGGCGCTGTTCGGTTTCAGCGCGGTGATGGGCGCGATCAGCCTGACATTTTTGAAACGGATTCCCGATGTGCCAACCACGCAGGAAATCGTGCGGTCCACAACCACCGTGCCATGGTTTGCGATGATGTCGCATCCGCCGTTCAAAAAGCTGCTGTACACGACGATCGCATGGTCGCTGGCTTATGGCGGCATTACTGCGTTCACGGTGTCGTTTTTGAAATCGCACGCAGGGATGGCTGAGGGGACAATTCTTCTGGTCGGTTCGGTGGCGTTCATCGGCGGGGTAAGCAGTCTGTGGTTGTTGGGATCGCGCTTTGATCGTGTGGGAAGCAAACCCGTTCTGGGTGCGGCATGCACAGGATGGTTGCTGGTCCTGGCCGGTTGGGTATTGCTCGCGGGCGGCGCGTGTCCAGCAACGATGGGGTTCGTTCTCGTGCTGCAATTCTTCATGGGCTTGCTCGCCGCACTTGTCGGCATGGCGAACAACCGGCTTGCGATGGCAATCGTTCCCACGATGGGTCGCAACCATTTCTTTGCCATTTATTCCGTGGTCGGCAACGTGACACTCGGGCTTGCGCCGATCGCATGGGGGTTGGTGATTGATGCTGTGGGGGAACGTTCCCCGATGTGGCTTGGGGTGGAGTGGAACCGTTACACGGTGTTTTTCGCAGGTGCAGCGTTGACGGTCGCGCTCACGCTTGCCGTATCGCGCCGCCTCGAAGAACCAAAGGCGGTGAGCATGGAGGCGCTGCTGCGGGAAATCCTGATTCAATCGCCACAACGTTTCTGGTTGAGGTTG
>CAYSDO010000393.1:0-4187 GCA_964429665.1 uncultured Bifidobacterium sp.
ACTGCGGACGATCTGGTTTGTGAACGGCGTGAGAATGTCCGCTTTGCTGCCGCTGGGCCGCGTGTAGCCACGGATCGGCATCGTATCATTCCAGCGCGTCTGCGGAATGATGCCGGTGGTTTCGTTCGTGCCAAGGATGCCGTTGAGATCGTTTTGCGAAACGAAATGAATTCCGATGCCGCCGCGGAAAACCGTCGGCACGCTGGCCGCGCTCGCCGGATTCGTGCCGACTCGGCGTTCCAGCGAATCCGGCGCGCCGTCAGTGTCTGAATCCGCCAGCAAGGGATTGGACGCAGGAGTGCCGTTCACTTCATCACCGTCGGAAATGGAATCGCCGTCCGTATCAGCCTTGTTCGGATTCGTGCTCGCTGCAAACTCGGCGCCGTCATTCAAGCCGTCGCCATCCGTGTCCGCGCGATTGGGATTGGAGGAATTATTTCCGCCGTTGTATTCCTGCGAGGCGGTGCGTCCATCGGCGTCCCTGTCGCTCGCGGCATCGGCGGCAGTGGCATCACTCAGGTTGTTGTCGTCCTCCCACCAGCGCGGCAGGCCGTCGCCATCGGCATCGGCGAGCGCGTTGGTGTCGGCTTCGAGTTGCGCGTAATCGAACTGAATCCAGTAGCCGACGTTTGGAGTGATCGGCCCGACGCGCGCGATCTCAATTGTGTTTGCTCCCGCCGAAGCGAGAACGCTCGAAGCGGGAAAATCCAGGATGATACGAGTGTCGCGATCCAGACGATTGGAATAAATCAGCGTGGTCTGGCCTGCGCTGTTCTTGAACCGCGCCGTGATGTCGTGTTGGCCGAAGCCCTCCCCGCTGGTGTTGGACAAACTCAACCAGACTCCGCCCCAGACGAGTTCAAAGCTCAGGCGCAGCCGGGAGAGCGATCCCGCCTGCGCGCCGTTCAGGATGAAGTTCACGCGGTTGGTGCGGTCGCCGTCCGTGAGTGCGCGCTCCCACCCGAGGTCGGGCTCGGATACGGTGACGGTTCGATTCGTGGTGAGCCCGTTGAAGCCGACGGGGAATGTGCCGGCGAAATAAAAGTCGTCGTCCACCACGGGATTGTTGGTGGTATAAACCGAGCCGGGTCGCGCATCATTGATGTAGTTCTCCGTTGAGAATTCATCTGTGGCGTTATAGCCCGCCGCCAATGGATCTTCATCCTGGCCAATCTGCCAGATGGTTTGCGGCGCGGCAAAAATCGTCACCATCCCCAAGAAGAAGGTGGCGCAAATGAAGCCCGCAGAACGTAGGAGGCTCATGGCTGTTATGATCCGTCGTTCTTGGCGAAATGCAACAGCTTCTCGAAACACAGCTCCTCGAATTATCATCGTTCACACTGCGAGGGTATTGATGCGTCCGTGGGAGATTTTTTGGCGACTGGAGTTGAATCAACACGCCTGCGTCTCAGAATCCGTTGAGCACATTCCCGATCTGGTTGAAGTAACCCGCGTAAAACCGGACGATGTGGATGGCAATCAGGAGCGCCACGATCAGGTAGATGATGCGGGGCGTCCACTGTGCGAGTCCCCGCATCTTGCGCTGGCCGGAATCCTGATAGTAGTGGTGCATCCGGCCCAGAACCTCATCCAGCTTGCCGCTGATTTCCGCAGAGGCGTATTGGTTGGCAAACATGTCGGGAAACTGGCCCGACGCGCTCATGGCTTCGGCTACAGTCTGGCCGCTCTCGACGTTTCGTTTCCACGCGCTCACCGCACGGCGCAACCTCGGCGAGCCGCTGACCGGGCCGGCAAGTTCCCACGCCTGCACCACACCGACTCCCGCGCTGATCAAGGCTTCGAGCGACATTGCCAATCGCGCCAGGGCGAGATCGCGTCGCGCACTGCCGAGGATGGGGATGGGATTGAGAATTGTCTCGAAAACTGCGCGCCAGCTTTCACCGTGCTTGCTTTGCGCAGCATAGATCACAACTGCGACGACGAGGTAAAGCGGGATGAGAATTCCAAAGGTCTTGAACGCGTAGCTGAGGAAGTCACCTGAAATGAACAGTTGCGCGAAAGGAATGATGAACACGGCGAAGTGAATCAGGAACACCGGATATGCCATGTCACCGATCAACTGCCGCGCCATTGCAGCGCGCTCCTGGTAATAATCTCCGAGCTTGCGGAAGCAGGCGTCGAGGCGACCGCTCAGTTCGCCGGCTTCGATCAATGACAGATCGAAATCCGGCAGCCAGTTGCCGCTCCGCCTCAACGATTCGGTGAACGTGAAGCCGCAGGTGATTTCCTTGTGCGTCCGCTCCAGCGGCTCGCGATAGCTGGAGTGCGGCGGATGGCGGCGGAGTTGTTCGATGGACTGCTGGAGACCGAGTCCGGCGACGGTGAGTTGGGCGAACTGGTGGTAAAGCTCTGCCCGCCGGGCAAGCTGCCCGGGCGTGACGACAATGGATGCGGAAGACATGTTCCCGTTACTGCGCGCAGCCGAGAAGCGCCTCCCGCACGCGCGTCAAGCCAGCGCGCCTTCGAGCAGCGACTTCAATTTCGGTTTGCCGCCGGAGATGCCGACGTGTTGCGCAACAACTTCACCGTTCTTGAAAACGAGAAACATCGGGATGGATTGCACGCGGTAGGTGGCGGCGAGCTGCTGGTTCGCGCCTTCATCAATGTTGAGCTTGGCAACCTTGCCGCGCCCGGTAAATTCCTCGGCAATTTCGTTGAGTACGGGCGCGATCTGCTTGCACGGGCCGCACCATTCCGCCCAGAAATCAACGAGCACAGGCGTGGACGACTTGAGGACTTCGGCATCAAAGTTTGCGGAAGACAGCGTGACAATTGCGGGAGAAGCCATGTTTAGTATAAATCGGTTTGTATGGTTCGAGGTTGAAAGCGCCGGTCAAATGGGTATGCCGTATGCCAGAAAAAGTACGGTGCCGAGAGCCAGCAGCGCAAAAATCATCGCCATGATGGCAAGCGCTTTATCCAAACCGCTCACCGTGGGTGCAGCCGGAGCCGTGCGGGCTGGCGCGGTCTGACGCGAGGGCGTAGCAGGCGAGGCTGCACCACCGGGGCCGGGGCGCTGGGCCACGGGTGCGGCAGAAGCGCGGGGTGCACTCGGAGCCGGTGCAGAAGGCGCGGCAGGAGTGGCTGCTCCGGTCGGGCCGCCGGGCGGCAACGTAGGCAGCTTGATGGTTGGCGCGGCAGAAGGCTTCGGCGGCAGATTGATACGGACTGTTTCCTTCTTGGGTTGCACCTTGCCGGTTTCCTTTTTCGGAGGAACCGCACCGGTGGGAACGTTGGGTATGTTTTCAGCCATAAATTTATCCTGCGCCAAAGATTAAATGGCGCGCAGTTCGTGTCAAACCCTTATTCCATGAAGTTGTCGCCAGGATTCGGATCAAAGTTCAAGGTTTTATGTAATGACGCGTTTGATTGAACGGGACTGGTCATGGAAGGGCCATTGCGCCAAGCTATCACCCGTGAATTTTGGTTTCAGGCATCTCTGTCAAACACTCCACGCGTTGCCAGTCCTCTGGCTCAGCGTTAACGCGTTGTTGCCGGCTCACGCGGAGGTTTCCGCCACACGCCAACCGTTCCCCGGAATCGCCATCCACTCAGAGACGCGCACCAATCCGCCTACGCGCATGTTTGTCGCGGAAATTGATCTGACAAATCCCCACGTACATGTGCGTGTGTCGCCCGGAGGCCCCGACCCCGATGGTCCGGGCCAATGGCAGACCACGCTCATGCGGCCCACCAGCATCGCCACGCGCGATGGATTTGATCTCGTCGTGAACGGGGATTTTTTTCGTGCGCGAAACATCAAGGACGCGGAAGGGGCGCTCGCGGCGTTTCGCTCGGACGTCTGGAGCGCAGTCAGCGGAGTCGCGGTCTCCGATGGCAAAACCTGGTCCACCACCACTACCGCCCGTCCTTGCCTCGTGGTTGAAACAAACCGTTCTGTCTCGATCAAGACCTTGTCACGACCCGCCGCTGAAGCCCGCGACGCAGTCAGTGGAAACACAATCCTCGTCGCCGACGGAAAAGCAGCCCCGCATGTAAACCAACAACGCCATCCCCGCACCGCCGCCGGACTGGATGCCATGAGATCGAAACTAATTCTCGTGGTTGTGGATGGTCGAAAACCCGGGGTCGCAGTGGGCATGACCTATGACGAACTCGCGGCGGAGATGATCCGGCTCGGTTGCCACGATGCCTTGAACCTCGAC
>CAYSDO010000394.1:0-3249 GCA_964429665.1 uncultured Bifidobacterium sp.
ATTTCAGCGGCATCAAGGAACACGCCGAGGACGAGATGACCGTGCTCTACTTGCGCGACACGTGTGAGCAGGCCGGAGTGAAGACTGCGTCAGTAAACGTTGAGGACATCGGCTGGGACGCGCGAGCGAAATGTTTCGTAGATCTTGACCTTCACCGTATCGAACGCTGCTTCAAGTTGTATCCGTGGGAATGGCTCTGGCACGAAGATTTTGGAATTCACCTTGCGAACGATTGCGTCCAGTTTATCGAGCCCACCTGGAAAATGCTTCTCAGCAACAAGGGTCTGCTGCCGGTTCTATGGGAATTGTTTCCCGGACATCCAAATCTGTTGCCCACTTACGAACTCGCTGCTCCGCTTGGCGACCGTTACATCCGCAAACCGAAACTGAGCCGCGAAGGAAGCAATGTCGCATGGGTCGAGGGCGGTGTTGTGATTGAAGAAACCGCCGGCGATTACGGTGCAGAGGGACATGTCTATCAGGCGCTCGCGACATCTCCCGTGTTTGGAGGACACCGCCCGGTGTTTGGAGTTTGGGTCGTTGACAACGAGGCAGCAGGACTCGGAATTCGAGAGGACACGCGTCGCATCACCGGAAACCTGAGCCGCTTTGTGCCGCACTATTTTCAAAACCCATGAACTTCGCCAACCCCACGGCACTCCGGCTCGGCATGTCCGGCACACTCGCCGGAAAGCGGTACCAAGTCGCCGGGCGAGTGGTCATGGGCATGGATGATGGCGGCGAGACTTATTTCTGGAACGAGTTCAACGTCATCAACGACGAGGGAGAGTCTGCGACGCTGGTTTTTGAGGAAACGGAACTCAGGGGTGAATGGAAGTTATTCATCTACATCGAACCCACCGATAGACTGACCGCAGCGGAAGCCGCTACAAAGCGTGTCGGCGACCGATTGAACATTGACGGCACGAGCGTCCGTGTTTCGCTGGTGGATGAATCGCGCGTTTATCACATCGAAGGTCAGGCGGGCGAAGGCGTCGAGACAGGCGACATCGCGCATTATTTCAACGCCGAGGCGGCCAACACCATGATAGTCGTGAGTTGGACGGGTGACGATGTTGAGTACTTTCGAGGCGTGAACCTGCCACGAGGCACAGTGGCGCGGGCTTTCGGCATCAGGGAGTCATCGTCCGCAGACTTGACCAAGGCTGCGTCATTTTATGGTGGCGGAACCAACGCGCTTGCTTCTGGCTTGCTGTCACTTCCGCGAAAGCTGCTTCCGGTGCTGGTGGTGGGATTTATCGCGCTCGTTTTTTTGTTGCAGATGCCCTCGTGCAATTTCAAATGGCCCACCCGCACCCTAAAAAGAATCGCGGCACCGAGTTCGGGGTTAAAATTAAACAACACCGGAAAACTTGCCGGAGCAAACTGGCACGTACGCTCACACGCCGTTGTGCAAATCTCAGAAGTCGGACAGATTTACGAGCGCCACGAATACAATCTAGTGGACGATGATGGAAACCAGTCATTGCTCGTTCACGGGTTGAGTCCGGGTGTGGACGATTGGTTTCATTTCAACGCCCTTACGCCTCTCGAACCTTTGCAGGCATCGCAGGCCGCCACGATGCGCGTGGGCGACACGGTAAATGTGGATGGCGTAGTCGTTCCAATCCGCCACATTTACCAGGCGATCATCCGACAGAGTGAATTTACAAGCGATACACGGCGCACGTACACAAACGGAGACGTTTCGTTTGGATTCAGTGGTCAATCACCTTCAACAACTCTGATCGTGCGCTGGGATTCAACCCGGATCAGATTTCTGAAAGGTAACAAGTTAGATGGGAAGGAAATCGAGAAAGCGTTTCGACTTGCTTTGAACTAAATCCTCAGCGAGCGAAGCCAATCCGAGCACAACGGTGATCGCGTTCCTAATACACGCCGACTGGCCGTTCGCATTCCACATATTCACAAATCGATTCGACGCTGCCATGCAGTGCAGCCGGAATCGGGAGCGAAATTGATCGCCGGTCAACGGGCAGCAGGAGCGGTGTACAATCGCGAGAGAACTTCGTTGTAACTGTGCAGGAACATATTGTTGTCCGCGACAGATTTCTCGATGAGCTGTTTGGCAAGGAAAAGTTCAGAGCTGCTGATGACAGCGTGAACGCTTTGTTGGAACGCCTGCATGGGCGTGAACGTCTGAAAGGAATCACCCACAAGAATCGTGGTTGCATGTCGCCGCTGGTTCATGGGCATGTGCTGTAACGCCTTTAAGGTCTGGTTTTCCTCGATGGAGTTTGCTGCGAACCTTTCTTCGAGAATGACCACCTGATAGCGCACCTGGCTAAACCGGATGAGAAAATCGCTATGTGTAGCGGCGGTGTGAACTTTATAGCCAAGTTCCTGCAAAGCTGCCCGCATCTGATCCAACCACTCGGGGGTGGAGAATGCAAGCAACGCCGGTTTATCATTCGCTCCGATGAATTCAAATTGATCGCTCATGGTTATTTGATTTTAAGTGACATGGATGGCGACGGAGCTTCGGACGATGAAGGCAACCGATCTACAAGGCCTTTCATCCTAAGCAAACCAGCAGCAGAAGACGACTCACCGCGGGATTTCTTCATGTTGTCAATGCCGCGCGTAACGACCCCGCGTTTGGAGCAATAGAGCAACGCGGTTTCCTCGGAAATGATGCCGCGCTCAAAAGCTTCAAGCGCGGCGTTGTCGAAAGTGCGCCAGCCAAACATGTAGCTGGCCTCGATGATTTCGTAGAAGCTCTTCCCTTCGCTTTCGCCAAGGCGGATGGTTTCCTGCGTCCGAAGATTCGAGCCCATGATCTCAAGCAGCGCATGACGTCCACCTCCAACCTTTGGAACCAGCCGCTGGCTGACAACCCAACGCAACGAATCTGCGAGACGGGCGCGCATCTGCTCCTGTTCTTCGGGCTCGAACATGCCAAGGATACGGTTGATTGTCTGCCCCGCGTCGATCGTGTGTAGCGTACTCATGACGAGGTGGCCGGTCTCCGCAGCGCTCATGGCGATGCTGACCGTTTCACGATCCCGCATTTCGCCGACGAGGATGACTTTGGGCGCCTGACGCAACGCGGCACGCAGTCCACTGGAAAAATTGTCGAAGTCCGTGCCCTGCTCACGCTGGTTGAACGTGGCCCGAATGTGCGGATAAACAAATTCCACCGGGTCTTCAAGCGTGATGATATGAACGGCCTTGGTGAGGTTGATCTCGTTTAGGATGGCTGCAAGCGTCGTGGATTTTCCGGATCCC
>CAYSDO010000394.1:3259-4178 GCA_964429665.1 uncultured Bifidobacterium sp.
TCCCGTGGCGCCGGTGACCAGGACAAGGCCGGTTTTCTCCTTCGGAATGTTCTTGAAGATCTCCGGATGCTTGAGCGACTCGAGCGTTGGGATCGCCGTGTTGAGTTTACGGCAGACGATGGAATAGTTACCACGTTGCGAGAAAATGTTGACACGAAAGCGAGCGCGCTCCGACAAGGCGTAAGAGGAATCGCATGAGCCCTTTCGCAACAGGTCTTGAATGTGCCACTGGTTTTCGCCCACGAGATTCAACGCGATGGCCTCGTTCTGATAAGGCGTGAGAGATTCGATGGCCGGATCAAGAATGACCGGCTTGAGTTCGCCGTAGGCTTCCACCTGCAACGGACGATCCACCGTAAACAGCAAGTCGGACACCTCTGGCTGCGAGTCCAGCATGGTGCCAAGAATATATTCCAACTCGGTGCGTCGTATCATAAATCAAGTTTCGTCTTCATCCGGCGGATGCGGAAGGAAGCTGCGGAATTTTCGCTTGTCGAGACTCTTGTCGTAGGCTTCCTCTGGCGATATCCGTTTCATACGCAAATGGTCCATGATCGCGTCGTCCAGCGGTTGATTACCAAGTTTTTTGCCAACCTGGATCATGCCAGGAATCTGGTGGGTCTTGCCTTCGCGGACGAGGTTGGCGATGGCCGTGGTGAACACGAGGATTTCCAGTGCCGCCACGCGGCCTTTCTTGTCAATCCGCTTGAAAAGGTTCTGCGCAACGATGCCTTTGAGCGATTCAGAAAGAGTCGCTCGAATCTTGTTTTGCTGATCCGCCGGGAAAACGTCAATGATGCGGTCCACGGTCTTGGCTGCGCTGGGCGTGTGAAGTGTGCCGAAAACAAGGTGGCCCGTGTTGGCTGCGAGAATCGCCAGTTCGATGGTCTCGAGATCGCGCATTTCACCGATTAGAATG
>CAYSDO010000395.1:0-4149 GCA_964429665.1 uncultured Bifidobacterium sp.
CCGTGCCCATCTTCGTGCTCATGGCGGTGTATGGGCATTATGGGAAGCAACTCGGAGAAAACTCGCCGAAGTCTGCGTCAGCCGCTTCGTCCTCGCCCGAGCGGTTCTTCCCTCAAACGTGGCAGGTAACTGCCATCAATGGTAACAGCAACGCACTCTTTCTCCGATACAACGAAGCGAAAGCCACTGTCTCGCGCATCGTGGGCAAGCCAGTGTTACAAGCTGGAAACTTGGATGTCCATACCGCCTTGAGATTGTTTGCGGAAAACCATGGCCATCATCGAATGCTCATGGCCGAAAGCGCGCCGAGCTTTCCCCAAATGACGAATCTCGTTTCCGTGACCACCATCAGCACAGCGGAAAAATGGGAACAAGATGTGCGTTCCGGTCTGCGCTCCAACGGCGTAGATGTGATCGTTACCGAGTCTGCATTAGTGGTAGTGCCTGCTGCAAAGATAGCGGATTATGAGGCGAGTTACCGTCGCGAGGGAAGCGCTGTCTTTTTTGATCCCACGGAATCCATTCGCAAACCACTTCCTGAAAAAGCCCCCGCCGATGCCACCTGGCTTTCCCCCTTCGGCCCGCTTACAACCAAAGCGGCCAAGGCCGCCGAAGCAAAACTTCGCTCGGAGTCCAGTGACGAATTGTTCCAAGTGATGAGCTATTCGATTACGGGAACGAGCGACCCGAGCAGTCTTGGTCTGGTAAAGGCAAAAGTGACTGATTGGGCAGAACGACATCTGGTTTATCCCGCTCCAGGCATTGGAGAACAATATCTTGCTGGAATACTTGTCGAGTTTGTCAAGACACGCAGAGTTCCTGTTCTATTTGCAACGTCTCTTGCAAAGGACGGAGGCGCGTGGATGACAAACAGATTTTCCATTTCAACGACCGGTGCTGGTCGCGCGGCAGAGATTGACGCAGGATTTTCCAACGCAAACGCCGGACTCATTCTTGCGAGTGAAGCCACAATTGTCGTTCCGTTAACCCGGAAGGTGGAGTTTCAGAAACTGTACGACGCGAAGGGAATTGCTCCTTTCAATAACGGACCCTTGAATGAACAAATGTTGAAGACGCGGCAGAAGAATTATTCGCTCCTCTACACCTACTCGCTCATCATCGCGCTCATCTGCGGTACGGCGGGTTTGCCACACATCCTCGTGCGCTTCTACACCAACCCCGACGGGGTCGCCGCCAAGCGCACCACGATGTGGGTGATGATTCTCATCGGCATCTTCTACGTCTTCCCGCCCGTGTTCGGCGTGATGGGCCGCAACCTGATGCCCGAACTCTACACCGGATTGTCCGGCATCAAAGGCACAGATCAAGTCGTGCTCAAACTGCCGACAATTCTCAACCACAAGCCGGAAGAAAACGTCCCGCGAAGGAGCGAAGGGAACGAAGGAAAACAGACAGAAACATCTTCCCAACCTTCGCCTACTTCGTCGGCTTCGCGGGACACAGGCATCCCGTGGGGCAGCATCCTCAGCGGCATCACCTGCGCCGGCGCGTTCGCAGCGTTCATGAGCACGTTTAGCGGTTTGCTCGTGTCCATGACCGGCGCACTCGCGCACGATGTCTATGGCCGCATGTTGCGACCCAAGTCCACGCCGGAGCAACGCATGCGCATGTTCAAGTTCGCGGCGGTGCTGATTGGTTTCGTCTCCATCCTGCTCGGCAGTCTGGTTGAGCCGCTGGAAATCAACTTCATGGTCGGCCAGGCGTTCGCCATCGCGGCGGCGAGTTATTTTCCGCTGTTGTTCATGAGCGTCTGGTGGCGTGGCATGACGATGCGTGGCGCGGCCGTCGGCATGTTGACTGGAGGATTGTGCGCACTCGCGGCAGCGACGTTGACGAACTTCAGCAACCTCGCGCTTGACAAAGGGCCGATGGGAAAGATTTTCGCCGGTTTCGCACCGATGAATGAATTTTGGGCGCATCATCCGCTGTTGCGCATCCTCTGTGAGCAGCCCGCCATCTGGACCGTGCCGCTGGCGATCACGTTGATGATCGTGGTGAGCAAGGCGACGCGCAAAGACGTGCCGTCCGATGTGCGGATGAAGATGCTGGTGCTTCATGCGCCGGAAAAGCTGGGCTTAAAACAGGAATACATCCAGGAACACCAGCACGGGCATTGACGTAGCGGCGGGCAAGACTACTCAAAAACTTCACTCACCGCCTCGCGCAGCACGCTCACCATCCGTCGGGCTTGAGCTGTCGTCGTGCAATATGGCGGCATGAGCACGATGACATTTCCGATGGGTCGTGTCAGTACGCCGCGCTTTGCCATTGCTTCGCACACGCGGATTCCGGCGCGATCACGCAACGCAAACGGTTTGCGCGTGCGCCAGTTTTTGACCAATTCGATTCCCGCGATCAAGCCGACCTGGCGCACGTCTCCGACATTGGGAAGCGACCAGAGCGAATTCAATTCGTCACGCAACGTCCGCTCCAGTTTGTTTCGGGCGACGACGGATTGTTTGCTTTCCAGAATCACCAGGTTGGCAAGCGCGGCGCTGGCTCCCAATTGATTGCCGGTGAAGCTGTGGCCGTGGAAGAAAGTTTTGAACTCGTGATATTCCCCGAGGAAAGCGTCGAATACCTTCTGTGTTGTTAGAGTTGCCGCCATCGGGAGATAACCGCCAGTCAGACCTTTTGCAACACAGAGGAAGTCAGGCCGAACAGATTCATGATGACTTGCGAAAAGGGAGGTTGATGGTGGGGCGAGCGTCCTCG
This sequence comes from uncultured Bifidobacterium sp., assembly GCA_964429665.1. Classification (GTDB taxonomy): domain Bacteria; phylum Verrucomicrobiota; class Verrucomicrobiia; order Limisphaerales; family JADLHS01; genus JADLHS01. Next base: position 2,737 of record CAYSDO010000395.1, read on the forward strand.
CGAGCCGGCTTGTCGGGAGACTCGGTCCACCTGTTCGTCCGAAGCCGGTCATCACTTCGTCCGCAATGAGCAGCGCGCCGTGGCCGCGTGCGATGTCAGTCACGCGCTTCAACCAACCGGAAGGTTGAGGAATCATTCCCGCTGCACCTTGAATCATCGGTTCAAAGACAAAACCTGCGTAAGGATTGCCCCGCTTCTTTTGCGTGCTGAATCTTTTCTCGACAAGGCTGACGCACTCCCAGTTGCACTTGCGATATTCGCGCGCGTCGGCACGCTCGGGCTTTGCCCTGTTGAACGGGCAGCGGTAGCAATAGGGCGACATGAGTTTATCCGACTTGAAAAGCATCCCACCATAAGCCTTGTGGAAAAGATCAATATGTCCCAGCGAAACTGCGCCGATGGTGTCGCCATGATACGCACCATCGAGGGAGAGAAATCGAGGTTTGGTTTTTTCCCCGCGCGTGCGACGCGTGAACTCATAGGCGAGCTTGAGTGCAACTTCGAGCGCAGTGGAACCGTCGTCGCTGAAGAAAACCTTGTTCAAGCGCGGAGTGCGGAGTGCGGAATGCGGAGTAGCCAGCTTCACTAGTTCCGCTGCCAGCACGCTCGCTGGTTCATTTGTAAAACCCAGAGCCGACGAGTGTGAAATCTTTTTCAACTGACGCGCGATGGCGGCGTTGATCTTTGGATGCTGATGGCCGTGGAGGTTCGTCCAGATGGAAGAGTTGGCATCGAGATATTCTTTGCCGTGAACATCGCGTAACACCGCGCCATTGCCGGAAGTAATGACAATCGTCTCGCGCTTGAGCCAGTCGCGCATCTGAGTGAACGGATGCCAGACATGCGCATGGTCAAGTTTTGCGATGCGATTCATGCGTGGGTTGTGCTGTTCCTTCTGGTCAATCCATCAATCATTGCCTTAGTGTGGAAGTGTTGCTGGCGTTGAAACAAGAGCCAAGTGGTCCTGCCACCGGTAACAAAACTGATGCGTTTGCATCCGGCGTTGGCTATATTGAAACGCATGTTCGACCCCGTCGTCACCCGCGACCCGACCGCCGTACAGGTGGAGGTGCAGAAGGCGTATCTCGGCATGTTCCCGGGAGGCGAAAGGCTGTTTGTGCCACGGGTGTTTGGCTGGGCCATTGAATGTTTCACCGGTCACTATCCTGATTACCTGGCAGTGGATGCGCGCTATCATGACTTCGAGCATACGCTTCAAGGGACATTGTGCCTTGCGCGTCTGCTGGCCTGCCGTCACGCGACCGGGGCAAAACCTGTTGTGACCGAAAAACTTTTTCAACTCGCCATCATTGGGGTTCTCCTTCATGACACTGGCTACCTTAAGCGTCGAGACGATGTGGATGGTACCGGGGCGAAATACACCGCGACTCACGTGCACCGGAGCGCGGATTT
>CAYSDO010000396.1:0-4132 GCA_964429665.1 uncultured Bifidobacterium sp.
GTGTGTCAGGACTTCGCGCATCTGGGCATCGCGTTCCTGCGCTCGCTCGGTCTGCCAGCGCGATACGTCAGTGGTTACTTGCGCACGCGCCCGCCCGAGGGCAAGCCGCGACTCGTCGGCGCGGATGCGAGCCATGCGTGGTTCGCGGTGTTTTGTCCGGGCGCAGGCTGGGTGGATTTTGATCCGACGAACAACTGTCTGCCGGGCGAAGAACACATCACCGTGGCGTATGGCCGGGATTTCGATGACGTGAGTCCGGTGGCAGGCATTATCACCGGCGGTGGTAAGCACGAAGTCAAAGTGTCGGTGGATGTGGCTGAGGTTTGAACGATGAAATGGGAGATCGTCCATCGCACGGACTACAACTATGCCGCGCCCGTCCGGGACAGCTTCAACGAGGCGCGGTTGCAACCGTTCTCGGACGAATGGCAGACGGTGGATCACTTTCTGTTGAAGGTGTTGCCCGCCGCGCGATTGCGGCATCATCACGATTTTTACTCGAACGTGGTGCATCACTTCGAGATCGCCGAGCCGCACACGACGTTGACGGTCGAGAGCCATCTGCGCGTGACGATCAAGCCGCGCCCACCGCTCGGTGAAGCGGAAACACCGTGGCCGCTGGCGCGCATCGGTGAAGCAGCACAGGAGACGCGCATCTTCGATTTTTTGCAGGATAGCCGGTTCGTCGAGATGTCACCGGAAGTCTGGCGCGCAGCGATAGACGCGACGCACGGCATCACCGACACATGGCAGGCGGCGCTGGCGTTGATGAAGTGGACGCACACGCAGTTGAGATACGAATCCAACTCCACCGGCGTTCACACGCACGCGCGCGACGTGTTGCGCGAACGGCGCGGTGTGTGCCAGGACTTCGCGCATGTGATGTTGAGTTTGTGTCGCTCGCTGAAGATACCCGCGCTGTATGTGAGTGGTTATCTGGCGACTGAGACCGCCAGTGCGACTCATGCGTGGGTGGAAGTGCTGATCCCTGGTGTCGGCTGGCGACCGCTTGATCCGACCCACAACTGCCAGCCCGACGAGACCTACGTGAAAGTCGCTGTGGGCAAGGATTACGCGGATGTCGCACCGGTTGCGGGCCAATACAAAGGCACGACCGACCGCAAGATGAATGTCAGCGTCCGCATCGAAAAGCTTCACAGCTAGGCTTCAAACTCCGCACTTTTCAAACCGCCGACTTTTGCTACCCTCGCGCTCCCTTTGGGACTCCGTTGACCTCCAACCCGGCGCGTTGTTCCTCGGATTTATGGCATTGATCGTTCAGAAATACGGCGGCACCTCGGTGGGCAACACCGACCGCATCAAAAACGTCGCCAAGCGCGTCGCAGAATATCGCAAGCGCGGCGACCAGGTCATCGTCGTCGTCTCCGCCATGAGCGGCGTGACTGATGGCCTCATCAAACTCGCCAAAGACATCGTCCCGCTCCCGAACGAACGCGAGATGGACATGCTCCTCGCCACCGGCGAACAACAGACCATCGCACTCACGGCCATCGCGCTGCACGCGCTCGACATCCCGGCGGTTTCCATGACCGGCGCACAAGCCGGCATCGTCACCGATGGCGTCCACACCAAAGCGAAGATTCACAACATCACGCCGAATCAAGTTCACGAAGCGCTTGACGCAGGCAACGTCGTGATCGTCGCCGGTTTCCAAGGCGAAACCAAGGAAGGCCAGATCACCACGCTCGGCCGCGGCGGTTCGGATCTCACGGCCATCGCCCTCGCCGCCGCAGTAAAGGCGGACCTTTGCCAGATTTACACGGACGTGGACGGCGTTTACACCGCCGACCCACGCCTCGTGCCGAACGCGAAGAAGTTACAGGAGATTTCCTACGACGAAATGCTCGAACTCGCGAGCCTCGGCGCGAAAGTGATGCAATCGCGGTCAGTGGAGTTCGCCAAAAAGTTTGGCGTGGTGTTTGAGGTCCGCAGCAGTTTGAACGACAACCCTGGAACAATTGTGAAAGAAGAAACCAAAAGCATGGAAGGCGTCGTCGTGCGCGGCGTCTCGCTCGACAAGAATCAAGCCAAGGTCACGCTCGTCGGCGTGCCTGACAAACCCGGCGTGGCTGCGCGCGTATTCAAAGCCATCGGCGACGCGACGGTGAACGTGGACATGATCGTGCAAAACATCAGCCACGGCAGCGGCACACCCGCCACCGACCTGTCGTTCACCGTGGACAAGCCCGACTTGCTCAAGGCACAGAAGGTCATTGATGGTCTAAAGACCGAGATCGGCTTCAAGGAAGTGTTGACCGACGAAAAAATCGGCAAGCTCTCCATCGTCGGCGTCGGCATGAAGTCGCACACCGGCGTGGCGGGCAAGATGTTCGAAACCCTGGCCACCGAAGGCGTGAACATCGGCATGATCTCCACAAGCGAAATCAAAATCTCCGTGACGATTGATCTCGCCAAGGGCGAGCAGGCCATCAAGGCTGTTCACAAGGCATTCATCGGTTAGGCGTTCAAAGCGCGGCAGCCCTGTCTGCGACTTCTGGCCCGCAGCAGAATTCCCTGTGCGCAACCCACCATCAGAGTCACATGTGGCTCAGGTACGGTTGCGACTCCGAACGTCACGTTGTCCAGCATCTCCTCGTGAGTGCCGGGTAGAAACTGTCCACCGTCGTGGTAGATCAGGCTCGTGATGGATTGCGGAAACGCTACGCCGAAAAAGTTCCACGATCCGCGTTGTCCGGAAAAGTTGTAGGAGTAAGCCTGCCCGCCGACAAGATTCACCGTGAGCGTGGCGTTAAAGCTGGAGTTTGGTTGAATTCCTCCAGAAAAATCTGCGCCGAATGCATTCCTGCCATTGGGAAGAAAGATTCCAACCGGATAACTAGAATCGAAATTCCAGAGATACTGTCCATCGCCGGGAATGGGGGTTGGTTGAACAAACAGTCGGCTCTCGGCATTGGTGAAAGTCACCCCCGACACAGATATGGACGACGTGCCGGTAACAGACGGGTCGGTGAGTCCGCTAAAGGTGATTGTTGTTGGACTCGGAACCGGTCGTAATGCCGCATTGAATGTCGTGCGGTCGGTGAACAGAACCCCCTGGGCCGGTACATCCGCAGATCCCAACAGCGAAACAAGACTGCACAACAACAACCACCGGGCCGGTCCTGTTAAACAATTCCGCATGAGGCGAGTTGATCGTGAATTTGACATGGCTGTCCTTTCGCAGATGGCGTTCAGTGTTTCTCGAAAAAATCTTCTCCCCGATAAACAAAATCGTCAAGCGCGACAACTTCCTTTGAAACGTCACATGCGGACGACCATCAGCGCCTGCCAATGACCAGCGCGATCAAACCCGCCAGCATCAATCCGCCAAGAACCGCGAACAGAATCTTGACCCAACTCTTGGGATACTTGCCCGCGATGGTGCCGGTGAAGCCGTTGATCACCACTTGGAAATTGCGCGTGCCGTAGTTGTAGGTGAGCAGCCACACCGGCACGAGGATGTGCTTGAAAGTCTGCCCGGAATAATCCGTATCCACGCTCAAGTTGCGATGCGTATCACCAGGCACTTGCGATGCGCACATGGAAGTAATTTTCCCTTCCATGACTTCGCGGGCGTGTTGGGCAGCAGCGACGAGGTCAATCTGGTAACGCTCCACGACCCAGCCAGACAGAAAGCCAGCTTGATACGGCGTCAGTTGTTTCGTTGGAAACGGCTCGACCTTGCGGAGCAAGTCCGGTTGAACGCCCCGGGACGCGGGCACGAGTTCGTCGTCGAAGAAATGGTCCAACGAACCGGAAGACCATTGCCAACGGATCTTCTGCACCTGGCGCGTCTGCGTTTTGCCATTGGCGTCGGTGTAGTATTCCGTCTCGTAGTAGTAGTAGCCGGACTCCGCAGTCCAATCCGCGTGAACCTGCGCGTCGAACGTCCAGTAGGGAATGTAGAGTCCTTTGACTGTGTCGGTGAGGGCGGCGTTCTTGAGTTTGTTCGGCGCGAACCACCGGCTGCCGTACCAACGACGGATGCTGTCGCGCACCTGCGTCTCGCTGATTTTGATGGGCAGCAAACTTTCCGGGCTGAACGCTTCCTTGATCTCCTCGTACGGCACGAGCGCCGCCGAGCCGCAGAAATTGCAGCGCTGTCCGACGC
>CAYSDO010000397.1:0-4129 GCA_964429665.1 uncultured Bifidobacterium sp.
CGAGAATGTCGGCTCGCGGCGTGCGTTTGCCGCTGTCGAGAATCAAACCGCGGACGGCTTCCTTTTGGATGTAGTAGAACGCGTCCTTGACGACGAACTCGGTGATCTTTTCCGCGCCGAATTTTTCAAGAAGCTTCGCGCCGACCTCGTCCTGAATGGCTTTGCATGCAGCCTCGCGATTCAATTTACCCGGCGTGAGAAGCGCAGGAACAAACCGGTCACCTGCGAGCCTCTTGGCTTCCTCGAGGATTTCATCGGGCACGATGTTAAGTGTTATCTCACGCTTCTTCTTGCCTGCCGTGGCGGCGAGTTCCTTCTGCGCGGCGATCAACGGGGCGCAACATTCCTGGCCGAACTTGAGCGCGGCGTTGAAGTCGGCTTCGGTGATTTCCTTGGCAGCGCCTTCATACATGACGATGTCTTTTTCGTTCCCGACATAGACGAGGTCGAGATCGCTTTCGGCCTGTTCGGCATGCGTGGGGTTGGCGATGAACTTGCCGCCGACGCGACCGACGCGCACGGCGCCGAGCGGACCGTCCCAGGGAATATCACTGACCATCAGCGATGCGCTCGCTCCAATGATGCTAAGAATATCGGGATCGTTCTCGCCATCCGCACTGAGGACGACGGTTTGGACCTGCACCTCGTTGTACCAGCCTTTGGGGAACAACGGACGTATCGGACGATCGGTGAGGCGGCAGGTAAGAATTTCCTTTTCGGTTGGACGACCTTCGCGCTTGAAGTAACCGCCCGGAAATTTTCCGGCGGCGGCGGCCTTCTCGCGGTAATCCACCGTAAGCGGGAAGAAGTCCTGGCCGGGCTTGGCCTTGGTGGCGGCGACTGCTGCCACGATGATGACGGTTTCGCCGAGTTGAACGGTCACGGCCCCGTCGGCTTGCTTTGCGAGCTTGCCGGTTTCGATTGTGATTTGTTTATCGCCCACCTGGGCGGTTATTTTTGATGGCATAGGTTTCTGTCTCCGCTGCCACCGAGGAACTTCAGTGAATCCCGATTCATTCGGGACTGAGTGAAATCACCCGGGGCAACGAATTTCTTCGCGAACTTATTGATTGCAAGCTTCGGGCCGGTCGCGATTCGGCCCGGGCTGGTTATTGAAACAAAAAACCGCCGTGGTTGCGGCGGTTTTGAAAACTCAATGGCGAAGCTTCAGTTTTTTGGTGATGGTCTGATACCGGTTGATGTCCGTGGTATGAAGATAATCCAGCAGGCGACGGCGTTGGCCGACCATGACCAACAACCCACGACGTGAGCTGTGATCCTTCTTGTTTCCTTGAAGATGCTCGGTCAAGTGGTTGATGCGCTGTGTGAGCAGTGCAACCTGCACGTCCGCTGAACCGGTGTCCTTTTCGTGCAGTTTGAACTGCTCGATGGTTTTTGTTTTGGCTTCCATATCTTGTTTGCTTCAATAAATACGAGCAAGCATCCTAGGAATTGTGGGTCGGCGTGTAAAGCCTTTTTGCCGGGAGAACGCGGCCAACGATCTACATCCGGGATTTCTGCCTGGCATTTGGCGATTCGTTGAAAAGGCGCGTTTTGTTCGCACTTCGTGCAAGAACAGGTTCTTTTTGGAAATTTGGCGACCTTAGTTTGGCGGCTTGACCGTATTCGCTCAAAAGTTAGAGTATGCGCAGGTTGAATGCGCCCAAAGAAGCCATCGGCTTCCTCGCGCGAGTCGAGTTGGCTCTTTTGATTTGGCCCTGAGAGTAATTTTGAATTTATGGCAAAAAACGTTCGTATCCCAACCCCGCTCCGCAAGTTGACCAATAACGAGGAACTCGTGGAGGTCAACGGCGCAACAATTGCCGAAGCGATCATTGAATTGCAGACGCGCTATCCCGGCATCCAGGAACGTCTCATGGATGAGAAGGGTGAAGTCCGACGCTTCGTCAACGTGTATGTGAACGAGGAAGACATCCGTTTCCTCAAAAACCAAAACACACCGCTCAAGGACGGCGACGAAATCAGCATCATCCCGGCGATCGCCGGAGGCTAGAACCATTGTGGGGCGGGGTTGCTGAAGAGCCAATTCAGGATCTCGCCCGTGCCGCCAAAAAACTCCAATGCTCTAATCGTATGGCCACGAAAAAGAAATCCGTTCCGACTACCCAGAGCACGCCGCAGCAAACGCGATTGTGGCTGATGTATCCGCCCAAGCTCATCAAAAGACCGTTGATCTGGGAAGTGGCACAACGATTCAAAGTTGTCACCAACATCCGCCAGGCAAGCGTCACTGACGAAATCGGCATAGTCTGTCTCGAACTTGACGGCAAACGCGAGGACGTAAAGGCCGCGATCAAGTGGCTGACCAGGAGCGGCGTGAGTGTTGAGCCGGTCGAGATCAGCACGATTGCCGGGTGATCAGTTTACACTACTCCCTCGTAAGCACTCTCTCGATCAATTGATTTAGTCTGGTCAGCATTGTACGCGGGTCTTCAAGTAGCCCGGCCGCCACGCGTGCGTTATCAAGAATTTGTTCGGCAACACTTCCTGCCAACGACGCATCCTTCTGTCGCATCGCGTCAAGGCGCGACATAATGGGATGCGCGGGATTGATTTCCAGATCGTGCTTGATCGGGGCATCAGGTTCTTTGTCCTGTTTCATCGCTTTCATCATGCGCCGCATGCTCGCGGTCATGAATTTGTCTGAATCCACCACCACCGCTGGGCTGTCCACGAGGCGTTGCGACACGCGCACTTCGCCGACCTTGTCCCCGAGCGATTCTTTCAGCCATGTTGCGAGTGACTTCGCAGCGTCTTCCGAGAGAGCGCCGTCTTTTTTTGTGCTGAGGTTCAAGTCGGCTTTTTCGGCGAGCTTGAGCGACCTGCCGTCGAACTCGTGCAGATGTTCCATCACGAACTCGTCCCACGGATCGTATAGGAACAACACTTCCCACTTCCGTTCCTTGAACACCTCGAAGTACGGACTGCTCTCCGCCGCTGCGCGGTTCGGCGTGAGCAGGCAATAAATTTCCTTCTGCTCGGAAGGCATCCGTTTCACGTAATCCGCCAGCGACGTCAGCTTGCCCTTGTCGAGCGAGGAGGATTCGAAGCGCAGCAATTTGCCGAGCGCGTCCTTGTGCGTGAAATCCGTGACGACGCCCTCTTTGAGAAAGCGCTGATACTCGTGATAGAACTTGTCATAGGCCTCGGCTTCCTTCTCGGATTGCTCATCGAGAAATTTGAGGAAGCGCCCCGTCAGCACCTTGTTCAACTTCTGCATGAGCGACGTGTCCTGCATCGTTTCACGCGAGATGTTGAGGGGCAAATCTTCGCTGTCCACCGCGCCCTTGAGGAAGCGCAGCCATTCCGGGAACAACCCTTTCGCTTTCGCCTGAATGAGCACCTTGCGGCAATACAGGTTCACCTCGGAATCAATCCGACCCATGCCCATGCTCTCGAAATTCCGTTGCGGCACGAAGATCAACGCCTGAATCGCCAGCGGCGCGTCCGCTGAGAAATGCAATCGGAACAACGGTTTGTCGTGATCGTGGCCGACGAACGTGTAGAACTCGTTGTATTCCTCCTCCTTGATTTCATTTTTGCTCCGCGCCCAGATGGCTTGCACCGTGTTTAGCCGTTTGGTGTTCAACTCGATGGGGAATGGGACAAAGCTCGAATACCGCTGGATGATCCGCTCAATCGTGGCTTCCTGCGCGAAGTCCTTCGCCTCGTCCTTGAGTTCAAGAGTGATCTTTGTGCCGCGCTGCAAGTCAGCGGCGGGCGCGAGATCGTAACCGCCGCCCCCTTCGCTCGTCCATTGCCAGCCTGATTCTTCCGGCACAAATGACCGGCTCAATACCGTCACCTTCTTCGCCACCATGAACGCCGAATAAAAGCCCACGCCGAACTGCCCGATCAACCCCACGTCCGGCTTTTTCTCCTCCGTAAGTTGTTTCAGAAACGCCTTCGTGCCCGAGTGCGCGATGGTGCCGAGATTCTCGACCAGTTCCCCATGCGTCATGCCGAGGCCGGTGTCGGTGATGGTGATCGTGCCTGCCTTATCATCCGTAGTCACGGTGATGGATGGGGCGATTTCCGATTGATATGTGGCTGTGCCGGAAGATTGGTTGAACCGCAATTTCTCGCACGCGTCCGCCGCGTTGGAAAT
>CAYSDO010000398.1:0-4124 GCA_964429665.1 uncultured Bifidobacterium sp.
CTGCCAATCACCACGTCACCCAGATTTCGCCATACGGAGCCGGTGTTGGTCACGGCGACACCATTATTGTTGCCTCCGGAGCCAACATACGCCACGCCCTCGTCCACAACCGCTCCGCCAAAATCAATCAACAGTGTGTTCCCGCTGCTATTGACGCCCAAAGCCAATTCAACCTGATTTGTCCACGCGGCACCCGCGCCGGTGACACGGACGTTGCTGGAGGCCGCAGCCACTGCGCCTACGTAACCGTACTGATTGACCACTTTGCCATTGCCCATGACCACCATCGCGCTGGTTCCATTGGTGCGCCCGATGATCAATCCCTGACCAATGTGTACCGCTGAATTCGTCACCAGCAGTGCGCCGCGGGAGTCTGCAATGAGATAATCCTTCACCACGAGCGGCGTTGCAGTGCCCGCGTTGTAAAGCGCCAACGTGTTGATGTCGCTGCCCGGAGCGGAAATGCGAACGTTGTTGACCGTGAGCGTTTCCGGCCAGTCTTCAACCGTCGTGGCATCAATCGCCACGATTTTGGTCACTGCGTTGGTGATGTAATTCACTGCGTCCAAGTCCGAGGGACTATCCACCGACCAGTTGTCCCAATCTTCCCAACGTCCGCTCTCCTCGCTCTCCCAGCTATTGATGTTTTTCCAGCTCACCCGAATTTTACTTCCATCTGCCACAACGATGCTGCCGACACTGCTGACTGCCAAGCCGACGGCGGAACTGAATAATGCATTCGTGCCCCGGCCGTCGCTACTGCCGAAAACACCGGGAATCCCGCCAATGGTCGTCACCCTCCCTTCCGGCGTGATTTTGCGGATCGTAAGATTCTGCGTGTCCGCGACAAAAACATTGCCGTTGGCATCCACGCCAATTCCTTCGGGCCTGTCAAACCGTGCATCGCTTCCGACCCCGTCGGCGTTCCCCGGCGTCTGGTAGAGGCCTGCCAAGGTCGTCACTTCACCGGTTGGCGTGATCTTGCGGATGGTGCAACTGTCGGTGTCAGTTACATATACGTTGCCACTGCTGTCCACCGCAACGCCTCGGATATACTGGCCGAAACGCGCTTCGATACCCACTCCGTCATTTCCACCCGAAGTGCCGAACCATCCGGCCAGCGTCGAAACGTTCCCCGTCGGGGTTATTTTCCGGACCCGGAATGAGTCGCCGACATAAACGTTTCCCGCATCATCGGCGGCAATACCGATGACATAGTTGAAGCGCGCCACCCCAAAAGGGCCGTCTTCGCTGCCGGAGTTGCCGGCTCTTCCGGCCAGCGTCGTGACCACGCCACCCGGCGCGATCTTGCGGATGGTATGGCTGCCGGTGTCCGCGACATAAAGGTAACCAGCGCTGTTCGCAGCGAGACCGCGCGGATAGTTGAACCGGGCCGTGCTGCCGGTGCCGTCGTTCGTGCCCGGCGCGTCGACCAAACCCGCGATGTTGGTGATGGTGCCATCCAGTCCGGTTTGCCGGACAAGCTGCTGACTCCAATTAAGGAAATAAATGTTGGTGTTGCCGGACACAGCCACGGAATCAAGGGAGTACGTTATCACGCCTGGCAGCGTGGAGAACGTATAAGGTTCGTACTGGGTCTGGGCTGAGACGGTGAAGTTCATCATCCCCGCCGCCAAGCCGAGCGCTGCCAGGGGGACAAGTTTGAAATACTTCATTTTCATGGATTGCATTAGACTTCCCAACAGCATTTCGAAAGTCAATCAATTCAATTGCGACTGAAAGCTTGGCCAGCAAAGATTCGTAGCTCAAAAGGTTCGCCGGTCCAGGAACTAGTCACAGCGGAAACCTTCCCTCGGCAAAACGCCCTGCAACTTGATGCACGCAACGTTCGCCGCGGGTACGGTGAGCGGCGCGCCGAAGATTCGCGCCATGCAGATCATCTCGGAACTCGTAGGCGGTGGGGTGAGCAAGACTTGGAAGGAAGACAGAGGTTGTTATTCCGCTGGAGATTCTCTGCCGCGTTGGTTGCGAAGATGGTGTTTCTCACATTCTTTCGGTGTCATCTTTGCGAGCGTCTGCGTTTCGCGAAACTCCCGCACCATGTCTGGCTTTGGTCCTCACTGCTGACGGCGAGAGGATTTCCTTTCTACTGCAGTCTTTTCGTTTCAAATGGGTTGGTTCTGCTGGCAGGCCCTTCAATCAAAACCCCGGCTTCCTCCACCAATGCCTGGGCCATGATCCAGTCTCTCCAGTTGCTGCGTAGATCGAGGTTTTCCACATTGGGCCATTTTGACTGGGCGATCCTGGCCTTGCGCAAGGAATTCCGGGCTTCATCGGGTTGGTGCAATTGATGTTGAGCCATCGCGATGACTGCGCAGGCCTTTGCATCCCGCAGGGCATCGGGTTCTGTCTGGACCAATATCTTTTGCATCCACTCCACAGCACTTGAGAGTCGTCCCTGCCGATAATCAGCCAAGCCTTTGGTAAATTGGAAAACATGGTGGAAACGGTTGCTCTCTTCCATTGAAATTGCAGTTTCTGCCAGTGCGTCAACAGCCTCCAAGTCTGCGCCAGACGAAGGAAGGATCAGGCACGTTCTGGCGACCTGTGCTGCGATATCGGCGTCTTTTGTGGACTTGAACCGGTCGAGGTTTGCGGTGCAGACCTGATGGTAGCGCTCCAAGTCTCCACTCGCCACCAGCAGCAGGGTGAGCGCTTGATGACCCCATTGTTTGGCTGGCTCGAATTGAACCACCTTGGATGCAGCAGCAGACGCCTCGATCCACCGACCTTGACTGGCGAAAAGGCCAGTTCGAACACGGAAAAAAGTGGAGCTCTGCGGACGGTTCGCGAAGGCTGGCGTCAGCACTTCCTCTAACATTCTCTCAGCCTCGGCGTTCTTGTGTTGATCCACCAAAGTCGTGGCGAGTGTCCCGAGCGCGTTGGCCACGAACTGATGCTCTTTACCAAACAACTTAATATAAATCGCCAGAGCCTCACGATTCACGGCTTCGGATTCGGCCAGTTTACCCTCATGATGCAACACAGCCGCCAGGGAATTGAGCGACTCAGCCACGGCCGTGGATTCGTTGCCGAAGAGCTTTCGCTGCAACCCCAACGCTTCTTTATGCGCTTTCTCCGCCTCTTCAAGCTTTCCGGCCGTGCGCAGAACCAGACCCAGGTTGTAGAGCGAATTGGCCACGTATGCGTGTTCGGTGTCAAACAGTTTTCGCTGAATCGCCAAGGCCTCGCGGGCCATCTTTTCGGCCTCGTTCACAAGATGCGGTTGCTTCTGACGTTTGAGCGCCAATGCCAATGTCTCGAGCGTATTTGCCACGGCCGGATGCTCGTCTCCAACGAGTTTTCGCTCCAATGCCAGGGCCTGACGCAGGTAAGTCGCAGCGGTGGCATGATTGCCCTGTAAAGTCATTGCTTCGCCGAGCTGTTGAAGCGCGGCAGCCACGGCCAGATGCTCCCCACCCCAGTGCGACTGACTGAATCGCAAATTTTCGCGTGCCATTTCCTCCATTTGTTTGTAAAGTGCCAGCTCCCTGTAAGTCTGGCCTAGGATGCCGCGCAATTCCGTTTCCACTTCGGGCTGCCCGGCAAGGTCCCTGCCGACGCGCTCGGCGGTCGTATGGAGAATCCCTCGCATGACGGTTGTGTCCTGCCCCAGCGCAGACGGGCCGAAACTGGTGAACATATCCTTGAGGAACGAGGCGACCTGCTGGGATCGGAGACGTTCCCGATTCAACTTGAAGGCGGCAATCGGCGCACCCACGGCCACCGCCAGCAGCAATAAAATCACCGCCGCTCCGGTCGTTGCAAGCGCCCGATTCCGCCGGGCCCAACTCCACAAGCGCTCGATCCACCCGACAGGCCGTGCCACGATCGGTTCATCGTGGAGCAGATGATTCAGATCATCCGCCAGTTCCTGTGCGGTCGCATATCGCCGCTGCGGTTCCTTTTGAAGGCATTTAAGGCAGATGGTTTCCAGATCGCGCGGGACGCTCGCGTTCAGCAGTCCCGGCGGAACCGGTTCGGTTTCCGCCACCATCCGCAGTGTCTGCGTCATCGTTTCCGCCAGGAGAGGAGGGCGCGCGGTGATGAGTTGGTAGAGAATCGCGCCCAGCGAATAAACATCGCTGGCAGGCCCGATCGCA
>CAYSDO010000399.1:0-4098 GCA_964429665.1 uncultured Bifidobacterium sp.
TACAGGTGGATCGCTCGTGAGTGTTCCTATAAAGCCGGTGAAACCGGGCAGGTTGCCAGCTGATGGCAGCGGATTTACCCGGATTGTGACAGGATCGGAGTCGAGGAGGACAGGCTGTGGCGGGCTGCCGGTTGGGGGACTCTGTGATTGGACGGCAAGTGGCCCGCCAAACTGGATGCCACCGGTGAAGCCTTGCGCCGACAGTTCCAGCGGCCCGCTGGTGAGCGGGATCAAAACAACTTCGTAGGAATAAACCGCCACGTTCGTGCCGTTTCGTGGCTGCATGGTGGTGATTTGTCGCGCACTTGCGTTGTCGGTTAGAACCCCGTCTCCGTTGATCTTCACCTGCGTCAAGCCTTGCAATATGCTTCCACTTGGAGACTGGATGGTCACTCGCACTGAAACAGGCTGGCCGATGAAGACGTTCGTTTCGTTGGGCTCGATGACAAGTCTCGTGGAGGCAGCTTGAGCGGGGACGGTTTTCGACAGAACGGTGAGTGTGGCCGCGGGAACGGTTACCGACCTGCCATATACTTCAACGGCGAACCCAGGAATTGAATACGATCCGGGCTCCATGGTGCCAACTCGGTGGTTGAAGCTCGTCAGAGGCTTGAGTTTGTTGCCTGCTTGCGAAAAAAGTTCACCCCGCGCTGTAGCTCTTAGTGGCAACTTGGCATGCGACGCAATTTGATCGGGCCATGCGATGGAATCTTTGAGCGCATTGATTGCAACACGGTATGTCGCAGACTCGCCCGCACGGACGACTGGCGGGTCGAACGTTGCGATAGCCTCGACAGGGGATGAAACGTCAATCTGCGGTTGCATAATCATCAACTGCATCAACGGGTCCGGTTGCTGTGGCTGAGAGAGCGCCATTGCGACCGAACCAAGCAGGATCAATGTGGCAGAGGCGATCCTCTTGTTCTTGATCGCAATCTTACTCTCAATCTTTGTGTGATGGCTGGGAGAATTAAGATCAAGAACGGATTTGTTCATCACCAATCCCTCCCTTTACGATCTTTTGGTTTGCCTTGCTCGCCTTGCCCCATTGGCAGACGGCGATCTCCGCCCAGCTTGAATCCTTCGAGCAACATGCCCGCTTCCTCAGGCGACATTTGTCCCTCATTGCCGTCGCGGCCCTTGCCTTCCTGCTGGCCTTCCTTCGGGCCGTTGGGCTTATCACGTTCCTCATCTTCCTCGTCCTCACCGGCACCCCCGGGCGGTGCCAGGGGGTCAGGGATCATGCCACGCAGTTGTTTCAACTTGGCTCCAAGGTCCTTGGTCATCTCACCCATTACCTGCCCCAGTTGCTGCATTTCCCGCAAACTGTCCACAAGTTTTGCGATGGCTCGCTCGGTTGCCTTCGCGTTGTGTTGAGCGTTTGTATCCGCCGGATTCAATTCCGCAGCGCCTTGAAAATCCCCCAGTGCCCGCTGCCATTTGCGCAATGCCACGCCATGGATTTCCATCGCGCGCTGAAGCTGTTCGCTCGCCGCCTTCAATTCCTTTTTCGCTCCACGCCCGCGCTGGTACGCCGTCAACATCTGGAGCAGGTCATTACCTTCAAGGGCGTCGTTGACCCGTGTGAGGGCCTGCTCGCCCTGTGACAATGCATTGCGGCTTCTGGACTTGGTCCGGTTTGCATCCGGTGATTTCTTCAACTCCTCCGCGCCTTGTTTGAATCGAACAAGTCCCAGATTGTAGAGCGCGCTCGGACGTATTCGTTCGTCCTGCTGCGCGAGCGCGGTCTGCAACAACGGTTCAGCGTCGCGCAAGTTTCCCGACTTCAGCTTGCGCGTGCCGACGTTGAAAAAGTCGCGTGCGCTGACGGGTGCGGGTTCCGGAACTGCGTTCGTTTGGGTTGCATGAATCCCGTCAGTTGTATTCGTGGCGGCACCCGCGTTCATCGAATACAGCATCAACACCACACCGGCAAGATGCCAACGCGCCCGGGAGAATCGGCGCGTGCCGACGAGGGATTCTCCGACCAGCAGGGCCAGCGCAATGGCAAGCGGGTAATGAAATCGTTCCACGCCTAGTTTGCGAGCCGGTTGATTGCTCCCCGCCACTCCGGTTGAATCCACCGCCAACCGAACCTTCGCCAGACCTTCACCCACCGGGCCCAGCGGAAAATAGTTTCCTTTCGTTGCGCGTGCTATCGCGAGCAGGGCAGGTTCGTCGAGGCGGCTTCGGACCGTTTCGCCCTTCCTGTCACGAACAATGTCAACCTGTCCCTGATCATTCAGCGCGCGAATCTCCGCCCCCGCCACCGTGCCGACACCGATGGTGAAGACCACCACCCCTTCGCGCGCAAGTTTTGCCGCCATGCCGGCTCCCGACTTTTCCAGATCCTCTCCATCAGTGAGCAGCACGATGACTTTCCGGCGGTCCATTTTTTCCATCGCGCGATAAGACTCGTCGAGTGCGCGTCCGATGTCCGTGCCCTGAACGGGAATTGTTTTGTCATCGAGCGCGCGCAATGAATCCTCGAAAGCACCGTGATCAAAAGTGAGCGGGCACTGGAGAAAGGCCTGACCCGCGAACGCCACCAGACCGATGCGCCCGCGTGCGTGCCGTCGTGCGTAATCACTCACGGCAAGTTTGGCGCGTTCGAGACGATTCGGCGAAACGTCAGCCGCCAGCATGCTGCGGGAGCAATCCACCGCAAAAACGATGTCCTCGCCAAGTTCTTCGCCCGCGAGTTCGAGTTCGCCCCATTGTGGCCGGGCCAGCGCCACGCCCATGCCGGCGAAACCAAGCACGAGCAATATGTCTTTCAGCGCTCGTCGAGCAGGACTGTGGGATTGCGTGAGGTTCACGAGAAAGTCAGGTGAAGCGATGTTTGCGAGCTGCCGCTGCCGGGCGCGCATCGCGTAAAGTTGGAGCGCTATCAACGTCAACGGGCCCAACACTGCAAGCAAGAGCCAGCGTGGTTCGGCGAAATGAGGTGCGGCGAAGTTCATGGCACCCTCCTCAAACGCGTGTTGGCCAGAATCAATTCGAGCGCGAACAATCCCAGCGCCGTGAGCAGCGGCCATTGGAACAGCGGCGTATAGGTTGTGAACCGCCGCAACTTCACCTCGGTTTTCTCCAGCCGATCAATCTCGTCGTAGATGCTCTGCAACTCGCCGATGTTTTTTGCACGATACGAGCGTGCCCGGGAGAGGGAGGACATTTTGCTGAGCACGGAATAGTTCGCAGGTTGCAACGTGAGTGTCGGGATGATCCTGCCCTGTGGATCCAGTTGCAACCTGCCCGTTGCAGGATCGAACGCCGGCAACTGGCACGGCTCTTCGACGCCGATCCCGATGGTGTAAACCTTTGCTCCGAGCGCTGCGGCGAGTTGCGCGGCCGGCACGGGATCAATGTCGCCTTTGTTGTTGTCGCCGTCGGTGAGCAGGATGATGAGCCGGCTCTTGCTGTCCTTGGTGGCCTTGAGGCGTTTGGCAGCGGCGGCGGTAGCGTCGCCGATGGCAGTGCCGAGTTCACGGATGATGCCCACGTGAAGGCGGCGCAAATTCTCAATCAGCCAGTCGTGGTTGAGCGTGGGCGGACTTGCCAGATACGGCACGGCGGAAAAAGCCACAAGACCGATGCGATCACTTGGGCGTTTGCCAACGAACTCCTCAAGCACCTTCGATGCTATGTCGAACCGTGTGATGCGCTCGCCGGGACTGCTCATGTCCAGTGCCATCATGGACCAGGACAAATCCAGAGCGAGCACGATGTCCACGCCGCTCGCCTGCGTTTCCGTCCGATCATTTGCAAAACGCGGTCCAGCCAGCGCCACGATGCACAACGCCACCGACAACAACCGTAAAAATAAAAGCAGCCGACCCGCCGCCGCCTTCGCCGTCGCGCCCGCCCCCCGCGCGATGTCCGCGCTGGAAAACGTCAGCGCCGAATGTTTACCGACCCGCCCCCGCAGAAACGCATACACCGGCAGCAACGCCAGCAATCCCAGCACCCACGGATATTGAAACTCGAAGTTGCTGTTCATGCGGGTTTGGCAACTTGACGAAGTTCCGCCCGCCGCGCTTCACCGGCCTGGAAAAGTTCCAGGGCTTTAGAACAGGCTGTTGTTTGAACTTTCATCGC
>CAYSDO010000400.1:0-4088 GCA_964429665.1 uncultured Bifidobacterium sp.
AGGAAAACCAACGATGAACGTCGTCCTCAAGGTTATTCCCGGCACGCCAGCACGTATCTTTGCGAGCAGGTCAACGATGTATTGCTTCGACGTCTCGCGGCGCATCCGCTCGAGCATGTTGTCGTGAATGTGCTGGAGCGGGATGTCCACGTAGCGCGCCACCTTGGGACAGTCACGAATGGTTTCAATGAGTTCATCCGTCCAGTGCGCCGGGTGCGTGTAAAGCAGGCGTATCCAAAAGTCACCCGCCAAGGAATTCAACTCGCGCAGCAGTGTGCAGATTGTAGTTGCATCCGCAGCGAGGGATTTGGAGGCGGCGGAGAACTTTTCGGGTGAAGAAATCGCGCGGGAATGGTTTGGACGCAGGTCCAGCCCGTAGTAGGTCGAGTCCTGCGAAATCAGATTCAACTCCTTCACTCCGTCAGCCAGCAGCGCCTTCGCCTCGGCCACGATGTCGCTCTGCGTCCGGCTGCGATGCGAGCCGCGCATCCTGGGAATGATACAGAAACTGCACGGATGATTGCAGCCCTCGGCGATTTTCACGTAGGCGAAATGCGGCGGAGTAAGGCGGAATCGCGGCGTGGCGTAGTCGGGGATGTAAACCGGGCGGGCAGTGACGTCCAATACCGGGGAGGATGGACGATGGAAGGCCCGCGACTACTTTCGTTTTTCCGAACTTGTCAGTGCCACGGACGGATTCCTCCTTTTCGTGAGCCGACGAGTCACGAAATTTTTCCAACTCGGCAAGCTTGGCGACCACTTTGGACTTTGGACGTCGGACCGCGGCCTCGGGATTTCTGATTTTTTCCGCGCGCCGTTCAAGAGCCTGTCTCACGATCTGACCCACGTTTGCCACCTGATCTATGCCCATGAACGCATCCACCTCAGGAAACAACTTTGGCAATTCATCGCGGAACCGTTGCGAGAGGCAGCCGGAGACGATCAATCCCTGTCCCCGATTCCGTGCCTCGCGCACCTCGGAGGATTCCAGAATCGTGTCCACGCTCTCCTCCTGCGCAGAGTCAATGAACGAGCAGGTGTTCACGATCATGGCGTCGGCTCGCGCGGCGTCATTGGTGATTTCAACGCCGCCCGCAAGCAGCGAACCGAGCATGATCTCAGCATCCACAAGGTTTTTTGCGCAACCGAGAGAAATCATGCCCACGCGCAATGGTCGGCTTGCCACGCCAGAGACAGGCGTAGGCGGGTCTTGGACTTTGAGTTTGGTCACAGCGGGCGAAGGTTACGGCACTGGAAGAACAGAGGCAATGTTGGGAAACCCCGAT
Organism: uncultured Bifidobacterium sp.; assembly: GCA_964429665.1. Lineage (GTDB taxonomy): Bacteria > Verrucomicrobiota > Verrucomicrobiia > Limisphaerales > JADLHS01 > JADLHS01. Next base: position 1,287 of record CAYSDO010000400.1, read on the forward strand.
GGGACGATTCCAACATCCGGGCGAATCACTTCACTTGAGCGCAGGCGCATTGGTCCCGGTTTCGGCAGGAGCGGCCTCCTCGGGCGGACGCCCTGTCTGAGCGCGAAGGACCGCTCGAACCTCAAAGGGCATTTCGCCCTTCGGGTCCAACATCCTGTCCAGGATCTTATTTTCAATCTCCTCGACCGGCGCAATGCGAAGCGCGTCCGGTCGCGCCGTGGTTTCCTTCAAATAGGTTGAACGGACCAGTCGAGCCAATCCCCGATATCCTGCGGAACGTTCATTCTCACCGATCGTCAGATCAAGAAATGCGCGTATCAGCAACTCCTCGATGCGTGCCTGTATCTTTGCGTTGTTGGTCTCCGACACGTCAACCTTGAGACATGCCATGGCGTATTCCTCCAGCGTCACGTTACGCGGGTAGGAATTGGCGTCGCCATCAATGATGGTCTTGTTCGGATATTTCTCACCGAGATATTTATACCAGCGCGCGGCATCGGCGATTCGATTGTGGCCGTACAGCGTATAGACCGCTTCGCGCAGAAAGTTCCGGTGCGCCGTCGCGATATGATCCGCGTTCTGCACATCTTCAACCATCGCCTGCTCATAGGCGGCGCTGACCTTTGGGATGATGTCAATGTTCGGCCCCAGTTCAAACGTCTTGTTGAACGGATTCACCACCATCCTGCCACGTTGAAAACTCATCTGCATGGACTGGTAAACGGCGCGGCGCAACTGGATCAAATCTTCCAACTTCGTGCGTGTGGGATTTTCCTTCGCCTTTTGCAAACCCACGGAGGCCCAGTAGATCGCGTGCGCCTCGGGCAACCGCCAGTCCAGCGGCCCGTTGAGCGCGTTGACCTCCTTCATAAACACAGGATCCATCTTGTATTTTTCGCGCAGCAACTTGGCGCGCATCCTGGCGTCATCGCTCTGCGGATTGATCATTTCCTCAATGTCGGGCGTTTTCTTTGCGAACACCACCGCCATTTCATTCGCCCAAGACTGTTTGTAGAAATTATGCCAGTCATCCAGGTTCGCCCCCATCTTGTGCTGGAAGAACCAAGCCAGCTCGCGATAGAGGAGCGTCTCGTTCGGGTTGAATCGCAGGCCGTCGTCCCGAAGCAGTTCTATACCTCGCTCGACCCAGCGCCAGCGATCCTCCTTGTCCTTGAACTTCACCGAAATGTTGTAGGCCATGTTCCAAGCCTGCACGAGCCAGACCTGTACAAAGTGCGGCTCTAGTTTTGTGATGAGATCGGCGAGTTGCGAGTGCTCGAAAAACTTGTCCTGGTCCTGCAAATCGGTGGCGCGAATCCACAGTGCGTTGGCAATCAACCCCCGAAAGCCTCCAAGCGCCACCGTTGTAAACGCCAGTACAGGTGGTGCGTTCTCAAGCGGCTCAATCCGCGTCAAGCCAAGCCGCTCACGATCGCGGTTCAACGCGCGTTGGATCGGCGACACCGCCACAAACAACACGGCGGCGAGCCCGAGCAGAATTATTTTTTTGACGCGACCTGACATGTTTCAAACTTTAGACTGGGGACATTGTACCACCAGACTCGGGGCTTCATCCTCACGACTGATTCTGGGCCGTCGCCAGTTCCCTGCGCTCCAGCGCCCAGATGCCAATTACGGCCAGTACACCGCCGAGGAACACGACGATTTTGGCAAACGCCATCCCCAGTTCGTTCCACGTAATGCTGCGACCCGAGCTCAACGCTTCCACCGGCGAGAAATCCTTCGCAAAACCGACCACGCCAAGAATCGCTTTGAACGCTGGAATCACCGCGAGATCAACCACCGAGTGACCCGTTTGTCCTGTTTCCTCGTCCTGACCCATCACAGTTCCCTGCTCCACGGCGCTTGCCAGTGTGCCTGTCGAGAACGTGACAATGAGTGCAGCCAGGGAAACAAACGCCGCCACCGGAAAGGAAAGAAAACTCGCCGCAGCCAGCCCCAATGAAGCCAGCAATGCCATCCAGCAAAAGATGATTCCCAGTCCACGCGCGAAGTTCAGCCCGAACCCTCCCTCGCGATACAACACCTCCATGCCGTCCTCGAGGGGGAACAGGATCGCCGTGTTGTTTGGATTCATGAAAAGAATAGTCAGCTTGCCGTCTGCATCGAAGAGGTTTGGCGGGATTTCAAATTCGTGAAATGTGTCAGGAGCCAGGCTCATGGGCGCATCCGTCTGCCATATTTGTGTTTTCTTGGGTACACCCACCTGCCAGAGAGCTAGAAAAGTTCCGGATGGACTCTTCTCCGCTGCATTGAACTTCACACGCAAATACAACGGACGGTCCTTTAGAAAATGATGGGCAACGCCGAGATCAATCTGCCAGGGTCGCGTGTAGCGCGGAGGCACGACCTGCATCTCCGCCTTCAGCCCCTCCTTGATCTGTTGCTTCAGTTCCTTCAGGTCGAGATTTTTTTCTCCAGCCTTCTCGATGGCAGCCTGCATGCGGGTATTTGTCTCGGCTTCGAGCTCATTCTCCACGCTGGCCTCTTTCGCCGAACCACGCGCCACAAGCACTTCGTTGCGCAAAACGTGTTGTTCCTGTTCGGGCAGTTTGGTGGCACGCCACTGAAGGAGCGCAAAAACGCCTAGGCCCGAAATGATCAACAAAGCGGCATTGAGCGACATGATGCCGAGCCATTTGCCGACCCATATCTGCCAGCGGGAAATGGGTTTGACCACCACCATCTGCAACTGGCACTCCTCAATATCACGGGCAAGCGTCCCGCAGGAAAGCCAGAGTGTCGAAAGCCCAAGCAAACCTGTGATGGCACTCAAAGTGT
>CAYSDO010000401.1:0-4087 GCA_964429665.1 uncultured Bifidobacterium sp.
TCAGAGTCCGACACTGATCAGCTTTGCGCTGCGCCTGGGCCACGCTCCCGCCACACAAACAGCGCTTCAGAAAATCGCAGACCTGCAAGTACCAGAGCGCGAACGGCGCGAACTGGTGCAACTGCTGGGCGAGCGCCGGGAACCGGCGGCTGTGCCGGTGATGCTGGAACAACTTCGTCGGGACGGATCTTCAGCATGGCGGTTGGAGTTGATCAACAGTTTGCAACGTTTCGATCAGCCCGAGATTGCGCAGGCCTTGCTGGAGCTTTCTGTGAATTCCAATCCGGAATTGAAAGCCGCCGCCCAGACCGCCCTCAGCAGCCGGGGGCCGTGGGCCAGACAATTACTGGGTGCCGTGGATGGCGGACAATTAAAGAAGGAACAAATCCCGATGGCGAATGTACTCGCAATACAAGGGCTGAAGGACGCAACGTGCGCGACGCTCATCCAAAAGCATTGGGGCCGGCTCACGCGCAGTTCCGAGGAAAAAGAACGGCAGGTTGCCCAAGTTCGGGAGTCGCTTGCCGCCGGTAACGGCGACGCGTCGTCGGGGCGCGCGATCTTCCAGCGGAGTTGCGCCACCTGCCATACTCTCAACGGCGAAGGTGCGAAGATCGGCCCGGACCTGACGGGCTACGAGCGCGACAACCTGGACTTCATCTTACCTGCGATTGTGAATCCAAGCATGGCCATCCGCGAAGAATACACCGCTTTCAATGTCGAGACGAAGGACGGGCAGAGCATCACTGGATTCATCGCCGAACAAACGCCCAGTGCCATCACGCTGACCGACGCGACCGGCAAGCGTCTCGTGTTACCACGCCGCGACATCGAGAGCTTGCAAGCCTCCGCGTTGTCGCTCATGCCGGAAGGATTGCTCGATGCGCTCCAACCACAGGAGGTGCGCGATTTATTCGCGTACATTCGGAAGCTCAAGTAAGCCACTGAGAAATCCATGAAATCCACATTTCACCCTTCCTGCGTTTGGCTGGTCCGACTCCTATTAGCCTTTGCCACCGCCGAGATCAGCAACCTGGCGGCGGCGACTAATAATGCCGGGCAACGACTCTGGGAACCGGTTCACGACGACGTTTATCTTCAGGAAGTCGGCCGCAAAATTACGACCGGTACGCCACTAACTTCGGTGGCGGTTTACAAAGGAAACATTTTCGCCGGGTCGGCCAAAGGCCTTTATCAATTGAAGGGGGATCAACTCCTAGAACTTGATGAATTGCGCGTGCCGGTCAACCGACTCGTCACCGCTGGTGGAGCATTGTGGGTGACCACGAGCCAGGGATTGCATCGGTTTCAGAACGGGTTGTGGAAAAACGTCTCCGGCGAAGGGGTGAGCGATGTTTGCGAGCATCTTGGCGAAGTGGTGGTGGCAGGTGGGAGCCGCCTGTGGCAAGTCAAAGGCGAGGTACTGGAACCGTTGACCTCATCGCCGAGTCCGTTCGGCATCACGCGGATCGTTTCCTTTGTCGAGACGCTTTATGTGCATGGCCCCGGACGGCTCACGATTTTTGATGGCACGCGGTTCGGCGCCCGCAACGTCTGGAACTGGCCGGTGGAAAAAGTTTGGGACTGGGGCGAATTGCCGTCGGTGAACACGCGGGATGTTGTAAGCCTGGGCAGCCGGCTATACATCGCCACGGATCGCGGACTGGGAGTTCTCCGCGGCATGTCGCTAACGCAACTGCGCGGTGAACAAGGCTTGTGCTACGAAGACACAACCTGTCTGGCGCGCGGTTTTGGCGGCGACCTGTGGATTGGCACGACGCGCGGGGCGATCCGACACACGGACGGCAAGTTTCATTACTTCGCCGGCCAGCGGTGGTTGCCCGACGACCGCGTGAATGCGATCGCGAGCAGCGATCGCGCGGTTTTTATCGCCACCGACAAAGGCTTGGGCGTCATCGAATACGAGCCATACACGTTGCTGAAGAAGGCGGCGTATTACGAGCGTCATTTGGAGGAATGGGGGCAAAAGCGCTTGGGGCTAGTCCACAAACTGGAGTGGGACACGAAGCTGGAGGAATTCGTCCGTGAAGCCGGGGACAACGACGGCGGTTATTCGTGCGACTACCTCGCCGCCCAAGCCTATCGCTACGCCGTGGCCAAAGACCCGGAGGCGCGCCGCGAAGCGGTCAATTCCTTCCACACCGTCCGCTGGCTTGAGGCGATGACCGGCATCAAGGGTTTTCCCGCCCGCGCCGTCTGGGCGAAAGGCGAGCGTGGTCACCAGGCCCAACACGGCTCCGGCGAGGCCGCCGCCGAGTGGCACGCCACCAAGGACGGTTTGTTTGAGTGGAAGGGCGACACGTCGAGCGACGAGATTTGCGCACACTTTTATGCCGTCGCGCTCTTTCTCGAGCTGGCGGCGCAGGGCGAAGAGATCCAGCAGGCCAAAACATTTCTCTCTCGCGTGGCCGGGCACTTGATGGACCAAGACTGGCAGTTGATTGACCTGGATGGCAAGCCGACGCGTTGGGGGCGTTGGAGTCCGGAGTATTTCAATGCGGCCGGCGAAGGCAACGCGGCGCGCGGGTTAAACGCCCTCGAAATCCTCTCGTTCATCAAAACCGCCGAAGTGCTGACGGGCGAGCCGCAGTTTACGTCCGGCTATCAGGAACTCGTAAAGCTCGGCTATCCGGAATACACCCTGCGGCAGAAGTGTACGTTTCCGCCGGGCGACATATTGCAATTTCTCGATCACCTCTCGTTTCTCTGCTACCCGAACCTGTTAAAGTACGAGAGCGACCCGAAGCTGCGCTCGATCGACCGGCGTAGTTTCGAGCGCAGTTGGGAAATCGAGCGCATCGAGAAAGTGCCCTGGTTCAATTTCATCTATGGCGCATTTACAGGGAACGACTGCGAAGTGGAGCCCGCCGTGGCGCATCTGCGCGAATGGCCGCTCGATCTGGTGATTTACTCGTATCAGAATTCGCATCGCACCGACTTGCAAACGCCGCCTGGATACGTCGCCTACTCAGGTGGCACGCGCGCCTTTTCGCCGCGCGAACGCGAGCCGATGCTGTGGGACAACTGGACGATGAAAGCCGACGGCGGCACGGGCGGCAATGACGTGGTGCAACCGTCCGCCTGGCTGCTTGCCTACTGGATGGGCCGTTATCACGGGTTCATTGAAGCGCCCCGCGTCACCGATCCAGCACTCCTTACCGTCGAGCGAAACCGGGGTCGGGTGTTGGGAGCGAAACCTTATGATGGACCACCAAGACCAGTTGGATTTTGAAAGATAACACCTTTGATCCGCCAAGAGCACCTGGCAGTCTGCTTCAATGGCAGCATTGCGCTGCTCCGGGTTGGGCAGGAAGTTTTGGGCTGACGTAAGGAATTCCCAAAGCCATCCCGCGCAGAAGCAGCAACAATCCTACAATCGCCATGCTTACGGGTATGAGTCGTTGAACTTTGAGTCGCATGGTGAATTGAAGTTTTGTTCCGACCAGCGAAATTCCCAGCATCATCGGCAGTGTGCCCAGCCCAAAAGCAATCATGTATTCCACGCCGGAAACAATTGTCCCGGCCACAATTGCCCCGGCGCATGCCACATAAACCAGGCCGCAAGGCAGGAGTCCGTTCAACAAACCTATGCCAAACATCGCCGACATCGCACGGCGCTGGAAAAGTTTTCCAAGCGTTGCTTTCATCCAATTAACGCCTCGCGCGACCGGAACACTGTTGGCAAACCTGGGCGACACAAACAGCCCGATGAGAATCCCAGCACCGAGCACCAACGAAACCCAGCGTTGAAACCCGGCCATTGCGACACCTCGTCCAAGAATCCCAAACACCGCACCCATTGCGGCGTAGGTCATGATACGACCCAGGTTGTATAATACACGGCCCATAATGAACGAGCCTTGTCCACGCCCCCAATGAGGCAAGGCCAACGCCAGCGGGCCGCACATGCCGGCACAGTGTGCGCTGCCAACAAAGCCGAGTAGAAATGCGGTCCAAAGTTGCATGACTTTCTAGCTCGAAGTGACGATGACCGGTTGATCGAGAAAGAAATCCTGACCGTTAGCGTTCCACTTCACGCGAACCTTCCTCAAACCGTCGCGCAACA
>CAYSDO010000402.1:0-4087 GCA_964429665.1 uncultured Bifidobacterium sp.
GGAAGTGTGATCCCGGGGCAGGGAATGACTACACCGAATTTGCCATTCCCCCGCCGGTTATTGCGCGTGGAGGACTTTGAAACTGCGATGCTGATGCTTCGGAATTGTCCGCCGGCAGGACAGCACAGGGAAGTCGTCAAAGACTTGCGAACGACTTACGGCTCTACCAATCGGAAGAAGGCATTGCCGCTGCCTATGGGCCACGTCATTTGATTCGTGGTTTCGGACCCGGCAATGACCTGCCAATCCGGAACGGTCAGGCTGGGTGTGCTCTGGAGTTTCATCCCCGTCGCTCCGCTGGACCACGACACCAGGATGCTCCCGCCCGAAACAGACGGCGCTATTTGCAGTTGCGGGTCGGTATATGGACTCAGGTAATAATTCACGATTGGATCACCAGTATCCGAGGCCCAGTCGCTGTTTGGTTGTGGCGACAACTCGGGACTGGCTTCAAGTGAGAAGGACAGCTTGAGCGTTTTTCCAAGGGCCATGATGGGATTGTCCGCAGGATCGCGCATGAACCCCCGAAACGGAGCGATCATCTCAGCCTCATGTCCGTCCGGTGAAAGTGCGATGCGAATGATGCCCTGATAGACCGGCCCGCGGTCTGCGACGAACGTGATGCTGGCGTAATTGTCAGGCGACGGCAGGCGATAAGTTCCGGCGTTGGTGGAGTCAAACCAGACCCACTGCGTGTAGAAATCATACGTGCCGGGCAGCACGCGGACAGTGCCATTGGTTTGATCCTGAGTCGCCGTGTTCAACTGCGCCTGGTTGGTGGCGCCGTGGTTGAGATAATGACCCGTATTGAAGGCGTTGGTGTAATACTCCACTTCCATGTTCATGTCGTAACCGGCGCTGGTCGGGTAGTAGCCACCTTCGTGTATCGGATACCCGGTGGTCGTGTTGTTGTCCACGTCCAGTGTGACGATGACGTAGTAACGCCCTTTTTGCGAGACGGTCGAAGCCGTTCGACCGATGATGCCCGTTGCCCGGAAGTACGCATAAAGGTTGGAGGAATCATGCGTGAACTTGTATTCCACCAGATCAATGTCGGGATGATTCACATAAACAGGAATGTCGTTGGGAGCGGAATGATCCGTGTCGTGTGTGTCAGGAATGCCGTCATGTAGAACACCCGGTCCGCCGACTGGGTCAAAATGGGAAGGCACGGTGGCCCAGTCCGCAAAGTTGCCGTCAATGGTGATGCTGTGGATGTATTCAGCCCGGACAGATGTGACGCCAGCGCAAACCAGGACGAAGCTTGCGGCTGCTGCTGCAATACTCAAAATCGTTGAAACGCTCTTTGCCGGTGGAGCGGTGTGGAGGATTAGTTTCGCGATTGTATCCATGACCTGAGACTGCGCCGGAAACAGACGGACGACAAGCCCGGAGACTGGAGGGTATTTGGCCAACCGGATGGAAGAGACGCCCCGCGTGAGCAGCCCACGTCATAAGTCGCCGAGTACTCTGAACAGGGCGTCGAGCAATCCGATGACAGGCACAATCAGCAGTATCACGGCGAGCACGCGCTGCCATCGGTCGCCTCGCTTCAACACTGGCACAAGAAATACAACGACCACCACCGCTGCTGCTCCTTCGAACAAAGTCAAATGCAGCGCTCTCTCGATGCTACGCCAGCGTGCCATCTGCCCCATGATATACACCAACAGAATCAGGAACGAACCGGCAACTAACAAGCGACTCAGAACATGTAGCGGTCTGGTCATGGTGTGTGAGGTTCAATGACCCAAGTTCAGTACTCGCTTGGCCGCAGATGGGTTTAACAACATGATTGATCAATAGAATTGTCGGTTATCAATTCCATTGCTGCGACGGTAAATCCGGTGTCTGGGCTTGTCGAGCGGGTAGTTTATGAAAGGCATATTGCACAAGGCTTGCGGCTTTTATGCCGAATTTGCTCCCGGCAACTGCCCCCGACGTTTACGCTGTGACCACATGGCGATTCTCGGCAAGCGCAATATACTCTCCATCGTGCGGGCGTCTGCTCCCGGCCTTTACCTCGATGGCGGCGAACTGGGCGAAATTCTTTTGCCCGGTCGTTACATCCCGGCAGACCTCAAGCCCAAGGACAAACTCGATGTGTTCGTCTATCGCGATTCCGAGGATCGGTTGGTGGCCACCACGGAAATTCCGCACGCCACCGTCGGTGAATTCGCGTGCATGAAGGTGATCAGCATCAACGACCGCGTCGGCGCATTTCTCGATTGGGGACTGGCCAAGGATTTGTTGCTGCCGTTTCGCGAGCAGGAAAAGCAGGTGCGCGTCGGCCAACGCGTGGTGGCGTTTGTCTATCTTGATCCAAAGACCCGGCGCATCGTGGCGACGACGAGGTTGAACAGGCATCTCAGCCAGGAACGCCCGTTCTATCGCAACAGCCAGCCGGTGAATCTGCTTATCACCGGCGCGAGCCCGCTGGGTTATCAGGCCATCGTGGAGAACAGCCACAGCGGATTGCTTTATCGCGACAACATCACCACGCCGCTCCAGATCGGCCAACGGGTGAAAGGCTTCGTCCGCAACATCCGACCCAACGGTCAGATTGACCTGAGCCTTGATGCCTCGGGCTACAAACGCGTGGCCTCTGTAACTGACCAAATTGTCCAAGCGCTTGAGAGTAACGGCGGCAGGCTGGCGTTCGATGATGACAGTTCACCCGAGGCCATCCGGAGACAATTTGGCGTGAGCAAGAAGGCGTTCAAGCAAGCGCTCGGCAAACTTTACAAGGCACGGCGCATCGGCTTTCAGAGACCAGGAATTGAATTGCTCGATAATTCTTCATGGTCACCTGGTAATTGACTTTATGCGATGGATGATTCTTCGTAGATCATTCAGATGCAGCTTGATCTTTTGGTGGTTGCACACGCAAAAGGTGAGAGCCATGAGGTGTTGATTTGGAGACGGAAAACGCTGTGACGAATCAACCCGTTGACGACAGGCATTTGCGCAATGTCCCGGCCAAAACCCCGGGTGCACACGGCTTCGGCAAATAAAGTATTCCGTTTGCCGCGAGTTCTTCCGGCTTTATCTGGCATGTGGTGTAACCGCTCGATATGATGACTTTCAGATCGGGTCTGGCTTTTTGCAATCGCATGGCCAATTCAAGACCATTCACACCGTCAGGCATCACCATGTCCGTCATCAGCAGATCCACGTGGCTTTGTTCCGCAGGCCAAATTGCGAGCGCGGCGGTACCATTTCCGGCCTCAATGACCGTGTAACCCAAAGACCGAAGGAGACTGCCAAGACTCAGGCGGAGACTGGGATCGTCCTCAACAAGGAGTATGGTTTCCTTTCCCCGCGGCAGAGCGGCTGGCTTCTTTGCGGAATTGTTCTCTGCGACTGAAGATTCATCGAATGGGATAAAAACACTAAACTTGCTCCCCTTTCCGATTTCGCTTTCAGCAAGCACCCAACCCTTGTGCTGCTGGGCAATGCCGTAAACTGTTGCCAGACCCAGACCAGTGCCTTTGCCGGCTTCTTTGGTGGTAAAGAACGGTTCGAAGATGTGCCCGAGCGTTTCCTCGCTCATGCCGGTACCGGTGTCACTGATGATCAGGCACACGAATCGCCCGGGACGCCGCTCAGGGTGATCGCGCGTTTGTTCGGCGCTTAATTCAACAGTGGTTGTGGCAATTGAAATCACCCCACCGTTCGGCATGGCATCCCGAGCGTTGACAACGAGGTTCATGACGGTCTGTTCAATCATTCCGGCATCCGCCGTGATGACAGCAGGGCGGGACTGACCTTGCCATTCGAGGTTGATGTCTTCGCCAATCAAGCGCCGCAGCATCTTCAGCAGATTTTCAACGACTTCATTCAGATCAAGGGTTCGAACCTGCATTACGGACTGCCGGCTGAACATCAGCAACTGTCGTGTCAATCCGGCGGCTCGCCGGGCCAGCGTCATCAACTCATTCAGGGATTCGCGTGCATCCTGGTTCAGGTCGGGATTCTGTTGCCATAGCTCAATGTGAAGCATCGTCGCCGCCAGTATGTTGTTGAAGTCGTGGGCAACGCCGCCAGCCAGTAAGCCGATGGATTCCATTTTTTGCGCCTGGCGCAA
>CAYSDO010000403.1:0-4087 GCA_964429665.1 uncultured Bifidobacterium sp.
TGAGCCCCCGGTCGAAAGGATCGCGGAGCGCCTCGGCCTCTCCGACGAACAGAAAATCAAGGTTCGCGAAGTCATGAAGGAACAGGCCGAAGCCTTGCGCGAACTCCGCGATCTCGAACCCGAAGCCCGCCGCGAAAAAGCGAAGGAACTCCGTGGCGAGACGCAGGCCAAGATGAAGGAGATTCTCACCGCCGAACAATATGCCAAATGGGAAAAAATCCGTGAACAAAACCGCCCCGGCGGCCCGGGAAACGAAGGAAAACCCGGCAGACCCGGCAAGGGCAAAGGTCCCAAGGGCGAAAAGCCCGAGTAAAACCTGCCGCAACATTTCATGAGTCGGGGGGACGGCGTTCGCGCCGTCCCTTTTTTTTCTCCGCCTGATTCCAAACCAGGCAACACCGATCAAATCAGGGGAATGTTCGGCAAGGGAATAGGAATTTATCAATTCCATTGCCAATCATTCCCCTGACCTTTCCCTGGCCAGACAAGTCCGACGCAAACAAATCCCCCGCTTGACACACGGTGCGATTTTGCAAACGCTCGCGCTGGCAATCCGACACACAATGAAACGAATCCTCTCACTCGCTCACGCAGCAAAGGCTCTTTCCATATTCTCACTCGTCGGACTGACCGCACTCGCGTTCATCACCGGTTGCGCCACGTTCAAGTCCGAAACCGGATTCACCAACCTCTTCGATGGCAAATCACTCACAGGCTGGACGCTCGTGGGTAAAATTGGCGATGGCTACGGTGTCACCAACAACGTGATCTACTGCGCCAGGGGCGGCGGCGGGAATCTTTTCACCGAGAGGGAATACGCCGACTTTGTTCTGCGTTTTGAATTCAAACTCGAAGAAGGCGGCAACAATGGAATCGGCATTCGCGCGCCGCTCCAGGGCGATGCTGCTTACGAGGGAATGGAGATCCAGATACTTGAAGAAGGTGCGGCTGATGCCGGCAAATGGGGCAAACTCAAGCCTGAACAATTTCATGGCTCGGTCTATGGCGTCATAGCAGCCCGCAAAGGCGCACTCCGACCTCCCGGCCAGTGGAACTCCGAGGAAATCATGGCCAACGGACGCCAGATCAAAGTCGTTCTCAATGGCCGCACCATTCTCGACGCAAGCCTCAACTCCGTCACGGATGCCGACAAGATTCTCAAGCACCCGGGCCTCTTTCGCGATCGCGGCCATATCGGTTTCCTCGGTCACAACGACTACGTCGAGTTCCGCAACATTCGCATCAAGGAACTCACGCCGCGCGCCGAAGAGAACAATTCAGCACCGTCCGGCTTCAAGGCATTGTTCAACGGCAAAAACCTCCAGGGTTGGAAAGGTCTCGTCGGAGATCCAAAAAAACGCGCTGCAATGGATGCAGCCGCGCTTGCTGCCGCACAACAAAAGGCGAACGCGGTTGCGGCAGAAAACTGGAAGGTTGAGGACGGTACGCTAGTCTATCGTGGAACGAATTTCGACAATCTCTGTACAACGAGCAACTACGCCGACTTCGAGATGTTTGCAGATTGGAAGATCGAGCCTTATGCCGACAGCGGGCTGTATTTGCGCGGCACGCCGCAGGTGCAAATCTGGGATCCGTTCACTCAACCAGCGAAGAGTGGCAGTGAAATTGGCTCGGGAGGGCTTTACAACAACAAGTCAAACTTGAGCAAACCGTTTCAGGTTTCCGACAAGCCCGTGGGGGAATGGAACCGTTTCCACATCGTAATAGTCGGCGACAAGCTCCACATCTTCCTTAACGGCGATATCGTGGCCCGCGCCAACACACTTGAAAATTATTGGGAGAACGGCAAGCCGCTGTATCCAACCGGGCAGATAGAATTGCAGGCGCACAAAAGTGTCGTGTATTTCAAGAACCTCTATATTCGCGAACTGAAGTGACGGGACGCCGATTTTCAAATCGGCCCCGCTACCTGCCCAAAGGTTCGGTGATTTTGAAGTCAGCATCTGGAATCCACTGGAAGACTTTTTGATCAAAGTTTGGATTCATTACCGCATTGGTGAAATCATTCCGCATCCGCGAGCCATCCACAAAAGTCATCTCCGTGCTGGTCAGCCCAAAATCATTTGTTGCCAGACCAACGGTTATCTCCTTCATCATCTTGCGGGCAAAAGCGCTTGCAGGTTGAAACCCCAGTTGCCATGAACCGTTCGTTTCCGTGAGTGACAGCAAACGGAATTGCGAATCAAACTCCGCCCGGTCGCGGGGAAAACCCGCTTCCAGCAGCGATAGTGCGTCGCGCCATTCGCCTGACGTTTTTGTATTGAGCGGATAGCGTTCCGCGCGCTTGAGCAACGGATAGACCACCCACATCTCGTCAACGTCACGCAAGGCGACCGTCTGCGAAGGTGTGAGCAGCTCCCACCGAAAACGATTCGGCGTGGCAAAGCGCAGGTGACCTGTGGCAAAAAGTGGTTTCGTCAGTGTCTTGAGCGTCCGCGTCTGCGTGAAGTCCGCTTCCCACGTGTGCAGATTCGTTTGAGCGGCGAGCCAGCCGGTAAGGACGGCGTTGGTATCGGCGGCGCTGGCAGGAAAACACCAAACACCAAACACCACGCTCCAAAGAAACTTCAAACACCAAGCTTCAAAACCGGAAGTGCGCGAGCAGACTTGATTGATGTTTGGAGTTTGGAGATTCATTGGAGCTTTTTCGCCATCGTCCATACCGGAACAAAGTGATACCATTGCTCAACATGCTGTCGAATGGACGGCTCGAACGCACGCAGGATTTCCTGTGTAAGTTGAATGCGCGCCTCGCGACTTCCAATCGCACCCCGGTCATATTGAATCTCCGCCAGAATTTGCGCCGAATAGTGTCCACCGTTTCTGACAATTTGCACCGGGACAATAGCGCAACCGGATGCCCGCGCAAGCTCCGCCGCCGCATTGGAAGCCTGAAATGGTTTGCCAAATAGTTCCACCGTCACCGCCGTAGGCGCGGGCGGACGATCCACCAGCAGCGCCACTGTCGCGCCTTCGTTGAGTCGCTTGATGATTTCAACGAACGCAAACGCATCCTGACCCACAACAAACGTTTCAATCCCCCAGCGTGCGCGCGAGCTCTGCCTCAGCTCCGTCAGCCGTTCATCCGGCTCCGCTTGCGTGAGCACCAACATCTTTACGCCCTTCTTCACCATGAACGCACCACCGAACTCCCAGTTGCCCAAATGCGGCGTCACAAACAGCACACCGCGCCCGCGCCCGCTCGCCTCCTGAAAAATCTCCCAGCCGCTCCACTCGCCCATCCACGAATCCACAGCCGTCCCGCTCTCGAAATGCCAGAGATCGGCTACCTTGATTGCAAAGTTGGTGAACAAGGTGCGTGCCGCCTTCTCCGTCGCGGGCCGATCTCCATTCAAGACGGGCAACAGGTTTTGTATCACCACTTCGCGACGGTGGGGAGCAATAAGCCAATAGATCGAGCCGGCGATGCGAGCGAACGTTTCGCAAACACCCATCGGCAGCCAACGCGCCACAACAAGCCCAAGCCACCACAGTTTTGCTCCGTAGAGACTGGATGGTGTCGTGCGTGGCACATCAGGCGACTCGCACTTACCGCCAGCGAATGTCCGCCACCAGACCGGAAGCAGGAACACCGAGATGAGCATGTTCGCAGCAATGCCCACCGCACAGACCCGGCCAAGGCTCGCCATGCCTGCATTGCTTGAAAGTCCAAGCGATCCAAATCCCGCCACCGCTGTTCCTCCGCACAACAACAATGCCCGTCCCACCGACTGATGCGCCACAAGCAAGTCGCCGCGATGCCGCCGCAGAGCGAGTTGCATGAAAAGACTGTAGTCCACACCCGTGCCGAGAATCAGCGGCACAGCCATCAAGCTCAGAAGATTCCACGACCAGCCGGCAATTTTCATCACCGCGAGCAAACAAAAGCCGCTGACAAACAAAACACCGAGGCTGAGAATAATTTCCGGCAATCGGCGAAACGCGAACCAAAGAGAGAGCAACACAAGCCCCATCATCGGCAACACGAGCTTCCACATATTTTGCTTCACCACACCAAGCACTGTGCCGCCAAGCAATTCCCAGCCGGCGAGCCAGACGCCGCCTT
>CAYSDO010000404.1:0-4064 GCA_964429665.1 uncultured Bifidobacterium sp.
CATCGCTGTCGCTACGAACTGCGGTCAGATCAAGACCGGTTCACTCAGCCGCTCGGATCGTCTGGCGAAATACAATCAACTCCTGCGCATCGAGCAGTTGCTCGGCAAGAACGCCGTGCATGCTGGTCTCACTGCGCTGAAGAAGAGCAAGTAAGCAGGTAGGGTCGACGCGCTGCGCCGACCGGACATCGCAGCGCGATGTCCCTACCAAAAATTCAGACCCCGGAAGTCAGGCGACTAGCTTCGGGGTTTCGCGTTTTTAGTTTGTGCCGGTCAGAAGTCTTATGTGGAGTCAATAGCGATTTGATAGCCCTCCAGGATTACCGGATGCTGGTTTCAAGGTGGAATGCCGGGCTTGCGCCCCAGCAGCTCTTTTGCAATTGTCCGGTTCGCACAATCTCATGAACTACAACGTCAACAGGAACGGGCAGAGCCTGGGCGTTTTCAATCTCGACGAACTGGTGCGGCGTCGGCGAACCGGTGAATTGACGGGTGGCGAAATGGCCTGGTGCGAAGGAATGACCGGATGGGAATTGCTTGACGCGGTGTTGCGACGGGACGCACCGCAAAGCTTTCAAGCTGCACCACCGCCAATGCCGATGTCGCGCGGCGAGAGAAGCAATTCAACACGGATCGTGCTTTGGGTTGCAGGTGTGACGGTCGCAGTGCTCGTGGCGTTTTGCGTGGTAACGGCGATTTTTGTGGTGCGCTTTGCAAAGAAAGCGCGGGAAGCTGCCCTCGCAGGCATGGAGGAATCCACCAGGGGAGTCAGTGCGGCGGGCCAGCCTCTGCGTTCGACAACCAATTCCCTCACCGAAGCCGACGTCCGGAAACAACACGAGGCATTTCGCCGCCGTCAATGGATCGAAGGGTACAAGGAGTTCGGTCGTCACGACAAGCCGTGGGATGCAGATGCAACGCTGTTGATGACGGCCTGGGTGGAGGATGACAGCCGCGCACGTTCGAACAAGGCAACTGCGCGAGATCTGATTGAAAAGATTCTGGCTGCGAATTGTGATGATCCGCTCGTCCTGACCCTCGCTGGTTACCACGCCGTCAATCTGACGGAATCTATCCGGCAACTGGAACGCGCCTCGGAGGAATACTCGAAATCAAAGTATCGGGCCTACCCAAAATTTTATGCGGCTGTTCTGCTTGGAAACAAAGTGCGCAACCAACCGGAGCGGGCCGGACAATCCGACTCCGCCGCGTTGCTTTTGTGGTCGCAGGCGCTGGGTGACGGAAGTTTTCTACCACAGGACCAGGAGGAGGTGGCAAAGATATTCATCGGCGGCTGGGGTGAGCAGTTTTTCAAACGAAACGGAACGAACATTTGCCAGTCGGTAAAGTCGGCTGGGAAGGATTTCGCCTGGCTTGAGCTCGTGCTTGATGGCGAACTGCACATCAACGAGGCGTGGAACGCGCGGGGCAGAGGCTACGCAAACAGTGTGACGGCTCAGGGTTGGGATGGATTCAGACATCATATTACGCTCGCGGAAAAGAGCCTGACAGCAGCATGGGAATTGCGGCCAGACCTGGCCACAGCACCGCACCGGATGATGACGGTGACACTTGGCAACGGTGACGCGGAGCAGATGCGCAGGTGGTTTGATCGCGCGACCTCAATTCAGTTGGACCATCCTGGGGCTTGGTCTTCGATGAGATGGGGGTTGCGCCCTCGCTGGCTTGGGAGTCATGCGGCAATGCAGGCACTTGGGAAGATGGCGATTCAAACCGGGAGGTTCGACACGGACGTGCCCTATGAATTCTTCAAGGTGGTAGGTGACATGGAGCAGGACAACGAGTTGCCAGTTGGGTTGCATCTGTATGATGGCGAAGACGTCTGGCCGCACTTGCAGGCCATGTTTGAAGGTTACATTGCCGAACCTTCACGTGCATCTTTCAGGGACTCCTGGCGTACCGCGTATGCGGTGACGGCGTTCATTGCAGAGCACCATGAGGAGGCCCGGCGGCAATTGGAGGCGATAAACTGGAAACCCGACGCCAGCCAGTTGCGGAACTGGGGCGTGGACCTGTCCACGATGTCGTTGGAAGTAGCCGCACGCACGGGCAATTCGGGCACTCTTGTGACCGATGCGGAAACCAGCCGGGACATTGAAGAATACGAGGATGCATTGAAATCCTATGCACAGGTGATCAGCGACAATGCCGGGGACGAACGCACTCTGGCATTCGCCAAAGCGCAAAGCGATTTGATCCGCTTCGAACAAAAGTCTGCCAAAGGTGAGTGGGTTGATTTCCTTCCGGCAAACCAGTCGGACGCGAACTGGCCCGTTTCCTGGGGCAGACCCTTGCGTGCCGGAAAGGATTCGTTCGAGATCGCGTCGCACCACAACGGGCATTTGTTGTATTCGCGTGCGCGGGCGGGACAGAACTTTGAGGTGCGTGGAGAATTTGAAGTTGTGAGCACGTCGAACGGGGAGTTTCAAGCGGGCCTCGTGATGGGCGTGCCGGATTCGGACACGGAGTTCAAATCGGGTGCGTGGCACGGCTTCCGGATGAGGCATAACAAGACCGATGGCGATGTGGTGGTTCTCTCGAAAGGTTGGGCGCAACCGCGCGTTACCAAAAAAGTGGCTCTTAATACGGATCGAAACGCGTTCACATTTCGTCTCATGGACGGCAAGGTCAGCGCGACATTGAACGGAAAGTCTGTGATCTCGAACGCGGCACTGCCTTCGAAGCTGGAGTTCTACGGGAACAATTTTTACGTCGGCCTAGGTGCATTCAATGATACCAACGACACTGTGATCCGATACCGCAACGTACAGATACGGCGACTGCAATCGGCAATGGATTCCGACAAGTAGTAGGTTTCCACGTCGGTGAAGTGGAAAAGGCAATAGCCCCAAGCGGAATGCCCAATCGAAGCCGCGAGGTTTTCGTTTACCTCCGCGCCAACGGCGCGTTCCCATACCAGTCTGAGCAACTCTCATGCGGGGTATCGCTCGGGGCATTGGTCCTATTCTTACCAATTTCAATTTCCGTTCACTCTGTTTCTTCGATTTCAAAACTCATTCCGTCCGGCTGAAATCTTGCCATCGTCGTCGTTCTGTTGCTTAATGCGCGCCGCTCATGTGTGCAGCCAAGCGTAAAAAAGAATCCGACCAGCCGGAATTGCCCATCGAAGGCGCGAAACCCGCCTCTGCGAAGAAGCCTGCCGACAAGAACGGCAACGGCGAACAACACGTCGTCGCTGAAGCGGTCGAGGCCATCGTTCACAAGCCGTTTGATCCGAAGAAGCTCGAAGTCGGGCTGCACACGCGGGTGGATCGCGGGTTTCTGGATTACGCCAGCTACGTCATCCGCGACCGCGCGATTCCGAATCTCGCCGACGGCTTGAAGCCGGTGCAGCGGCGCATTCTCTGGGCGCTGCACGAAAAGGATGATGGTCGTTTCATCAAAGTCGCCAACGTCGTCGGGCACACGATGCAGTATCATCCGCACGGCGACGCGTCCATCGGCGACGCGCTCGTGGTGCTGGCGAACAAACGTTATCTCATCGAAGGCCAGGGCAATTTCGGCAACATCTTCACGGGCGACCCCGCCGCCGCGCCGCGTTACATCGAGTGTCGCCTCACCGAACTCGCGCGCACGGAAGTTTTCAATGATTCCATCACCGAGTTCGTTGCGAGTTATGACGGGCGCAACAAAGAGCCGGTGACGTTGCCGTGCAAATTGCCGCTCACGTTGATGCTCGGTGCGGAAGGTATCGCCGTCGGTTTGGCCGCGCGGATTTTGCCACACAATTTCCCGGAATTGATCGAAGCCCAGATCGCCATCCTCAAGAAGCAGCCCTTCAAGTGTCTGCCGGATTTCACCACCGGCGGCCTGATGGATGCGCGCGATTATCAGGACGGCAAGGGCACGATCAAAGTCCGCGCCCGCATGAAGGAGCGCGACGATTCCACAGTCGTCATCACGGAACTGCCGCCCGGCACAACCACTGAATCACTCACCGCCTCCATCGAAGCTGCGGTTGAAAAGGGCAAGTTGAAGGTGAAATCCATCAACGATTTCACCAGCGAGAACGTCGAGATCGA
>CAYSDO010000405.1:0-4043 GCA_964429665.1 uncultured Bifidobacterium sp.
CAAGCTGGTGCCAGTGCCGTCGCATTGATCAACACCGCCGAGAGCGACCGCCAACGACTCATCAGCGAGATCAACGCGGAGGCGAAACGGTTCAAGGATTTGCTGCCGGTTTACGAAGCGAACCCGCGCTTCTTTTCCGAGTCGCGACTCGTGGAAATCGTTGGCCGCTCGCTTACCAATTCCGATTTCAAGGCACAGTTGCCTCTCACGCAGGTTGAACTCCGGTTGCTCCTCAACCGTGAGCCGCCGAAGCCAAAGCCGCCGGAGGCAAAATGAGCGACTGCCAACAATCGAATTAACGAACCGCGCCATGCAAATCACCTCTCTCCTCAGTCAACAGGAAACCGGGCACAAGCACAAACCGGAGTGCGGCTGCGGTCACGACCACGAGCACGCGCCCGTGCGCCTCAAGCAAACGCTTGCCGGCGTTGTGTTCGTTCTCAACGCATTCGTTGTGGACTGGGCATTTCCCGGTTCGCACACGGTGGCCAGTGCGAGCGCGTTCATCGGTGCGATCATTCTCGGCATCCCGATCATGATGGTTGCCATAAAGGACCTGAAGATTGGCCGCCTCAGCATCAATGAACTTGTGGCCATCGCCGTGCTCGCAGCGTTTGCGTCGGGCGACTACAAGACGGCAGGCGTCGTGGCGTTTTTCATGTTGCTTGGTGAAATCATTGAGACGCGCACGGCGGAAGGCGCGCGGGATTCCATTGAGTCGCTCATTAAGCTTACCCCCACCAAAGCGCGGCGCATAAAGGCAGACAAAACGGAGGAAGAAGTCGCTGCCAGTCAGCTTGCGGTTGGCGATGCGATCCGCATCCGGCCTGGTGACAATGTCGCGGCGGACGGCACGATTCTGAGCGGTCAGGGTTCGTTCAATCAGGCTACGATTACGGGCGAATCATTGCCAGTGGACAAAAAGCCCGGCGACGAAGTGTTCGCGGGCACGCTGAATCTGACTGGTGTTTTGGAGATCAAGGTCAGTCGCGCCGGCACAGATACGACGCTTGGCCGCGTGCGCGAACTGATTCTCGCTGCTGAAAAGACCAAGCTCCCGATCATGAAGATCGTGGATCAATACATGGGTTTCTACACACCATTGGTGCTCGTCATCGGTGCGCTCGTGTGGGCGTT
The DNA here is from genome assembly GCA_964429665.1 of uncultured Bifidobacterium sp. Taxonomy (GTDB): domain Bacteria; phylum Verrucomicrobiota; class Verrucomicrobiia; order Limisphaerales; family JADLHS01; genus JADLHS01. Next base: position 1,138 of record CAYSDO010000405.1, read on the forward strand.
CACACACGATCTTACTCGCGTTATCGCCGTGCTTGTCGTCTCGTGCCCATGCGCTTTCATCCTGGCAACGCCCACCGCGATGGTTGCCGCGCTATCCGCGGCTGCGCGTCTTGGAATTCTCATCAAAAATGTCGCTGACATCGAAGCGGCGGCGAAGATCAATGCGTTCATCTTCGACAAGACAGGAACGCTCACCACGGGCGAACTCGCCGTCAGTCGCCTTGCGCCAATAGGTGATACAAAGCCTGCGGAACTGTTGCGCATCGCGGCGAGCGCCGAGAAATACAGCAACCATCCGACGGCAAAGGCTCTGGCGACGATTTCTACCGAGGCTGGCGTCCCGTTGGTCGAGCCGAAAGATTTCACAGAGACTGCCGGTCGCGGCGTGAAGGCTGATGTCGGTGGTGCAAAAGTTTTGGTCGGTCGCGCCCAATGGCTCAAGGACAACGGCGTGAAGGATGACTTCGAGAAGGCTGTTGACCTGAACGAGACCGAAGGTTGGAGTTTGATTTTTGTGGCGCGTGAAGGGAAGTGCATCGGCTGGGTGGGATTGCAGGATCGCACCCGTGCCGAGGCGAAGGAATCGCTTGCGGAATTGAAGCTCGCGGGAGTGCGGCGCATCGCGATGATTTCCGGTGACCGCCAGCCTGTGGCGACGCGCGTGGCTGCGGAGATTGGTTGCGAAGAGGCTCAAGGCGATTGTCTGCCGCAGACCAAGGTTGAATTTGTCCGTGCGGTGAAAGCGAAAGGCTACAAGGTTGCAGTGGTCGGTGACGGTGTGAACGACGCTCCTGCGCTCGCGGCGGGCGACATCGGCATCGCAATGGGCGCGGCGGGCAGCGAGGTGGCGATCCACAGCGCGACGATTGCGTTGATGAACAATGATCTTCGCCGCCTTCCGTTTCTAATAAAGCTCTCACGCAGCACGCGCGCGGTCATCAACCAGAATTTTCTCTTTGGGGTGTTTTTCATCATCGTTGGATTGAGTGCCGCTGCGTTCGGTCTGGTCGGACCGATCTTTGCCGCGGTCCTGCACAACGTGGGTTCGCTGATTGTGATATTCAACAGCGCCCGGCTTGTGCGGAAAGGCGAGGAACTGGAACATTATCAGCCTGAGGCCATCGTTGCCGACAGTAATCGAGGTGGGCAACCTAGACAACTTGTCCCAAACCCGGCCTGAATGGAACGCACTCGAAATCTGGCAGGATAGATTTTTATGACCAACACCGAACCAAACACAAGCGGAGAGGTCGTGATCTCCGTGCGCGGGTTGACCAAGGTGTTCAAGGATTTCTGGGGTCGGCCAAAAGCTCGCGCGGTGGACAACGTGGACTTTGACGTGAAGCGGGGCGAGGTCTTTGGTTTGCTTGGGCCGAATGGCTCCGGCAAATCCACCACGGTCAAAATGCTTCTCGGTCTGTTGTATCCAACCAAGGGCCATGTCGAAGTCTTTGGCCAGTCGCCGCGGCATGTGAAGACCAAGGCTCGCATTGGTTATCTTCCCGAAGAATCCTATCTCTATCGCTATCTCAACTCGCGCGAGACGCTGGATTTCTTTGGCAACCTGTTCCAGCTCGACAAGCGAGATCGTGACAATCGCGCGGAGCAGTTGCTGGAAATGGTAGGATTGAACCAGACGCGCACCCGCGCGGTCGGCGAGTTCTCGAAAGGCATGCAACGGCGCATCGGTCTGGCCCAGGCGCTCATCAATGATCCTGACCTGGTCATTCTTGACGAACCGACGGCAGGCTTGGATCCGATCGGCTGTCGCGAGATCAAGGACTTGATCATCGCGCTCGCCAAGCGCGGCAAGACGGTGATTCTGAGCAGCCATTTGCTTTCGGACGTGGAGGATGTTTGTGATCGCGTGGTGATTTATTACGGAGGGAAGGTTCAGGCGATCGGCACATTGAACGAATTGCTCGCCAAGCCCGACACGTTGCGCATCACCACTCCGGTATTGCCGCGTGAGACGATGGAGCGTGTATTGGCAACCATCCGCAAGGACGCGGGTGACGGCGAAGTGCGCGTGGATAATCCGACGCAGAATCTGGAAAGTTACTTCCTCGAAGTGGTGGAGAAAGCCAAGAGGGCTGCGTCTGAAACCAGCGGCGCGCAATCCGGCGCCAAGGTGGCCGCCTACCTGCGCGGTGATGGGGATGCAAAGCCCAGCACGGAGAAAGTTTTGGAGAAACTCACGTTGCCGCAGGCGGCGGCAGTCGCACCAACTCCTCTGAAAGCCGTCGAGGATTCTGTGGATGAAAAGAAGTTGGATGAGTTGACGAAAACCGAGCCTGCGCCCGCGCCGGCCAGAGCCTCAACAACAAGCGAACAAAAGCCTGAAGACTTGACGAAGGCAGACGAGAAGCTTTCGTCGTTGCTCGGGAAGAACAAGTAACCGGTCCATAGGGTTCATGTCGCGAGAGTTTCATATTTTTACAAATCCTTCCGCTTCTCCAGTTGCGGTGAAGAATGGATTTTGTTGGCCAGGGTTTTTCCTGACATGGATTTGGGCATTTGCGCGTGGCTTGTGGTTGCCTGGAAGTTTTTTGCTCGTGATAAATGCCGCCGTCCTATCGTTTGTTTTTTTTGCGTTTGAGGGCAGTCAAGTGGTGTCGATCTTTCTAGGGTTGGGTGCTCAGGTTGCTGTCGGCCTAAAGGGAAATGTTTGGCGCATCAAAAAACTGGAACAGGCTGGATTCAATTTTGTTGGGGTTGTCTCTGCTATATCTGTTTCAGAGGCGATTGGTGTATTTGCAAGAGGTGGCGACTTAAGGCGGGTTGTGAATCATGAAGGCTCGTCATTATTTTCATTGCCCGGCGGGTTTCAGCGGGTCTTCGCTATCGCGCTCTTGACCTGGAAAGCCGCCTTCCGTTTCCGGTTGTTCATCGTCATCGCAGTGTTG
>CAYSDO010000406.1:0-4023 GCA_964429665.1 uncultured Bifidobacterium sp.
CCGCTTCGGCGCGAGCACGCTTGTGAACGACGTGCTGATGCAGATTGCGAAGGCGGCGGACGGCAATTACCAGAGCGCGGATTACTTCTCGCTGTCGTAAGCACTCCAAACAAAAAACCGGTGCGGAAACTTTTCCACACCGGCTTTGAATCAAATCGATAATCTGTCAGCGGTTAGAACTTGTAAGCCGTGCCGGCAAGAAGGCGCATGTCGTTCTTCTTGTTTCCACCGCCGGGCTCGCTGTTGTAAATATCCTGCACCGTCACCCTGAGCGACCATTTCTTGGTGATCGCGGTATCAATCCCTGCCTCGAATGTGAGGACGTATTTTTGAGTGAACCGATCCACAGCCGGGATGTATTCAACAGACTGCCAGAGTTTGGTGGTGTCTGTGAGTTTGTGCTCCAGTTTTTCACCAAGGCGCAAGCCTACATAGGTCTTGTTCACAGTGTTTGTGACGTCATTGTTGTTGTCGGTCTCGCCATATTGTTCCACGACGAATGACGGACCGGCTTCGACCACGAGGCTCGTCTTTTTCTCCTTGATGAGATAGTAACCGAGCAACGGGGACAAGCGCAGGCGATAATCGAGGTTCGCGATGCCGTCATAATTGCCGTCCAACCGGAGACCACCGTAGAGGCGTTCATTGAAAAGCCGGTTGTACTGGCCGAAGCCATTGACGAACTTGGTGTTCTTGGTGCCGGAGTTTTCGCCGTAACCGGCGGCGAGTCCGAACAAAGCCTCATCCTTCTCCCACTTTCGCTTGGTGTCGAGAGAGGCTGTGGTCAGCACTGTATCACTGTTGCCCTTGGTGATTGCGAGGGTGAGTGCGGCTGTCGTGTCCCATGTCTTTTTTGCCTCAGGGGCGGGAGTCTGCGCGTTTGCAAAGATTGAGCTGAACGCGAGCGCGGCAGCCACGGCGAAGCGGATGTACTGAACTGAACCGACTTTGTTTTGCATGTGTTTTCTGTGTCTGTCCCCAACCGGATCGAAGTGGGAAAAATCCCGGAGCATGATGGCCTTTGCCATCCGAGGAAGCTCCTGCACAACGGGTGCAAGCCTGGTTTCCAGTCTGGTTTGGTTTGTCCCGCGCCTTTCAAAACGTACGCGGGCTGGTTTGTCGCTTTTAAGCGGGCGGACTATGCAGGAGGTTGCGACCGGATTCAAGCCCCAGTTTGCTTCGACTTTGGCCTTGGCGAACGACAGCAGCCATTTTGAAAAAACAACCTCCACACCATGAAAAGCGCCTCGCGCACGATGTGACCTGACATCTTCGAGTGACCCAGCAGGCGCTCGGTAAAAATGATCGGCACTTCGACAACCGTGTACCCCTGACGCCAAAGTTTGTGTGTGAGTTCGATCTGGAAGCTGTAACCGTTCGAGCGCACTTCATCGAGATTGATGGCTTCAAGTGCCCGGCGGCGAAAACATTTGTAGCCGCCTGTTGGATCGGTGATGGGCATTCCAAGAATCAGCTTCACATACGTCGCGGCGCTCTTGCTCAACATGAGCCGGCTCAACGGCCAGTTGATGATGCGAATGCCGTTGATATAACGCGAGCCGAGCACGAGATCGGCGGTCTGCGCCGCTTCGAGAAACGAAGGCACGTCGTCAGGATTGTGAGAGAAATCGCCGTCCATTTCGAAGACGAATTCGTAACCGTGCTCCAGCGCCCATTTGAACCCGGCGAGATATGCGCGGCCCAGCCCGTTTTTTTCCTGGCGATGCAACACATGAACCTCGGGATGTTTCACCGCAAGATCGTCGGCAAGTTTGCCCGTGCCGTCCGGGGAATTGTCGTCCACCACCAGCAGGTCCACCTTGACCGGGAGCGAGAGAAGGCGCTGCACCATGCGCGGGAGATTTTCCCGTTCATTGTACGTCGGCATGACGATGAGCGTAGGACTCATGGGTGCAAGACCGGCGAATACTTACGCGACAACGTGCGGCAAAACAAGTTGAGAATTCCTCCTCCCCGTTATTGCGTTCGGCTTATTGCCCCGCATAAAACGCATCCACCCGCGCCTCAACATCGCGATACGACGCATCTAGCTTGTAGATGAGCTTGAACTGCTCGATGGCCTCGGGTTTCTTCCCCATGTTCTCCAACACCACGCCAAGTTGATACACGAGATCCTTCTTCTCGTCATCGAATACCTGTTTTTCCTTGATGGCTTCCTGAAGGTTTTCCGCCGCGAGATCAAACATCTTTCTCTTTGCGAAGCATTGCGCCAGGAGGTTCATGGAGGCGATGCGCCGATGCGGATTGTCCCTTGAACGCTGAAATTCTTTGATGGCCTCGCCGATCTTGCCCGACTGAAAATAAAGCTGCCCCATCTCGAAACGTATTCCGAGGTCAGTGGGGAATTTTTCCACGCGCTTCTGACATTCACCGATCTGGAACGCCATCTTCTCAGCATTCAATCTCGCCACCTCTTCAGCATGATCGTCCGCGTTCGGATTCAATTGCTCAATGTGATGATCCAGTTTGCGCACGGTGGTCTGAGCGATGGCCTGGTCCAGCGAGGCGTCTCCACCCATTTCGCTCGCCTTGATCTGGGCGTAATAACTCAGGGCTTTGTCGAACTGCTTCTTCTGCGTGTAAAGCTCGGCGAGGTCGCGGTAGAGCTTGAGATTTTTTGGCTCTGCCTTGATGCGCGCCTCGTATTCCTCGATGAGACGCCCGGTAACGTCCTCGGTTTTTTGCACGCGTTTTTCCTGTTCGAGCGAGACGGCTTCCTTCTCGTTGTGGAGAATGTCGCGATAAGAACCCTCGCCGGATGCGAGCGCGCCGTAGCCGCCCTCGCTCATCGTGCGTTTGGCTGAAACATCCTTGAGCGCCTGCGAAACTTCCTGGTCATTCGGATGCGAGTTCGCAAACGCTGCCAGCAGCCCTTCGGCGCGCCTGGCGTCGCCCGTGTCTGCAAGCAACCTCGAAAGCTGGATCGCCACATTTTTGTCCTTTGGCGAAAGGTGCGTGAGAATCTCGAGCGACATCACGGCGGTCTGAGGCATCGCAAGAGCGGTCGCCGCCTCGACAACGACACGATGGGCCATGGCGTTGTTGGCATCACTGCCAAGAACCTGCTCCGCGAGTGCGAGCGCCTCGGCGGGATTGGAGCGCAAGGCGAATTGCGCCTTGGCCATTTGAGGCGACGAGCCGGCGCTGCTGAGGACTTTTTTGAAAAATCCCGAGCCTCCCCTGCGGACTTGCCCGCTTGCGCCTTGCGCAGTGCGCGCCGCACATCAATCAATCCTGGCTCACGCGCGAGCACCTGGCAAAACAGGTCAATCGCATACTCGAAGTTTTCACGCTGGGACGCTTCGCTGCCCTTGGTGAACAACGGTCGCAGTTCGCGTGGACATTCATTCAAAGGTTTCTCAGGCATGGCACTGCAATCTAAACCAAGCCCGCGGGTAAAATCCAACTCATTTCTCGAACGTTTGACTCGCCGCCTCCGGGGCATCACGATTCCACCGTGTCGTTGGAAGTTCAATTCACCCGCGCAGGAATTCACCTGCCTCAACTTGGGCTCTGGCTCGATGCCCGGAAACGCCAGCGCGGCCGTGAGCGTGTGTTCGTCAGTCATGCCCACAGCGATCACATCGGCGCGCATGACGAAGTCCTGCTCACGGAGGCCACTTCACTTTTCATGCGCACCCGGCTGCCTGGAAGACGTCGGGAACACATTCTGACTTTCGGCGAGCGAACCGAGTTTCGGCACGGCGACGAAACATTTCACCTCACTGCCCTGCCTGCGGGTCATATTCTCGGGAGTGCCATGTCATTCATCGAGTGGCGCGGTGAAACACTGCTCTACACCGGCGATTTCAAACTTCGCGAAAGCCCCATCGCCGAACGCTGCATAACCTGCCGAGCAGATCAACTCATCATGGAAACCACGTTCGGCCTGCCGCGCTATCGTTTCCCGCAGGAGGATACCGTGCGACACGACATCGCGAACTTTTGTCGTGAAACATTGGCAGACGGCGGTGTGCCGGTGCTGCATGGCTACTCGCTGGG
>CAYSDO010000407.1:0-3992 GCA_964429665.1 uncultured Bifidobacterium sp.
GACAACGACGTCTGCCGGACAAGTTCGCGCCAGCGGGAATGCTGTTCCAGGAAGGTTTTTACTTTTCCTGCCTGCGCGTCCTGACACCTCAACAACGAAGTCCAGAACAGTTCGCGCCCCGCCCCCGCGCGTATCCTCGCCAATTCCTCCAGCGTCAATCCAACCAACGGTGAACGCAATACCGCCACCAACGGCACATCCTGCAATGGATTGTCCAGCAATTTGAGCAGGTTCAACAAGTCGGAAACTTCGAGGCTCGAAAAAAATCCATCCCGCGCCGCGCTCAAAGGAATGCCGGCACGATTGAACTCCATCGCAAATGCCTCGGCACGACCATTCGGCGAACGCAACAACACCGCCATGTCGCTCCACTTTACATCACGAAAACAGTTCGAGTACTTGTCCCAGACCTGATGTTTGCCTTCCTTAAATTCGCGCAGTCTGCGCGCCACCAACCGCGCTTCACGTTCCACACCGAGCAGATCGGGCGCGGCTGTTCCCGAATCGTCCGCCTCGTTCTCAACCTCATCTGCCTCTTCATCGGATTTGGTGATGATGTGAAGCTCCACGCATTTCAAATCGCCAGGCTTCGTCGAGAGGGCGATCCGACTGCTCTCGTCTCCAAATTGCAGTGACTCATAATTCACTCCACCCACCTCTTCACGCATGAGCGAGCCAAACAACCCGTTCACGAAATTCAAAATCGCGGCGCGACTGCGAAAATTTTGCGTAAGCGACAAAGAGCGGCCCGCATTGCCGTCCGACCAGGCACGATGGTAGGCCTGAAAGATTCCCGGATTCGCCAGCCTGAAACGATAAATGCTCTGCTTTGCGTCGCCGACCAGAAATCGGTTTGCGTCAAGACCAGTCCTGCTCAACGCGGCAAGGATTGCATCCTGTGCAGCGTTGATGTCCTGATACTCATCCACGACCACGTGTGCAAGGCGTCCCTGCCATTCAAGCGCCACAGGAGTCACAGCGCCGTCATCACCAAACAACATTCTCAACGAGCTTTGCTCCATGTCGGAGAAATCCACGCCTCCCAGCTCACGCTTCTTGCCTGCGAACACCACTCCGAACTCGCACACCAACGCCAGCAACGCCAGCATTTGCTCGCTACACCAGTTCCAATCTTCTGAAAGCGGGTCTTGTTTTTCCACCGGGGCCAATGCAGCAAGGAATTCGACCTCTTGAAAAAACGCCTTGATCAAATCACGCACCCTGCCAATCGAACCTTTGGGCCAATTTTTCTTTTTATCCTTGTCCGCAGTGTAGATCAACCTGACTGCATCTGCGGCTTGCGTGAAAGTCGGTTGCTTCGACAGCTTCTCCAATGCCTCAATGCTGATGTCCACTGCCGCCGTGCCTCGATGCTGTCTGATTTCTGCCAGCCACTCCGCGCGTAATGTCACCACGGCTTCAATAAAACCGTTGCGCCATTCATCAGGCTGCGTTTTGGCAAAGCACAACTCCTGTTGCCTTATCCACGCCTCGGGACGAGCGAGCGATTGGGTGAATGAGTGCAGCTTGACGACGAGGCTGCGGATGGCTTCATCCGAACCACGGCCCAGCACACGGATTAATTTCTGCACCGGGCCTGTATCGGCTGGCGCCAGGTAATGGCGTTCGAGTATTTCATCCAATGCCTCCTGTTGCAGCGGGCGGGTCTGCTGTTCATCCAACACGCTGAACTGCGGATCAAGACCAAGCGAGTGAAAATGCTCACGCAGCAACTGGAGGCAAAATCCGTGCAGCGTGCTGATGCGCGCAGTGTCGAGCAACGCGAGCTGCTGCGCGAGATATTCGTCCTCTGGATTTTCAAGATGCAGCATCTGCAAACCTGACCGAATGCGCGCCCGCATTTCTGCCGCAGCCGCCTCGGTAAATGTCACCATCAGGATTTTTTCAATCGAGACGCGTTCCTCCGTCACGAGCCTTAAGCAGCGCGAGATCAGCGTATGTGTTTTGCCCGTACCTGCGCCCGCCACAACAAGCACATTACCCCGGGCCTTGATCGCTTCGGATTGTTGCGGTGTGAACGTGCTCATTCGTCATGGCTGTCGGCGGACTTTTTCGGCGGTGGGCGTAGCTGCCTGAACTGCTGCGTCCACGGATCAAACCGGCACACGGGACGGAAATCGCAATAATCGCACGCCGTCTTCTTGCCGATGCGAAACGGAGACACCGCAACCTCGCCCTCAAATATCCTTCGCCCGTAATCGCGCAGATGTTCTTCCACCTTTGTTCGCAGCGCGTCGAACTCGGTCAGCGGCAGCGCTTCATTCCCTGTCGCCGCCAGTGTTCCATCCACCTTCTTCTTGAAGACGAATTGATCGCCTTTGTTGCCATTCCGATTGTCGAAATGGGTGAGTTCATCGGCCAGGAATCTTCCGCTGTGACGGTAGGTGGCGCGGGCCTCTGCGGCTGCGACAGCGTCACCTCCCACGTCACCTGCCTTAACGATGTCAAATCGTTTAGTTCCTGGCTTGCCTGCGCCTCCATTCAGCGGAATGTAAAACACACCGGCAGGCCGCAGCGTTTTGACACCGGGAAACTTTTCAAGATCACTCACCTGCTTCAACACACCGAGATACGACAGAAGTTGCAATTCCAACCCGTGATGCAGTTTTGTGTTGTCGAGCCGGCGCACCCGCGATTTGTAATCCATGACCACGGCAAGCGCGTCACCGTCGGGAAGACGGCATAGGTCCACACGATCAATCCGTCCGCGCAACGAAAGAGAATGTCCGTTCCCAAGATCGAGCTTCCAGGCCGGCAATGCCCCCTGAGTCCCATCCTCAAACGCAATCTCGCTTCCCACCGGATCGAAATCATACTGCGGCATCCATTCAATGAGTGCCGCGACGAGTTTCTGAATGCGCTCGATCAGAATCCCCCCTGTGAAACGCGCCGCCCCATCCGATTGGAACTTTCCACGCGCCGCAATTGAGAGCTCTTCCCGCGCTATTTGCCCGACGAGTTTGACCGCGATCTTCACGTCGAGATCACGCCAGCGCCCGCCGTTCATCGTTGCCCGACGATGAAACTTCTCCAAAACATCATGATGAAAATTTCCCCTGTCACGGTCATCCACCTCGAATTCTTTCCGCTCCTGCAAACGCAAACCTCGCGCAACGAAAAATCTGAACGGACAGGCAGCGAAATCCTCCAGCGCACTCACGGAGGTATTGAGGTTTGTCCCAAACAGCAAGTCAACGGCAGTAGGAGGCAGCGAAACAACAGCGGCGGCTTCAACCTGCCGCCACTTCTCGACGACCGGACGAATCGCAGGCAGTTCTGTCAGGCACGCGACATCGGCTCGCATTTTCAACAGAGGCGCGGCAATCTCGCAGGCGTGTTCGCCCATCCACCACTGCCCGGCTGCGTTGAATATTTCCTCTTTCGCACCTGCGATGCGACACACATGGGCAACGAATGGCGACGGATTAAGCACTTTGCCTTTACCGTCCTCGGCTGCGCATGTAAGCACCAGACGCTCGCTCGCTCGTGTACACGCAATGTATCCGAAGTAGCGTTCATGACCGATCCGCTGGCGCGATGTCGGACCGAGATAAACATCCGCGCGCTCAAGGCCCGTTCGATCCGTTTCCGTGAGCAAAGTGCCGGGCACAGGCGGCGCTGGAAACACACCCTCATTCAACCCAAGCACCAGGGCGAGCTTGAGATCAGGATTGCGTGAACGGTCAACCGCTCCGATGAGCACTTGATCCAGCGCCGGTGGAATCACGCCGACCGTCAAGCCGGAGAGACCGGCCTCAACAATCGGAAGCCATTCGTGCGGCGACAATCCACCGTCCGGAAAAGCGCGTGCGAGATTTCCCAACACATCGCGCATCTGTTCTAGCACACCCTGGTGAAACGCGGAACTCGGAACCTGCAAACCGGAACTGCCGCGTGTTGCATCTGACCAGCGGTCCAATTGTGATTCGACTTCAAGGTCACGCCATAAGGCAACCACTGCCTCGGCAAGC
>CAYSDO010000408.1:0-3968 GCA_964429665.1 uncultured Bifidobacterium sp.
TGCAGACGAGCGCTTTGTTATCGAGCGGGCCGCCCTGCGCAGCGACGCTGTTGGCGAGGCGCAGATTGAGCAACGTGTTGAGGATGGCCGACGAACCGACGGCAGCGCAGTTCAGTTGCTTCAAAAATCCCCGCCGTGAAATGGGTTTGCTCATAGGTTCACCTTTGCACTGCTCCTTCAGGGCACGTTGCGGCGAGATAGACGGCGAGGCGCGTTCGTAGCAGCGCGTCATACGCCGGCACTTGAGACACTGCGTTGAGGATATTGTCGCGCGTGGCGTAAGTCATCGAACCGCCGCAGAAGAGGAGATTGACCTGATCTACGAGTTGCGCCGTGTTACCAGCCTGCGCGATCAACTCAACGTAGTCCGGCGGGAAGTTGTAATCGCTGTAATGCTTCAATCCTTCCTGTGTCATCTCCCAAAGTTTGTTCGGGAACGAAATGCTCGAATAGCTGTCGGTGATCTGGAATGCGGGGCCGACGAGTCCATTCAACGTGAGCAAACCCGGCGGCTGATAGCCGGGGCGGAAGAAGTTGAACACGCTCGGTGAATACGTCGGCTCTTGGAACGCCGCTGAGTTGAACTCGCCCCAAGTCCACCAGAGGAGATTGGTATAACGCCCGACATTGCCCGCGCGAGTGATCGCCAGCGCGCGATGCACCGGCTCTTTCAATCGTCCAAACTCGGGCGCACTCAAGAACCACCGGGCATCGCGCGCTTCTTCGTCTAGCAGGATGGTTTTCACGACCGCTGCGAGATTACCGCGCTTGCCCGCACCATCGTTGATGAACTTCGCGGCGACGCGCCCGACATAGTTGCTCGATGGATTGCTCGTGACGAGGAACTGGATGAGTTGCCTGCTGATGAACGGCGCCGTGTTCGGATGCTCCAACAGATTTCGCAATGCATCGTCCACATCATGGATGGCGTTCTCGATCGTCGGTGCGCGGGCGGGAATCATGAATCCTTTGAGCAATGTCTTCGCACCAAAGTCGTGTTTCTCAGCCCACATCTGCATCGGCACGGAACTGTCGTCGTCGCTCCAACCGTTGTTGCCCCACGCTTGACCGCCGAACCACAATCCCGTGAACACACGCGCGAATTCTGTGATCTGCGCATTGCCGTAAGTCGGGACCGGCTGGCCGGAACCGTCGAGCAACCGCGTGCCGTTGGTGTTCAACTCCCACAGGCCGATGGTAAAAAGCTGCTGCACTTCGCGCGCAAAGTTTTCGTCGGGATACTGGTTGATCTCCGGGCGGGCCTTCTGATTTCCGATGTGGCTGAGGTAGCGGCCCATCACGGGATGGAACGTGACTTCACGAAGCACGTCGGCGTAATTGCCGAACGCATTCCGCACAAAAATGTCGTAGTAGTCCGCCACACTGAGCGGTTTGTTTTCCAGATTTGGATCGCGCCGCGACACGACGCATATCTGACTCAACGCAAACGCCACGCGCTGGCGCAACTGATCCGGCCCACCGACCGCGCCGCGCGCGAACGGTGTGACGCAGTTGTTACCAAAGATGAAATTGTCCATCTCGCTATAAAGATAGGTGAGGTCGGTGCGCGGGCCGTTGAAGTCGGCGTAAATCTGTTCCATGTACGGCCGCTGCAAGGACGCAGGCTGGTTCGTGATCTGATTGTCAATCCACCCGGCGATACCGAGTTGTTGCACGCGATCAATCTCGCGCAACGTCACGCCGAAAGTCGCCTGCTGAAGCAATCTTGCTGCTTGCGCGCGTGTGACCAAACCTGCGCTGCTGCCGCCCGGCCCGCCGCGCATCTGCTCGACGAACGATGCGAAGTCGCCCGCCACCGTGCCGGTGATTAAACCATTGTTGGCGATGATGGGAACATTCGTGTGAGTACTGTTGGCGCGGAGCGGATCACTGCCGAGGACGAGTTCGTCCCAATCCTTCACACCGTCGCCATCAGAATCCTTGTCGTCGGTCATCACGCGATAGAACTCACGGTTTGTCGTCGCGAAACGGTTGGTGAAAATCGTGGACACCTCGTTGCCCGTCAGCCACGACACGCCGCCGAACTGCGCCCAGTTCGTGAGCGTGCTGCTGGAGAAGAGCCGTTGGTCTTTGGCCGGCTGATATGGCCACGTCACGACGGCGTTGCTAAATTGCTTCGACAGTCCGAGTGCGATTTTGGAATTCGCGTCGAAAGGATTCGTGCCCCACCTGGCTTCCTGTGCGTTGGATGCGCCGTCGCCGTCCGCGTCGCCGTTCGGCGGCAAACCAAATGCACGGAAGCGGACTTCCCACGCATCCGGCAAGCCGTTTCCGTCCAAGTCCTGACCGCTTGGCCACGTCTGACCGGTGAATGGCGGACGGCTCGATGAGAGCAGCGGGTTCGATGAGTTCGCCCGTTCCAAACCGTCGCTAATGCCATCGCCATCGGTATCGGGGTTGCGCGGGTTCGTTCCAGCGAGGAATTCATCGCGATTGTTCAAACTGTCGCCATCTGCGTCCAACGTTGCGTCAGTGGCGGAAAGTTTGTTGAACAGATTCACATCCTCCCATGCGTCGGGCATGCCGTCGTTGTCAGAATCCTTTGCATTGGCGAACGCGGGCAGATTTTCCAGTGCATTGGTGGCGATGAACATCCGCACGCCTTGATGCAAGACCATACTCACAGAATTTGTGACGCCGTTGTAATCCGTCCATGAGGCCGTGCCATTGTCGAGCGGATTGCGGGCGGTACAATTGGCGAAAGTGCGCGTGACGACGACGGTGTTGCTCGTCTGGTTGCGAATCTCGAACGTAACCGTCCAGGAATTACTGTTGGCACCGCGTTGTGCGAAGAGGCGGAATTGCAAGCGCGACGAAATATCTGCCGGACCGTAACCGCTGAAACCAAGCGCGGATTTCAGGTCGGTGGGAGGATTGCCGTAATCGGAATCCCAGATTGTCGAATCCGGCTGGCCGGAATAACTGAAACCGCTTGCGTATTCGGAGTGGAACAGGTGCGTGATCGAACCGTTGTAGTAACGCAGGAACATGCCGAACGTACGCCAGTCCGTGCCGGTCGGATTCCTCACGGAGAAATCCACGAGGTAGTCTTCGTTCCAGATGTTCGGCGCGAATGCGCCGGAGCCGTGATCCCAGACGAACTGGACGTTTTCCAGATTCCACCCCCAACGCGACGGCGTGCTCTGGAAGAATGGGACGTATGTGACGAATGCGACGTTGTTAGACGGATTGTAAGTCGGGTCCGTGCCGAAGCGCATTTCAGCTTTGTCGCTTATGCCGTCACCATCCGTGTCGGCGAGATTGGGATTGGTGGGGATGGGTGCATTGATTTCTGAACCGTCGCTAAGGCCGTCTCCGTCGCTGTCGGCGGTGAGCGCGTTCGCGGCGGTTTCAACGTTGTCGTTCAAACCATCGCCGTCCGTATCGGCAAGACGCGGATTGCTGCCTCGCGAAAATTCCTGCGCGTTGCTCAGGCCATCGCCATCCGTGTCTGCGGCGGCGAGCGCGATTGAACCAGGTTCAAGCGCATGACGCATCTCATACCAATCAGGAATGCCCGACGCGTCGGAATCGAGATTGCGATCAATGATCTGCACCGCGCAGATGCCGAGCGACCAGCCGTCGTAGTTCGTGACACTCAGCGTGGCGTTGGTGCCGGCGAGGTTCGTGTAGATCACGAAGTTGGCGTAGGGAAAATTCGTGACGCTGGCGACACTCTCGACGAACACGGTTTGCGGCGGAGTGGAGAGGGTGCGGAAGAAACGGTCGGTGCTCGCGTTCGTGTCGAGGCGGATGCGGCCTTTCTGTCCGTCGTAAGAACCGCCGACAATGACGACGAGATCGTAGTTCGTAAACGGAATGTTGCTGAGAGTGAGCGACGCCGGATTTGTCCCGTAAGCGCGGATGAAACCGCTCATCAGCTTGCGGTCGGATGAACCGGCGTTGCGGCTCGCGTCGCTGGCATCACTCGTCCAATTGAAGGTGAA
>CAYSDO010000409.1:0-3956 GCA_964429665.1 uncultured Bifidobacterium sp.
TCGTCTTGGGATGCAGCGGCTCCTTGTTCTTGTTGAGCTGCTTCACGAACTCATCCACGCCGTCCTTGTAGAAAAAACGCTCAGTTCCGTTTTCGGTGACGCGCTCGTCTGTGAAAACGATTTCCAATCCGGAATTCAAGAACGCCAGTTCGCGCAGACGCTGCGCAATGCGATCCGCCTTGAATTCCGTCGTCTCGCGGAAGATTTCCGGGTCAGGCTTGAACGTGATGTGCGTGCCGGTGCCCTTGGCCTTGCCGGTCACCTTGAGTTTGCTCACCGTTTTTCCGCGCTCGAACTCCATGTGATGCACTTCGCCGTTGCGCGAAACTTCCACCTCGAACCATTCGCTCACCGCGTTCACGCACTTGGCGCCGACGCCGTGCGTGCCGCCGGAAAATTTGTAGCCGCCCTGACCATACTTGCCGCCCGAGTGCAACGTCGTGAGCACCATTTCCACGCCGGGAATTTTGTACTGCGGATGGATGTCCACAGGAATGCCGCGCCCGTTGTCACGAACCGAGATCGAGCCGTCCACATGAATCGTCACTTCGATTTTCGAGCAGTGCCCCGCGAGATGTTCGTCCACGGAATTATCCAACACCTCGCTCACACAATGGTGCAACGCGCGCTCATCCGTGCCGCCGATATACATGCCCGGCTTCTTGCGAACGGCCTCGAGACCTTCGAGTTTTCCAAGTTGTTCCACGCCATAAGCCGACTTCACCGTCGTGTCGGACGGCATTTGCTCCACCGTTTCTTCCAAAGTTTTCTCGCTAGAATTTGACATGATAAACCTGCCGAAAATGAGTCGCTTGGTACCGCGAAGCTCCGGTTCAAAACGATAGAAAAAGTGTGCGCTTCACACAACATCTAAGTGGATTTCTTTTACCCTTGAAAACACTATTAGTTGTAGGTTTTTTCTTGCAACACCCGAATATGTTGCGGTTAAAAGCCTGGCGGACTTGGGCGTTTTACCACCCCTTTGTAAGCGATTCCCCAAGTATCTACGATTTGATGTCGCGCACTTGAAATGCCGTGCAACCAATCAAAAAACAACTCATCGCCACACCCAGAAGAATTATCTCCGACTGCGCAATTTGCGACCAGGGAACGGGAGACTGAAAGACTTTCAGCCAACATTTGAAATGGTACGTCACTAACAGATTCTCATAATCGTCGAAGGCAGGAAGTGCTTCCAACACGAGACTCGCCAACCAAACGGTCAGCGCCAGTATCGTGGCCGCCGCAGGCTTCATGTTGAAACACGAAAACATGAACGCTATGGAAAACATCACGCTCGCATTGACGGCGATTAAACACTGCGCAAGCAAGTACCTGACAACACCGTCGTGTGGTGACAAGATATTGAACCCCACTCCGGGATTGAACACAAAGAGGCTTTTCCAAGGAAACAGAAGCCGCGCAAAGCCGAGGGCTATGGCTCCCAATAAAAAAACCAACAAAAACGAAAAAATTACGCCGGTGATCCATTTCACCAATAAAAGACGAAAGCGTGAAATGGGTCGCGAGAGAGCCATCCGCAGAGTCCCTTCCTCGTATTCTTTCGCCACCAAATCACCTCCAACCAGTGTTGTGTAAAGATGAAGCAACAACAACACCTGGGGTATCAACATGAATACCGCGACCGTCAGCGCGGAAACGAACTCGGAGGCAGCGTAACCATTTCCTGAAAGAAGCAACTCAAAACGTCGTTGCCAGCCTCTCGATTGAAACAAAAACACCATTGCCGCCTGCGCCAGAATAAAAGCCCCGAACCCGATGTAAGTTCGTTTCTTGCCAAAGAGCTTCCAGAGTTCATTCCTGAGTTGGAGGTAAAACATGGTGTCAGTATTTTCCTGTTGGAAGTTGCGGAGCTTTCACAAGGTCAAGATAGAAGTCCTCCAGAGTCTGTTGGCGCTGCCAGATTCCCTCGACAGCGATCCCGGCAGAAACAAGCGTTCGCGTCACATCTGCCGTCGTTATTCCATCTTTGAGAGAAATATATTCGCCGCCCTCAGTCCCGACAATCAACCCGTGATCACCCAGAATGATTGCTGCCGCTTCGAAATCAGGCGTCTTCAAAGCCACACGACTCCGCGCAGCTCTGACCTCCGTGATCCTGCCCTCGAATACTTTCCGCCCCTTGTTCAGCACCGCAATACGCGTGCAAAGTTGCTCGACCTCGCTCAACAAATGCGACGACAACAAAATCGTCAGCCCCAGTTCACGATGCAATCGCGCAATGGTTTGTCGCATCTCCGCGATACCTTCAGGATCAAGCCCGCTGCCCGGTTCGTCCAGAATCAACAATTCCGGCTGCGGCAACAACGCCTGCGCCAAGGCCAGCCGCGCCCGCATACCGTGCGAATAGGTTTTGACCTTCGAATGTTCGCGCCCGGTCAGACCGACCCAATCCACAACGTCCTTGATCCGCGCATTGGAAGTGCGGGCGGTGTAGTGGCTCAGGATTTGAAGATTTCGCCAACCACTCATGTAATCGTAAAACGCCGGAGCTTCAAAGATCGCGCCAACCGCGTGCAAAGCTTTTGCCCGCTGCGTCGTTACGTCGTGCCCGCAAACCTTGACCTCACCACTCGTAGGCCAGACCTGACCCAGCATCATGCCGATGGCCGTGCTCTTCCCTGCGCCGTTGTGCCCGAGCAGTCCGAATATCTCACCACGCGGGACGGCTAACGAGAGTTTTTCCACAGCCATCCTCGACCCAAAATTCTTTGTGACCTCTGTGAGTGAAATCATTTCTGCAAAGTCCCTTCGATGGCCAGCAGGTTTTTGATGTGACCGTCGGCATAGAGATAATTCACTGCCTTCCCCTGCCCTCGCGCTTTATGAAAATCCTCTTTGTCAAAAAAGACAGGAATTGCGTGGGCGTCGAATTTCATTCCCAGCATTTTTACATCATCAGCGCGCTGACCGTTGAGCAGGCTATTCCACGAATAACTCGAACCCGTTTGGATAAACAGGTCATCGCGATCCGATGGGCAGCGAAGGATGTTTGTATTACCCAGTTCGCCAGCCAGGACCTTTTCCGGACTCGGGAGACCATTCGTCGGCGGTTGATTCGTTCCTGTCACGGCGATTCTGTCGCGCATGATTGGCAGGCGTTGATTATTTGAATCCACGTAAAGTTGGAGTGACACGCCCACCTGCCGCAAATTGCTCAGGCACGCTGTCGCGCGCCCTGCCTCCTTGGCCTTGCCAAGCGCGGGCATCAACAGCGCCACCAGAATCGCAATGATCGCGATCACCACGAGCAATTCAATCAGCGTGAACGCCACGCCGACTCTGGACTCCGAACTTTGGGCTCTCGACTGTTTGTTCATCGTCCCCTCATCATCCGACCCGATTCCATTGCCCGCTGCAATTCCTCCAGCACCGGCGCGAGTTCCGCCTTGGTCTGCGCGGAGCTCTGGCTGTAAAAGCTTTTGAGCCCGATCGTGCGCACCTTTGCTTCCAGCTCCGGACTCAAACCCGGCGGACGATTTGTTCCGAATGCGGCGTTCGTTGTTGCGCCCGGTCGCGTCTGGGAATTCAACTCTCGAAGCCGGGTAAGTGACTCCTCGATTGCGCGCCGTCGTTTGTCTGCGGGTTGCTCCTCGAACGCGGCCAGCATCTGTTTGAAACCGGTCGGCATCGTCGCCTCGATGAATCCACCCTTTTCCTCCTCGGTCATTTCCAAAAACCATTTCTCGGCTGTACGCGCCATGCGCAATCGCTGACGTTCCTCAAGGGTGAGTTTGTTCATCATGTCCGCCAGCCGTTGTATCGCACGCGCCCTCAAGTCACGCGTCAGACCGTTCAACTCCACCGAATCCACGTAGGCCACGACCTTTTCAGGAGTCACTTTCATGCTTTTGGCCACGGTATAGCCGGCAATGGCAACGATCCAAATCGCCACAAAGCCGATTGCGGCGCGAATCAACGTCTGTCTACGAGGA
>CAYSDO010000410.1:0-3945 GCA_964429665.1 uncultured Bifidobacterium sp.
AAACAAGAACAACGCTGCCGTTCGTTTTGGTTACAGTGAGCGAGATGGATGAGCCGGCCTGAGTCATGCCTTTGAGAGAACAACTGCGCATGCCGTAGGCCGAGGAACCCAGGAAGTTGGAGCGTGCGGTCTGGAGAAAGCAATTGAGGGTAGACGCGCTGCCTTTTGAACTCGCCACCGAGACCTCAATGTCCGGGGACTGGTGTTGGTGTAAATCGGAACCCAATTGATCTCGTTGGTGGAAGCGAAAATAACCGCAGGCATCTGCAATGGGTCCTGAATGGAAAGGAGGTTCGCACCCGTACTGTTGCTGGTCGCTACAACAACCGGCGGGCCAACGGACGTATCTCCTGCTCGCGTGCGGTAGAATCGCGAGGTCAAACCGGATGCATCCGCATCGGAATAAATCATGGACCCGCCGATCGCATTGGAGAACACAGACGACCACGAGATGAGATCGCTGGAAACCTGGATGTCGTAGGGCGATCCAATGGAGGATTCAATATAAAGCTGAAATCCCGCGCCTGCCTTCTTCCCAAGCGAGGAAAGTTTCGCCCGCCCGCCGAGGGCAAGCGCAGCAGCGGGAGCAAGACGATAAAAACGGCTGGGATAAAAACGGGCGAATGGATCTGAAAACATCGTGGGATCACCTGTAGAGCTGGCCGCGAGTGGTAACCAATTGATCAGATCGGCGGATGCCTGAACCACGAACGGAGTCTTTGCCTGCGGTTGGATTTGGAATTGAACTGCGCCTGACGAGTTGAGTGTAACACCGGTCATCACACCATTTGCCGGGGGAGAAATACGCACTGCGCGATACTTGCGTGGCGAGGAGCTTGAAGCCGCGGCATCTATCATCTCCCACCCTGCGCTAGATGCCATCGGGGACAACGATTGCAGTTCAATCCGATCTCCATGCACAATCGCGGAGACTCTTGTGAGTACTGAGTTGGATGGCGCGTTCAAGGTATCAGCCAGCAACATGGCGGCACTGGCAAGGGTGGCGTTGCTGGGAACAATGGCCATGACTGAATGACCCTTGAGATTGATGAGAAGTTGATTTCCCGCAACCAAAGGCAGGTTCGTGGCGGTTGAATGTAACCTGCCGTCCACGAATAAATCCACCTGCTGAAACCGCAGTGTCGGATCGGAAGATGAGAATTGCACGGACAGATTGGTAACGCCACGAAGAACAGTGTTGGCCGGAAGCGCGAGCCATTTGGCCGAACCACTTTTTGCAAACGGGGCGGCCAACGGCTCGCCGACTATCAACCCTTGATGCGGATTCGTGAGGCTTTGGTAATAGCACTCTGCGAGGGTAAACCCTCGTGACTGGTAAAAGTAGTTTTGCGGGTCAGGAAACTTCTCGGTTTGCGGCTGAGGCTCCGTCACCGTGCCATAACTCCCGGACGCACCCGCATTGATGAATGCCAGCAACGTGGTCTGCGAGTTGGGGCCAAATATCGCACCTCCATAGGAGGTCAGGCTGTCTGCCATCGCACCAGGAGAGAACGCATCCAACGGAACACTGAAGTAACCGAGACCGGTCGCACATCCAAAAAGATTGGTCTGGCCTGAGAGCGAATTCAGATTCGTCCTGATGCACACGCAATTGCCACGAAGCCGGTTGTTGAATACCGCATTGTCAAAGGCTTGGTATCGGATATTGCGGAGCGGATCGCTGGTTTTCGCCAGGAGAACCGGTCTCTGAGGAAACGTCCCGTCGCTGATGACGCCTTGGTCCACGAGCCGCGCCGCCCGCGCAAATGAATCCGATGTGATCATAGTGGCTAGAAAGGAAATTCCCGGGGCACTGGCAGGACGAAAAGTTTCAAAAGACGATTCACTTCCTGCATAGCTGTTCGTCGCGCTAATCTGATCTGGCCAGTTCATTCCTTTGTACCCATAAAAAAGCGCAGAGGTAGTGCTGTTGACGTTGTCGGTTCCCGATACCGCGAACGGGATGTCCATGGATAGCACGACCATCCCGATCTGATTGGTCAATTGTCGCTCGGAAATCATGGAAATCAGAGGCAAAAACAGATTGGTCTGGAATTCTGGCAAGGACCATGAAGTGGTTAGACCAGACCAGTTGATGCGGAGAATGTTTTCAGGAGGTATGGAGCGTACTTCGGCGTAATAATTCCCAAGCATTACCGAATTGGAACTGGCTTGATTGACGACCAACGCCACGTTCAAACCGCTGCCGCCAGCCACCGAACGCAAAGGTGAAACCAAAACCAAAAACAGCACAATCAAGGCAACAGACTTGAGATGAAAGCGCACAGATAAAATCTATTGGAGTGCTCAAAAATAAAACCGGGCACCATTCGATGCCCGGTCTTGGAGAAAAACATGCTGCGTTCAGGAGCGGCGGCGGCGTATCCAATTGATTCCGGCCAATCCCATGAGCCCGAGTGCAATACTGGACGGCTCCGGCACCAACTCAATGTGCTTGAGCTTGCTGATAAGAAACGTATCTCCTGATTGGCCCGCAGGTGACAGGATTACATCCCACTGAAATGCCCAAGTTGCATCGCCTGGTCCGATGGGGCCGGCAAAGTCCGACAATGTAGTCGTGGCACCGTCATTCAAACTGTTCAAGATTCCGGGAAAGAAACCAACCTCCCCGTGATCCGCTCCCGGAGTGCTCACGGATTCGGCAAAGTTAAACGAAGCACTGTTCACCTGATCTGCGAGGTTGAATTTTCCAAAAATATTCTTGCCCAACTGCACAGAATCACCACCCGGCCCAAGATCGAAATCTGAATACTGAAAGAAGTGGAAAGCCATCGGTAAGGTGGTTGTGTTGTGAATCGCTATGCTCTCGTTCAGATTAGCAAGTCCTGAAAGTGGTGTGCCGCCGTTCAACAAATACTCTATGGAAAGCGAAAACGAGGCGCTTGCGTAGACAGACTTCAAATGATTGGCACCGAGAGAACTGTTCACAGGAGCGCTTATCGTGTTGATTGAAGCCTCGGGACCGGAAGACCCAACCCTGTACCAAAACCACTGTTGGGCGAGAATATCCTGACCATCCACGATCCAATTATACATGCCTGCCTGGGTTGATGGATCAATGCTTGCCGAAGAGTTGCCGTCCGTAAGCGTGGCGGCATTGGCTTGGCTCAACAGCATTGTCACTGAAATGGCGAGGCAAAGGCTGCTTCTGACAAGCCATGCTTGAGGCTTTGAGATAATTCCTGTTTTCATAATACGACTTTTCTAATTTAGTATTGTTGCCATCTGGAAACCGGCAACACGTTGTTGGGTTGCGTCAATACTAGCAAGAGATGATGACCCTACAATAGGTATTTGTTCACAGGTTGTCCACACAGCCAGGGAAGCACCACTCTTTCATGGAACGCGCAAGTTGCTTTCTGCGGCAGATACGAGTGTGGGTAATCATTCCTCGTAACCGAAAACGAGTTTGACCTTTTCTTTCGCCTGCCGCTCCTTACTCTTTGTTGCGCATTTTGATGGGGCTAAGACTTTTTAACACACTCACCCGTTCTACGGAAACGTTTACGCCACTCGATCCTGATGGCAAACGCGTCGGCATGTACTGCTGCGGGCCAACCGTCTATGACTTCGCCCACATCGGCAACTGGCGCACATTCGTCTTCGGCGACCTTGTCCGACGTTACCTGACTTTTCGCGGCTATGACGTAAAGCACGTCATGAACATCACCGACGTGGAGGACAAAATCATCCGCCGCGTGCGCGAAACCAAGACCACCCTCCGCGAGTTCACCGGTCAATACGAAACCGCCTTCTTCGATGACATAAAGGCGCTCGGTTGCCATCTCCCCGATGTCACGCCGCGCGCCACCGAATACATTGCCGACATCGTTTCGCTCATCAAGAAACTCATCGCTCGCGGCATCGCCTATCAGGCGGCGGATGGCTCGGTTTATTTCAGCATCGAGAAATATCGCGGCTGCG
>CAYSDO010000411.1:0-3919 GCA_964429665.1 uncultured Bifidobacterium sp.
AGCAGTGAGCACGCAGGTTGGCGCGTTCACTTCGAGCGATCTTCCGATCTCGGCAAAACCTGGACCGCCACGCCGCCGCTCAATGACGGCAAAACAATCGGTGCGATCCAGCCCAGCATTCTTTTCCATCCGGGTGGCAAGCTCCAGGCATTGGGCCGGACACGGCAGGGCAGGGTGTTTGAGACATGGTCCGCCGATGGCGGGTTGACGTGGAGCGAGATGAAGCTGACCGATCTGCCGAATCCCAACGCAGGTACGGACGCCGTGACGCTGAAGAACGGCAGCCATTTGCTCATCTACAACCCGACGTCCAAAGGCCGCTCGCCGCTCGCGCTTGCTGCGTCGCCGGATGGCAGGGCGTGGTCGGCTGCGCTTGAGTTTGAAAATGAGCCGGGCATGGAGTTCAGCTATCCTGCCATCATCCAGACGCGCGACGGACTTGTCCACGTCACCTACACATGGAAACGCGAGCGAATCAAGCACGCGGTGATTGACCCGGCGAAATTGAAACTCCAACCGCTTTAGCTGTCTGACTCAGACTTGACCGGGATTTGACTTATCTCTGGTTCGCCAAAGCACCGACACAGGTTGCTGTTTTCTTCGGCGGGTCGCGGAAGAAGATGAGGAAAATCACCAGCACGGCCACCGCGCCCCAAGCGGGATAAATCCAGATGCCACGCCAGTCGTGGGCGATTGCGCCTTGCGGTTGCGTCAGGGTATGGAACGCCTGCGACTTGCCTGCCAGTGTGCTGCCAACAAAGTTCCCAACGCCCCAAAGAATGAAGGCGATGAATCCCTGCGCCGCGCCGCGCATGCGTTCATTCGCCTCGTCATCCACATAGAGCTGGCCGGCGATGAACAGAAAGTCGTAGCACACGCCATGCAGCAGGATTGCCGCGAAGATGAGCGGCGTGGCGAGGCCGATGTTGTTCACGCTGCCGGCGAGCAGGAAGTAGCGCGTCACCCACGCAAGGATGCCGAGGAAGATTGTCTTCTTGTAACCGAGGGTTCGCAACATCAAGGGGAGGAGAATCAGGAAGATGACATCGGACACCTGTGCCAGCGACATCTTTGCCGCGGTATAACTCCAGCCCAGCTCGGTCACATACAGGTTCATGTTCACGAAATAGAAATACAGCGGCACGCAGATGAGAAACATGCACGCAATGAAGATCGCGAACGACGGTTTCCTCAACAGAGCGAGCGCGTCGAGGCCTAGAATTTCACCGAGGCGGACGTCCTTGCCCGTTTTCTTCGGCGGCGTGTGCGGGAGCGTTAGCGAGAACAACCCCAACGCGATGGAAGCCGCGCCGGCCAGATAGAATTGCACCGGAGATTGTTCACCCTTGAGGACCACGCTGAGTGTGATGCCACCTGCGATCCAGCCGACGGCGGAGAGCGTTTTGACGAGCGGGAAATCGCGCTTTGGGTTTGCCAGATGATGCAGCGAGAGCGAATTGCCGAGCGCCAGCGTGGGTACGTATGAGGCGCAATACAAAATCAACATGGGGTAAAATACGCTGAACGTCGTCAGCTTCGGCATCGCGAACATCAGGGCACCGCCGAGAATGCCGAGGAATGCAAGCAGCTTTTCCGATGCGAAAAATCGGTCTGCGATCAACCCCACAAAAAAGGGCGAGATCATCGCACCGATGGCAAACGCGCCGTAGGCCAGGCCAATCTGGCCGCCTTCAAAGCCGAGCGTCTTTCCGAGATACGTGGCCATGCTCACGTACCACGAGCCCCAGATGAAATACTGGAGGAACATGAAGAAGCTGAGTTTGATTTTAAGTGAGGTTTGCATGTGCTTCGGGCGTTGGTGGCGGGATGAATACAGGTTGAATGCCGCTGCGAGAAGCAGAAAGTTCCGGCTGGCGCATTCCTCCTTGCGTGGTTCCAACTGACGGTCGAAATGACAAACCTGAACTGAAATGCGGAAGGGACAGCGAATGAGCTGTCCCTTCCCGTTTGATATTTCAGATTGTTGCGGCAGAAATGCCGCGCGCTTTAACGTTTAGTCTCCCAGCAAATGTTCGATCACCATCTGATCCAGCGCAGCGTAATCGCGATCTGCAATCAATTGTTTGGCCGTCGCTTCGTCGTAGGTGCGCGCTTTTTCCAGCAGTCGCAGGAAGGTGCGGCGGCTGTTGTCCAGATGCGCCATCCAATGCTCCGGCTTGGTGGTGCGGAACGGATGCACATCAAAGCAGACATACTCGCCACGTTTGCCGTAGCCGTTGCGCTCCAGTGCGCGCACCTGGTTGAACGCCACACGCAGATTGGCGCTGCCAAACGGTTTGTCCTGGTCGAACTTCAGTCCGTTCTGATCGTTGAGATGGAGTGACCACAACTTGCCGAACGCCATCGCGAAATCAATTTCATCCGCAGGATCGAGACCGGCCAGGATCGCGTGCGCGCTTTCAATCAGGCAACCCACGCGTTTTGGATCGCGCGTAAGCTGGGCGATTGCCAGCGCATGGCCGATGGTTGGCACGTAGGCATGATCCATCGGTTCGTTGGGCTTGGGTTCGATGGACAGGCGGATCTTCCTGTCGTGCGCGAGCATCTTGTCCAGCGCCTCCACAAGGTAATCCACGCAACGCCGCGCGTTCTTGGATTCGCGGATGTAGCTGCCTTCGCGCGCGAGCCAGATCACCATCAGGTCCGTGCCGAGGTATCTGGCCACGTCAATGCAACGCAGCGAGCGCTCGATTGCATAACGGCGCAGTTTGGGATCGTTGTTCGTAAAGCCGCCGTCAATTGTGCGCGGATCAAACCACAGCCGGGGCGCGGTCATCTCGGCTGCCACACCTGCGTCGTCGAGCTTCTTCTTCAGCTCGCGGGATTCCTTGCGCACCTGCGCGTCGGACTTGCTGTCAATGTCCGGCACCGCGTCGTCGTCGTGAAACATCATGGCGTCGTAGCCGTGTTTCTTGAGCTGTGCGAGTTTCCAATCGAACGATTGAGCCGGGCGTGTGGTCGGGCCGTAAGGGTCCTGACCTTCGCTGATGTTCCAGGGGCCGAAGCAGAATTTGTAGTGATGTTTTATAGCCATAAAATGCGGGTTGGACGGTAACCGGCGGATGGAAGAAGAAAAGCAGAAAAACTGAATTGGAAGAGGCGGGCTAGCTATTTTAAACATGGAATGCCGAGTTAAGCGAGTCATGCGAACATGAAACAACAAAAGCCATTCATCTACTTGTTCCTCGTACTGATCGGATTGGTAGCCGTTTTGGTGGGCGTTTTTGTGTTTCATCCTGCCCCAAAGAGGCCTTCTACAACAGGACCTATAACAATAACAGTGGACGGCGCCGGCGTAACTCGGCTTGATGGTGTGCCTGTGCCAACCACGATCATCCGCGATACTGCAATATCAGCTCTTGGCGCTGCTGGCGTGAATGCTCGATTCCAACCTCCCACCAACTTCAGCAACACGGCTCAGGAGACCAAGACCATTGAGACGTTGATGAGCATGACGCGAGCAGGATTGTTTAAAACCAACACCAACCAGTCACCGAGCCCATACGAATGACTCCACCATAGCTCGATGAACTGGATTCTCTGATAATATAGTTAGGAAATCGTCGTTTATTCTCTCCGAGTCTAACTTCAATCAAATGACTCCTTCGCCTTTGCGAGTTCCTGCTGCACATCTTTGCCTTCGTAGAACCAGAGACGTCCACGCACCCGGACAGTTTCGCCGGGCGCGCAGTCGGGAAGCACAGGGTCGGCGTGCAGGCATGGGACGAGCGGGTTTCCCCAAGCGCGCCCGCAGCGCTCCCAAGTGGTCAGAATCCAGCGGTCGTCTCCAACTGAATGAACGGCCACAGAGGGGCTTTTGAAAATCTTGTTCGTGGTGGTCTGTTCGTTGAATTCCGGCGCGCCTTTCAGGTGGTCGCAGATCTGGGTTCGCAGGCCG
>CAYSDO010000412.1:0-3906 GCA_964429665.1 uncultured Bifidobacterium sp.
CCCGTCGCCACGTAATAAGGAATCTGCTCTCCCGAACTCCGCGGAATCCACCCCAGTGATTTGAGCGCCTGCGCCGCGTGCCACTGGGCACCGGGCCCGCCGCGTTGCAACACACCCACCAACGGTTCGATGGCCGTGGCAGCTTCGAGCTTTCTCAACGACTGCACCGCCGCCTCCTGCACCGGCTCGAAATGATCACGCAACGCCGCAATCAAACCGCGCGTCGAGTCTTCGTGTTTGAATTCCCCTAGCGCATGGGCCGCCTCAGTGCGCACGGCTGGCTCGACATCCTCAAGCGCCTGGACCAACGCCGCCACCACTCCGTCCCCCTCCATGGCACGAAGCTTCTGCACAGCTTCCAGCCGTTTTTGCGGAAACTTGTTGCCGAGCTGACGTTGTGCTAGCCAGAGCTTCGTATTGATCATGCCAATTACGCGCGAACGAACTGCCCGTATTTTCAACACAACAAGCCGCTTGTCCAGTCGCGTGATGAGAATGCGTCAATAGGTAAGAATCAATACGACCGGAAACGGCTCGTCGTGGTCCTTGAATTCCCCTCCATCTCAAGGAGGACAACACCGAGAACGATGGCCCAAATATGTACTAAAAAATCTCAAACACTCATGGATGGATTTGAAACTCTGTGCATAATCTCATCAGGGATTGATCTGGCAGAAGGTGCGCAAAACAAAACCAGTAACGTTCACATTCAGAAAAATGAAACCGCAACTGTTGGCCGTGATGATTCTCGCATCCAGCGCAGCCCAACAAGCAACGGCTACCATTACCTTCAGTACCGGCAGCGGTTCCGCGGTGACGAGTGTGGATCGTTCCGCGAACTTTGACTCGCTATTTGACGGGGCTGATTTGTCGGATTATTCGGCGGACCTTCTGAGTATTACCACGCCCGGGTTTGCCAATCTCAGTCAAGACCCCTTCGGCAACATAGCTGGCGGATTTCGCGATGTAGGTATTGGCTTTTACTGTGCGGGAGTCAATGATTCATGGGTGACCATCAAGACTACGGATGGAAGGAGGATAGCCGGGATCGAATTCTTGTACGGCAACGCGTGGTCAGTTGATACTTTTGGCCCTGAACCATCGAAGATCGGTAATAGTAGTGCGGTCATTGAATGGCAAGCCGATGGCGGCGGCCTTATGGTGACCAGTGGGATCAGCGTCGGAACCGTAATCGGGTTCAGCGACAGTAATCCAATTGGGTTTGAGACCTTTCGAATTCGGTCGCCTCTTTCCCTGGATTTTCCTGACTACCTGAGTCAAGCCATCGCTTTGGATAATCTCAAAGTGCAACTTGCTCCCATTCCCGAGTCGTCAACCTGGGTGGCCGGGGCCGTGCTGGCTCTACCATTCGGAGTGCAGGTGCTTCGTCATGTTCGCAATCGCAGGCATGTTTCCTAAACCGCGCACTTCCGGATAACGATTCAGTAGTCCGAAGTCTGTTCAGCTTGAAACCTTTTCTCACTCGGCGTCAGGCTTGCGCTTCCCCGATCGTCTGGACAAACTTTCCGAAGTATGAAATCCAACATCAAAAAATTTTTATGCGTCGTTGCCCTCGTCGTGTTTCACTTCCTCAATCTCGCGGCGGCCGAGTTTCTGATTCGCGATGGCGATCGCGTGGTTTTTCTTGGCGACAGTATCACCGAGCAACGTCTTTACACGACCTACATTGAAGCTTACGCCCTTACTCGCCACCCAAACTGGAAGCTCTCCTTCCGAAACGTAGGCTGGGGCGGCGACACCTCTTGGCTCCGTCAGCGCGCGCACCCGGACGAAAAGCAACTCTTCGCAGCCGATGAAGCAAGTCAGCAAAAGATGGTGGAGGATTCTGTCGGGCGCGGTCTGGGGCGCGATGTGCTGCCGCTGAAGCCGACTTTCGTAACGGTCAAGTTCGGGATGAACGATCATTCCTATCAACCCTTTCGCGAGGACATCTTCCGGGCATACGTCCGCAGCCAGACCGAAATTGCAAAAGTGCTCGGCGCGAACGGCGCGCGTGTGGCCTTTCTGACGCCTCAACCCATCGAAGACAAGCGACCCGACCCGGACAAGGACGCTCGCAACCAATCTCTTCGCCAATTCTCGGATGGCTTGAAGGATGTGGCAGCAAAATCAGGGGCCTCTTATGTGGAACAGTTTGATCCGTTCATGAAAATTCTTTTGCGAGAGCGTGCTGGAAATCCGCAGAGCTATATCGGTGGCGGCGATGCCGTGCATCCGGGACCAATCGGCCAGACGTTGATGGCTTGGGCGGTGTTGAAAGGCATGGGGGCATCAGCATCGGTGTCACGGGCGGAAATTGATGCGGCAGGGAAGAAAGTGGCTGCCGCGCAAGGCTGTAAGGTTGATGGCCTCAAGGCCTCCGACGGAACAGTGAGTTTCGACCGTCTTGACGAAGCGTTGCCAATGCCGGTGGATGAACGGGCCGAAGCGGCACTCAAACTTGCTCCGGTGTTGGATGACCTCAACCGATACGAATTACAAATCAGAGGTTTGGCGAGCGGAGATTACGATGTGATTGTGGATGGAGAACTGGCTGCCAAAGTCAGCGCCGATATACTTGCCAAGGGTTGGAATCTTGCGAACGCTCCCGGCCCGATCACAAAGCAGGCTCGCGAAGTTTTGAGGCTGGTGTTCGACAAGAACAATGCATTCTTCCGCCGGTGGCGCGAGGTTCAACTGTACACGTTACCCAACTGGGTAAAAGGGGCAGATATCGAAGCACGACGCGAGGCAGAGCTTGCCTGGATTGACAAGCAGATTGCCGAACTCGAAGGACAGATTAACAAGACGCGGCAGCCCGTTTCACACCACTTCGAAATCAAGCCGGCGGCAAAGTAGAGACTGGTAGTCCCGGGACAACTGTTTACTTTTTCGCCTCGTAACCTGGCTTGACGACACCATTGTCGTCAAGCTTGCCGCAAGCCCAGAGCAGCCCGTGCGTCACAAGGTCCAGATAACGGGCATCCGCCACTGTGTCGTTGTTGTGACCGATGGTGGTGCTGAAAACACGCGTGCCTTGATAGTCGTTGACCCATGCGACAACGGAATCTTTTTCTTCCGTCACTCCCTCCTTGTTCTTCACCGACTGTTTGCCATGAGCAAGGGCTTTGGTGGTCGGAAGAATCTGAATGTTGTTGTAAAGCTCTTCATTGATCGTGGTCCAATCACCAAGCCCGCGGGCGATTGCGTGCCTTTTGTCTGTGTAACTGATTGCGATGGGCAATTGAGGACCATGGGCGCTGGATTGCAGACCGAGATAATCAAACCACATTGATCGCTCGGCGCCCGGGGCGGCCTTCTCTCCGGGATTGCCAATTCGATAAGAGTGCATGCCGCAATGCAGGTTCACACCGGGGATGCCCGCACGGTGCGGCGCAAGAACGCTCTTGATGGTCGCAGGATCATTGACATCTGCGGCGCACTCGTCATGGATGACCACATCGTAATCCTTCGCGTAGTCCGCGTTGCCGAGAATAGCCAGCGGCGGCTTGGTGCTCTTGTCGTCGGTGTGTATCTGTGTGACGACAACGTTCGCGCGAGCTTCGATACCCTGCTTAAGGATGCCGTTTTGACTGGCGTAGTCGTGACAACAACCGCCGGTAATCAACAATGCGCGCAGCGGTTTTATCTCGGCACTGAGAGCAGGACTCAAAACAAGTGCGCAACCGATCAGGCTCGCACCAAAACTGAGAAGTGATTTATGCATGGAGACTTGATAAACGGGATCGGCCCAATGTGAAAGCCTGAAATTCATGGCGCCAGACATAAGAAGGAAGACTGCAATCCTGATACGGCGGGCGTGTGAGTTTTTGAATCATCATTTGTGGTGGCCTTGAAATTACCCGAAGTCTAGCATTCGTCCTTGAAATGAAGACTAGATCAAAC
>CAYSDO010000413.1:0-3886 GCA_964429665.1 uncultured Bifidobacterium sp.
AGCGGCTTTACGTGGACTTTAATTCCCTGGTGAAATCCAACCAGGTGGTCGCGCAACTTGATCCGGCAACTTATCAGGCCAATGTAAGTTCCGCCGAGGGGGATCTCGCCAACGCACGTGCTTCTCTCGAACTTGCCCAAGTCAACGCGCGGCGCGCGGAGGAATTACTGAAGGACAAGCTCGTTTCACAATCGGACTTCGACCAGGCCACGGCCACATTGCACCAAACCGAAGCCCAGGTGAAAGTTCGCTCCGCCGCGCTCCAGCGGGCCAGCGTGGACCTCAGCCGCTGCACGATTTATGCGCCGGTGGACGGCATCGTGATTGATCGCAAGGTGGACGTGGGCCAGACCGTTGCCGCCAGTTTGAGCGCGCCTGTGTTGTTTCAGATTGCGAACGATCTTGCGAAGATGCAGATCGACGCGAATGTGTCGGAGGCGGATGTTGGCAGCGTGGAGATCGGGCAGGATGTGGATTTCACGGTGGATGCATTTCCGTTTCGCACGTTCCACGGCAAAGTTGTGCAGGTGCGCAATTCCCCGATCATCGTTCAAAACGTGGTGACGTACGACACGGTAATCGAAGTGGCCAACACGGACTTGAAGTTGAAGCCCGGCATGACTGCAACCGTTTCGATCATCGTTGCCCGCCGTGAGGGTGTATTGAAGGTGCCGAACTACGCTCTGCGTTTCCGTCCACCTGAAGGTGCCGCGACAGCCAGGACCAACGCAGCTCCACAAGCCGTGGCGCAAGCGCCTGTTGCCGGTGGTGGTGGAGATTCCCCAGCGGGAGGTGGAAGACGCGCCGATGGTGAGCGTCGCCGGGGGCAGGGAGCGAATCGTGCTCGTGGAGAGGGGCGTGCGCCGAGAAATCTTTATACTCTAACGGGCGATCCAACCAAGGCCACCGTCGCGGATTTGAAACCGGTGCAAGTCAAGCTGGGAATAACTGATGGCAAGGATACCGAATTGCTGGAAGGATTGAATGAAGGCGACAGCATTGTGATGAGCATGACAACGACGGCGACAAATGCGCCAGCAAGCAATCCCTTCGGTGGCCCGAGCTTCCCGCGGCGCTAATTGCGACATGAACGCTGTCATCCAGCTTGATAAAGTCGAGAAGACCTATCACACCGGCGAGGTGGATGTGCGGGCTGTTCGCGGAGTCTCATTGACTATCGAGCCGGGTGAATTTGTTGCCATCATGGGCGCGAGCGGTTCAGGGAAATCCACCTTGATGAATATCGTCGGCTGTCTGGATCGCACGACTGCGGGCCGGTATCAACTCGACGGTGTGGATGTTTTCGGACTGAACCGCGATGAGCTGGCGGATATCCGGAATCAGAAGATTGGTTTCATATTCCAAGGATTCAACCTGCTTGCTCGTACTGCGGCGGTTGAGAATGTCGAACTGCCAATGCTTTATAGGCGCAACAATCTTTCCTCTCGCGATCGTCGGGAACGCGCGTTGCGATCGCTCGAGACCGTGGGTCTTGCTGAACGCGCGGGACATTTTCCTAGTCAACTTTCGGGTGGGCAACAGCAGCGCGTTGCGGTCGCCCGCGCGCTTGTCAACCAACCCGCACTCCTTCTTGCCGACGAGCCGACTGGCAATCTGGATACGCAGACGAGCATCGAGATCATGGGCGTTTTTCAAAAGCTCAATGATTCGGGCATCACGATCATCATGGTGACGCACGAACTCGACATTGCACACTACACCAAGAGGATGGTTGTGTTGCGTGACGGGTTGATCGTCAGTGACACGCCGGTGAAGGACCGGCTGAATGCGGAGAATGAATCAAGCCGTTTGAAGACGGAGCAAAAAGCGGTGCAACTAGACTGATGAGACTCTTCGCTACATTACGTCTGGCGCTCCGCGCGCTCCGCCGTAACAAGCTCCGCACCGTGCTCACCATGCTTGGAATCATCATCGGCGTGGGGTCGGTCATCACCGCCGTGAGCATCACGACGGGTGCAACCAAGCAGGTGGAGGATCGCGTGGCAAGCCTCGGCCAGAATGTTGTGACGGTTTTTTCCGGCAGCTTCACGGGCGGTGGAATGCGTGGTGGTTGGGGTAGCGCTCCAACTCTCACAATTGAAGATGCGGAAGCCATCAAGAATGGAGTCCCCAACGTCGTCGCCGTCAGCCCAGAGGTTCGCGACAGGATGCAGGTGCAGGCGAACGGTCTCAACTGGCGGCCAGGCGTCAATGGTGAGGGGCCGGATTATCCGCAAATCCGCAGTTGGGGGATTGCCAGCGGTTCGATGTTCACCGAACAGGACGTGCGCAGCGTTGCGAAGGTTTGTGTCATCGGAAAGACCGTCGTGGATCAGCTCTTTCTCGACGGCGATCCTGTCGGGCAGACACTCCGCGTTCGGGATATTCCGTTCAAGGTTGTGGGTGTTTTTGAGTCCAAAGGATTCAATCTATTCGGTCAGGATCAGGACGATGTGGTGGTGATGCCCTATACGAGCCACATGCGTCGAGTTTCGCGCGCGACTTTTGTGGGCTCAATCCTCATCCAGGCTTCCAGTGCATCTGCAATCACCGGCGTGCAGAGGGACATCAATGAGCTGTTGCTCTCCCGCCGCCGGAGTCGTGAACCCGATTTCACCGTCAGAACCCAGCTTGAACTGGCCCAAACCGCCACCGCCACTTCGAGAATCATGTCGGTGCTGCTTGCGGCAATTGCGAGTGTGTCGTTGATTGTCGGCGGCATCGGCATCATGAACATCATGCTTGTGAGCGTCACCGAGAGAACCCGTGAAATCGGCATCCGCATGGCGGTGGGGGCGCGTGGAACTGACATACTAGTCCAGTTCCTGATTGAGGCTGTGACGTTGAGCGCGCTCGGCGGTTTGGTTGGAATTGCTCTCGGTTTTGCTGCATCAAAAATCATCGCTTCCACAATGGCCTGGCCTACGTTGACTCCGATCTGGTGGGTGGTTGTGGCTTCCGCCTCAAGCGCCATAGTAGGCGTGGTGAGCGGGTTTTACCCGGCATGGAAGGCGTCGAAGTTGGACCCAATCGAGGCGCTCCGTTACGAATGACGGCGGAACTTCTTTCAACTCACACCGCGGGTCTGTTCAACTCTGCCGTGAAGCGTGCCGCCGACCTGCTGCGTGCGGGCGAACTCGTGGCGTTGCCCACGGAAACGGTTTATGGCCTGGCTGCAAACGCACTGAATGCGACTGCGGTCGCAAAAATCTACGAAGCCAAGGGGCGACCCGCTCACAATCCCATCATTGTTCATGTGGCAGGCGTGGAGATGGCGAAGCAGTGTGTGGTGTCCTGGCCTGATGAGGCGGAGCGGCTTGCAAAATCTTTTTGGCCCGGCCCGCTCACAATCGTGTTGTCCAAGGCGAAGGAGATTCCTGACCTCGTCACAGCCGGCGGCGATACCGTTGGCGTGCGCGGGCCGAGTCATCCGTTCATCCAGGCGGTGATCCGGGAGTGTGGCTTTCCGCTCGCTGCGCCGAGTGCGAATTTGTCGAACAGCATTTCACCGACAAACGCTGAACACGTTCGCAAGCAACTCGGCTCGAAACTCAAACTCATTGTGGACGGCGGGCAATCGCAGGTGGGCATCGAGTCCACCGTGATTGACTTGTGCGTCAGGCCGCCGCGAGTGCTCAGGCCGGGGATGATCCACAGCGAATCGCTGATAGCTGCGATTGGGGCGGTCCAAAATCCAAAATCCAAAGTCCAAAGCCAGGAGGAGTCACTGCGCAGCCCTGGGTTGTTGCGAAAGCACTATTCACCGCGAGCCAGGCTTCAAGTCTCGAAATGGAAAAGTGACGTCGAACTTCGTTCCCTCCTGACACATGACACCTCGCACCTGTCACCGCATACACACGTCATCTCGCACACTCACATTCCGAAC
>CAYSDO010000414.1:0-3886 GCA_964429665.1 uncultured Bifidobacterium sp.
GTTTCGCGTTCCGAGTTGGTCGTGGCGAGCGCGATGACGCAGCGGAATCGGGCGGTGCGCTTTTGCATAGGAACGCTTTCAAGCAATCGCAGCAACTTGGCGTTGTTGTCGGCGTCGGTGGAGTTGCCGGAGATTCCGGAATCGAGTGCGGCGAATCGTGCGGACTGAACGCCGGGTTTGCCATCAAGTGCGTCAACCTCCAGGCCTGAGTCGTCAGCCAGCATGAATATGTTCCGAGTTCCGCGTTCCAAGTTTTGTGTTGCAACGTGATCACCTCCCGCGTGCTTGAGCCAACGAGCAAGTTCCAGGGCCTTCTTCGTCGCGTTCCCTGCGAATGTGTCGGCATCTTCGATCACGTTCGGAGCGCCGGGAAAGTCCTTGAGCGTCAGGTAGCGGAAACCTTCGCCGAGGATGGCGCGAATCTCGCCGACCTTGTGCGCGTTATGAGTCGCGATGAAGAGTGTGCTGGTGGATTGGCTATCGTTCATGCCGTTGCAGGGTAGGGAAGCGGAGCGGAGCGGACTATGCCAAAGTAGTTTCTTCGTGCGCCGAGTGTTTGAGTTTTCTATCTTCCGCCGCTCTATGGCGACCTTGAAACCTTTTGCAGCACTGCGACCCAAACCGGAACTCGCTCCTCAAATCTGCGAGCTGCCTTATGACGTTATGTCATCGGAGGAAGCGCGCGTCGTGGCGGCGGGAAATCCTCTGAGCTTCCTACATGTGAGCAAGCCGGAGATTGATCTGCCCGCAGGGACCGACCTTTACTCGCCGCAGGTGTATGTCAAAGGGAAGGAGAATTTTGCCAGACTCATTTCTCAGGGCGCTCTCAAACAGGACTCTCAACCGTGCTTCTATCTTTACCGCCAGATCATGGGCAGCCACTCACAGGTCGGTCTTGTTGCTGCGGCAAGCTGCGATGAATACCTGAAGAACATCATCAAGAAGCACGAGTTAACGCGCCCGGATAAGGAAGACGACCGCGTGCGCCACATCGAAGCACTCAATTCGCAGACTGGTCCGGTTTTTTTAACGTATCGTGCGACGACGACGTTGGACGAGTTCGTAACGAAACGGACATCCGGAACACCCGACGTGGATTTCACCGGTAAAGATGGCGTACGTCATTCGTCGTGGACGATAGGTGACGCGGCCGGGATTGAGTTTACGACGGAACAATTCGCACAGATTCCGTTTCTTTATATCGCGGACGGACATCATCGGAGTGCAGCGGCGGGGCGGGTTTATCAAACCCGCAAAGGCGCAGGCCAGAGCGGGCAATTCCTCACCGTCATTTTCCCGCACAACCAGATGCAGATTTTGCCATACAACCGTGTGTTGAAAGATTTGAACGGACTCACCAGCGGGCAACTTCTGGAAAAACTGGATGGGGTATTCGTCATCCAGTCGGCAGGTTCACCCAAGCCGGTGCGCAAACACGAACTTGGATTGTTCCTCGACGGCAAATGGCGCACGTTGAGCTTCCGCCCTCATTTTGCAGCCACCAAGGATCCGATCGAGAAACTAGACGTGACCTTGCTGCAAAAGTATGTGCTCGCGCCGATCTTCGGTGTTGACGATCCGCGTACAAGCAAGCGCATCAATTTCGTCGGTGGCATTCGAGGCACGGCGGAACTTGAGAAACTTGTGAACCACGGTGAGTACGCCTGTGCGTTCAGCATGTTTCCGACAAGCATCGAGGACTTGATGACCATCGCGGACGCCGGTGGGATCATGCCGCCCAAAAGCACATGGTTCGAGCCGAAGCTGCGCGATGCGATGTTCTGTCACATGATCTGAACGGACGCTGCTCGTCCGGTAGAGTGTTACGGCATAACTTCGATGCGGAAGAGATTGGGAGCGCCGTTGGTTCGTGGAGGCAGGGTAAAGCTCGTGTTCGCACTCACGGCGTGTATCCAGTCAGAGAATGGCAACCATGAGTTTCCATTCGTGCTGCCCAGCACCCGATAGCCATGATCCGCTGTGGAATTCCAATCGAGCCGGATGTTGTTGCTCGCAAACAGTGACGCGCTGGCGCGAAAACTCGCCGCCAGACTGCCCGCCTGAGCCTCGACGCGGAAGAGGTTTGCACGGCCATTCGATAACGGTGTGACGATTTGATTGTTTGTCTGTCCCGTTGCCAGCAGCCATCCGCTCCAAGGCGTCCATGCACTTGCATTCGTGCTTGCCAGAACGCGGTAGCTGAAGCCGGGCGCAGTCGGCCACTCCAATCGCACTGTTCCGTTCGGGAGGCGTGTGGCCGTGATGCGGAAGGAAGGCAGGGGATTGTTTGGGTCAGTTCCTGAGATGAACTCCGCGTAATCGCTCATGCCGTCCTTATCCGTGTCTGTCAGCGCGTTGCGGTTCGACAGCGCACCGCCGAAGAATGTCACCTCCCACGAGTCGGGGATTTTGTTCGAATTGGCATCGGTGAATGAATAGTTGCCGTTGAAAATCACATTGCCGCCGGGTGCGAGGAGGTTTGTTTGCGTCAATGGTGTCTGATAAAACGCGACGGGATTGAAGGTAACAACGTACTGACCCGGAGCGGCGTTGCTTACTATGGAGGAAAGTCCCTTGCCTGCGAAATTGGTTGGGCCGGTCATGACGAAGCGCGCCTGCCAGAGGTTGTTCGAGATTTGAATGGTCCCGCTGGCCACGTTTGAGACCGTCAAGGAAATGTCGTCCACCAACCACCCCGGTCGGGGCGCGGCGTCGAACGAGAACAATTGGTAATACCAGACAAGATAGACAACTTGTCCAGTGAACGCCGAGAGATCAAACGTCTCCTCTTCCCAGCCGAAGTTTGCGTCATCGGTGAACGCAGCGAGAGAAACGGGAGTCAGCGCGGTGTTGGTGACAATCAATAGTTCTCCGCCGTTGAGGATGTCGCCCGGGCCGAAAAAGAAGTCGTAACTATGCGAGAATTTAAGCGTGGCGTTGTTTCCACCAGTCAGGTCAATGGCTGGGCTGATCAAAAACGTTTCCGAATAGCCCAGCGCGCCGCCATCAAGATTGCTGCCCCACGCGAGTGGTGGAGAATTGGCGCTCGATTCCTTTCCATTGTTTGGAACGCCAAGTGCCCATCCAGAATCCGAACTGGTCTCAGTCTGCACGTTCCAGTTGGTCGCACCCGAGTTGAGATTGTCCGACCAGGGTGGCATCAGCGGCATGAGTGTAGTGAACGTGAACAACTGACCGTTGTTGTCGTTGACGCGCGTGTTGCCTGCGGCATCGCGGCTCACGACCTGGTAATAGTAAGTTTTGTTCGGTCGCAGGCCAGTGAGGACGAGCTCGTGATGAGTGGCGAGAGCTGAATCCACCGCAGTCCGGTTCAAAAACTGTGATTCACCAAATTGCACCAGCGCATCCCCGTCTTCCGACGTCGTCCAACTGATCGAGGCGTCCACGTAATCCGGTACGGCGGCAACACTTGTGATGGTCGGCGCGTTTGTGTCCACGATGGCTGTAGCCTGCACAGTGGCGTTTGCGGAAGCGTCGAAATACACGCAACCGATGGTGTCGCCGTTCTTGGCGCGCAATGTTCCCGGTGCAGGTGCGTTGGTGACAGCTACGAGCCTGATGGATCCGCGAAACACTCCTGGCTCGGCGGTTTCGGTGAGCGTGACGGATACTGCGTTTGTTTGAGTGGTGCTGTAAAACGTATTGGTGATCGTGCCGAGCGCGACAAGGTCAGTGTCTGCGACTTCCACGGTGACCAGACTCGGAACTGTGTAGGCCGGGCTGTCAAAGGAGACCGTGCCGAGACCGTTCACACCGGGCACGAGGAATTGGATTACGTTCCGAAGCAGATGAGCGCGCTCGTCGCCATCGGGGTTTCCAGTTGGAACGGCGTCGAGCGGGAATGGAAAGAACACGACGCGTCCGG
>CAYSDO010000415.1:0-3867 GCA_964429665.1 uncultured Bifidobacterium sp.
GTAGCCCTCGCCATCGTAAACCACCACATCGTCCGGGTGAACGGTGACATCGCGTGTGACGGGAATTGGGAGCTGCCAGAAACCGGGGTTGTTGTAGCGATAGGCGTCGAGGCCGGGAAATTGTTTGAAGTAATCCACCACCGGTTTGTCGCTTGAGAGCGTGAGCGACTTCACAAGTGGTTCACCGCGATAATTAAAGCCGCGCAACTTTGCGTCGAGTTCGGCTGCGCCTTGGTTTCGCTCGGCCGCGTCGGGGTTGTGCGTGAACGAGCGGTACATTTTGCGGCGGATCGGATCGCACTCGCCCGGCAGGCTGTAGAGGATCGTGCCGACCTTTCCTCGCAGTGATTTGTGAAACGGGTCAATCACCCCGCGCGTGTGTTTTGCGGCAAGATGGTTTTTCTCCGGCGTGCAAAAGTCGGCGACGCCCGCGGGTTCGGGCGTATCCCAACCCTGGCCATCATCAATGCCCCACGGATGAACCATGATGATCGCTGTCTGGCTGGCGCGAAGATGATTGGGCGTTTCGATGATGCCGCGTGCGTTGTAGCTCCAGCGCCACGCACGCACGTGAAGATCGGCGTCAGGATCGTCCACGATGGCCGGCGATTCCCAACGATTCTTCTCGCGAATCGGCTCAACCCACTCGGGATGATCTCCGAGCAAGGGCTTGGGCCGCTTGATTGGCGTTAGTTTGTTCTCGTACATGCGCGGTGTGTCTCCGGCGCAGAGGTTCATGATTGCAGTCACGAGAGTGAGGCAAGAAAGTGCGATGCTTGTCTTCATTATTTGGAGGCGACCTTGTTCGCGCTTTGGAGAAAGCTGAACAAGTCGCGCAGTTCCTGGGGTTTCAGCGGTTTGACCAATCCTTCGGGCATGATGGATACTGTGGACTCGCGCATTGCTGTGACCTGGGCCTGAGGAATGACAACACGATCCCCGGTGACGATGCCGAGCGTAATGTTCCCGCCACTCTGATCCACAATCACGCCGGAGACAACGCGTTCATCCTTGGTCTCGACTTCGTAACCAAGGAACTCCTTCCGTACGGCGGCGCTGGGATCAACGATGCTGCCCAGCAAAAATTCGCGATCCGCGCGGTTGGCCGTGGTCAAATCCGGGCCGATCTTTCCACCTTCACCAAACATCGTGTGGCAAACGCCGCAGACCTTCGTGAAAATCTTGTGGCCGTTCGCAGGATCACCTGGCCCGACGTTAAGATCGTTGTTTAGCCTGCGCATCTCCGCCAGTTTTTCTTCGGCTGTGCCGCTGCTCATCTTCCCCCAATGCTTCCTGACCAGATCGTTGAGTTCCCCGTCTCCGTGTAATGCGACGACCCGGAGTTGTTCAACTGCAAAATCTGTGGCCTGCATCCGCCCTGCATCCACGGCACGCAGGATTTCTAAAGCCCACTGCTTGCGACTCAACAACACCTGTCGCACGCGTGCGCGAACTCGATCACCAAGCTTTGTGTAGGGCTGGAGCAGCTCGGCAGGAAGGGTTGGCACATCAAAATTTGGCAACATATCGAGCGCCGCGAGTTGTAGCGATTCAGGCGCGTCACCGACCAGTTTGAGCAGGCGTTCTGCGTCGGAGTTGTTGCCCAGTTCGCCCAGCATCTGGATCAGATTGAGGCGAAGTTCTGGTTTCGCATTTGCATCCGCGAG
The DNA here is from genome assembly GCA_964429665.1 of uncultured Bifidobacterium sp. GTDB lineage: Bacteria > Verrucomicrobiota > Verrucomicrobiia > Limisphaerales > JADLHS01 > JADLHS01. The sequence goes on from CAYSDO010000415.1 coordinate 1,668, forward strand.
CAGCGCACGCGCACGTGATACTGCTTTTTCGCGGCCGATGCGGGCAGCGACCCGGATCAAAACCGGATCGGTTGTGTCATCGCGCCAGAGGGAGTCGAGTTGTGCGTTCAGCGCTGGCGTTACCCGTTCAACGTGTGTCTGAGTGCGGTTCGTGCGAACTTCCGCAACTGCGGTGCTCGCAAACAGTCCTCCCGAACCGAAACCAACCGATCCTGCGGAGCGATCGTGAAATCCCTGTTCGAGTGCGGCGAGCAGGCGCTGGCGTTGAGTGTCATCGGGCACGCTGCCGAGCAATCGCGCGCCGGCATCATAGGATGCAGTGCTGCCTTCAGCCATCCAGCGGCGCATCAAACGTTCTTGAATTACGTTCCTCACCAGATGGGACTTCCATGCTGTTGGTGAAGTGAAGAATCTTTGGACATCCGGCAGCGCAACGATTGCGTGATGTTCAACCGCCCACCAGAGCAATAAGGGCAGGTAAGGATCGTTGGCGTCGGAGTCACGCTCCAATAACGTTTCGATGATCGGCAAAGCCTGGTTCGCCGGCAATCGTTGGGCGGAAGACGCCAGTTGCATCCGGACGCGAACATCCGGATCGGACTTGGCGAGCGCGGTCAGGCTTGCAGCGATCACTGGAGAAACATGTTTCTCGTCGCCAAGCAGACGGACCGTCCATTTGCGAATGGGTGCATAACGGTGATTGAGCGCCTTTGCAGCGAAGGCTTCGTTGAAGCCGCCGCTCACGTAAAGCGCCCACAAGGCTTCCAGCGCAAGGTGGTTGTTTTGAGTTTCGAGGACGAGCGTGCGTAGCGGGAGAATGGCTTCCGGATCGCGGCGGTCGGCGAGTATGCGACGGGCTTTGCGAACGAGCCAGTCGTTGCGGTCGCCCAGCAGCGCTATGAGTTGTGGCGTGGAAAACTTCCGCAGGTCAGGTGTGGGCGCGGGTTTTGTTCCGTTCGCCGAGATGCGATAGACACGACCGTTGCTGCGATCCCAATCCGCGTCAGGGTCTGGATGCGCCGTGCGTTGGTCGTACCAATCGGCAACATACACCGCGCCGTCCAGAGACATGGTGACATCCGTTGAGGCGAACCATTTATCATTTGCCTCCAACAGATAGCCACCGTGCGATGAGGTGAACGTCGAGCCCCAGCGATACATTTCATGCCACTGCACGCCGTGCCCCAGGAGATCACCGCAGACGTAACGGTTCTGGAAACGCGCCGGCAGGTTCGTGCCTTGATAAATGATTCCGCCATCCGTCACGTGACCGCCGATGAAGTTAGTGTGCGGGATGTGATCAAAGTAACCGAACGCATACGGATTGTGCAGCGCGCCATGTTTGCCAAAGCTTTTCCAGTAGTAAGCGCCTTGAACACCGTGAAGATTGCGGTAAGGGCCTAGGTTCGTGCTGTAAATCAGTTCGCCTTCGTCGTCGAAGTCGAGCCCCCAGGAGTTTCCACCCCCTTCGCAGAACAACTCGAATTCGTGCGTGATCGGATGATAACGCCAGATGCCTTGCTGGAATTCGATTCCACGAATGTGCGCTGTGACCGTGCTGCCCTGGCAACCGTAGAGCCAGCCGTCCGGCCCCCATGTGAGCGAGTTGGCAATCGAGTGCGCGTCCTCCATGCCGAAGCCGGTGAGGCAAACAATCGGATCGCCGTCCGGGATGTCGTCGCCATTAGTGTCAGGATAAAAAAGCAGATAGGGGACATTGAGCACGAACACACCGCCGTGACCGAAAGCGAGTCCATTGGCGAGGTTGAGTCCGTTCACAAAATCGTGAGACTTGTCGGCGCGTCCATCGCCATCGGCGTCCTCAAGAATCGTGATGCGATCCGCGCCTTTCGGTCCGTGAGGTGGTGGCTCTGGAACTCGGTCATAGGTCGTGCGCGACCAGCGATCAACGACTGAGCGTTTGAGCCCGGCTGGATTGGGATATTGCAGATACTGCATGACCCAGAGGCGACCACGGTCGTCGAACTCAATGCAAACCGGCTGTGCGATCATCGGCTCACTGGCGACGAGTTGGACCTGGAGATCAGCGGGAAGCGACATCTGGCTGGGCGACTCCTGCGGTGAGAAACCTTGTGCGGTTGCGCAAATGCCACCGCACAACGGCGCGAACAGATTCAAAATGACAAGCAGCTTTCTCGACTGCATGGGCGACATGATTTTGAATTGTCCGCAGGCATTT
>CAYSDO010000416.1:0-3856 GCA_964429665.1 uncultured Bifidobacterium sp.
TGATATGTGATGCGTGGAGACTGGCGAGTTTTATGGTTTCCTCCAGCGCCTCACCACGACGACCAAGAATCACCACCCTCCAACCTTGGGCGGCCAGTTTTAAAGCCACTGCTCGCCCGACTCCGCTTCCTCCGCCGGTAACGACTGCTGCCTTGTTCATAATTCAACCCATTGCCGAGTCTCAGCGGATTTCACCGCCGCATCCATCACGGCCAAGGCCCGTGCGCCGTCGTGGAAGCTCGGCGCACACGGGCGGCCACTGCGGATGGCGTCCACAAACTCCCACGCCTGATCGTAACGGAATGTCACCAACGGGTCACCCGCGCCCACGTCACGCGGCGAGCCGGGCTGTGTCCAGAACTCGCGTGGGATTTCGATGGTTTCCAGGCCCGGTCCACCGAGCTTGCCGGTTTGAAGTTTGTTCCACTCGCCCGTGATGAAAACATACGAACGCTCGCTGCAGTTGAGTTCCACGTAATCGAGACTGCGCCAGCTTTCGTTGCGACCGCTCGCGAGCTTGCTGCTTTCCAACACGCCCGTCGCGCCGTTTTGAAAATCCGCGAGGATGGCGACCCAATCATCGAGATCGTTCGGTTGGCCGCCGCGCACGGGATGCCATTGTTTCAAGTTTGCGACAAGTCGTTTCATCGGGCCGACGAGCAGATGCGCGAAATCAATCCGGTGGCTAAGCATATCGCCTAGTTCGCCCGTGCCCGCGAGTTTCTTGACCTGCCGCCAGCCGACGCTGCGCGTGCCCCAGTCCTGCAAGCGACAGGAGCGGAAGTGATAGGGTCGGCCGAGATCACCGCGTTTCACGAGATGTGCGAGGTAACGCATCGCAGGCACGAAGCGGTAGGTGAACGCGGTCATGTGACGCACGTTTGCGCGGTCGGCGGAGTCAGCCATCGCTTTCGCATCTGGGTAATTCAGCGCAAGAGGTTTCTCGCACAAGACATGTTTGCCGTGCGCAATCGCATCCAGCGCGATGGGTGCGTGCGTGAAGTTCGGCGTGGCGATGATGACGGCGTGAACATCCTCATGTTTCACGATGTCTTCGTGGCGCGTGGAAGTGATGGCCACGCCGGTTTGTTGCCGCGCGCGTTCGAGCGTGTCGGCGTCCGCGTCGCACAGAGCGACGACCTTCACGTCCGGACACAAGGCGAGACCGGGCAGATGATTTTGCAACGTGATGCCTCCACAGCCGATGATGGCGACGTTGATGACGTTTGGTGACGGCATGGTGAGATGAGTATGGCGTGTCACAGCACAGAGGCAAGTGCCCCGGTTGGACTGCGCGGTTGCACTGAGCGAATTCAAATCTTAAAAGGCTGAAGACAAACGGCACCCGTTTTGCGACAGCAATCAGTTTGCCTTTTCTGCTCCGGTTAACTTCAATCGGAATGGTCATGAGCCAGCAATTTCACGATCACTTTTCCGGCGTGGCAAATCGCTACGCAGATTTCCGTCCGCATTATCCGGCGGCGTTGTTTGATTACCTTGCCACGCTCGCACCACAAAGTGCCATCGTCTGGGATTGCGCGGCGGGGAATGGTCAGGCAACGCTCGATCTGGCCGCGCGCTTCGACAAGGTCATCGCCACCGATGCCAGTCGCGAACAGATCGCTTCGGCGACACCGCATCCCAAGATCGAGTATCGCGTCGCACCCGCCGAGCAAAGCGGTTTGCCGGACAAATCCATTGCGCTCGTCACCGTGGCACAGGCGTTGCACTGGTTTGATTTAGACCGCTTCTACGCCGAGGTGAAACGCGTGTTGATCCCGAACGGCGTCATTGCGGTGTGGGCGTACGGCATCAACACGGTGGAGAGTGATGAAGTCAATCAACTCGCCTACGAATTCTACGCAGAAACGGTCGGCCCTTACTGGCCAGCGGAGCGCAAGCTGGTGGAGGAAGGTTATCGCACGATTCCATTTCCGTTCGTTGAGATCACGCCACCTGCTTTTCGCATGGAGGCGCAATGGACATTGGAGCAATTGCTCGGTTACTTCAGCACCTGGTCCGCCACGAACCGTTACATCAAAGCCAACGGTCACAATCCGCTGGAGCCCCTTGCATCGGACTTGAAGCGCGTGTGGGGTGACAAAGATTCTGCCCGGCTGATTGCGTGGCCGCTGACCATTCGGCTTGGACGGCTGGCAGATGCGCGAGGACGCAGCGATTGAACCAACCCAGACGCCGTCACTCAAAGAGGGCACGACTTCGGAAGCGCTGAACGTTAGTTCGGGCCAACCAACGCGTTTACCACCGTGTTCACTGGATTGGACTTGGAAGCGCCGGCAAACTCGACCTGTCCCTTGGCGACAGCAAACGCCGACGCCACACCAGTGACGGAACCACGGGTTTCGCCTATCAAGGTTGTCCTGACCGGCGAGCACAAGGAGAGGATTGCCGGAAGGTCACCATACTTCACAGCTCCGGGCAGGAAGTTGACATCCCAAGCATTGTCGATTTGCGCAAAGCGGAAGCCACCAGTATCGCATACCAGTTGATGAACAGTGTCTGAGGACATGGCTGTGGCGGTAGCGGCAATGACACCGGCCCCTTCAACCCCGGCAATGAGTATGCGTCGCGCGGAATGTTTGTTGTCATCCCGGATCGCAGCAATCAGCGTGAGTGCATCGCGCACCCGCTCTGCAAAAATACTTGGATTGTAGCCATAGTGATAACCGGGATAACCTTCGTAGGCGCCGCCGGATTTGCGCTTGTCGGAGGCGTAGACGTTTGGATTTCTGGTCGCACCGAGCAGGTAAAGCTGCGGACACGCGATGGCGTAACCACGCTTCAGCAATTGGGAGGCAGATTCGCCGGGATTCCCGTCCGGCTTAAGAATGGAGTCCTCACCTTTTAGCGAAAGCCAGAGGACAACCTCACGGTTCCATTTCTTCGGATAAAGGAATGTGGTTTCGACAGGGTCACCGTTGCAGGTCGTGCTGCCGCGTTGAATGAGAAAACCATCCTTGTCCTCCTGCGTACGCAGGTTGAAACTGGCCGCGCCGGATTTCGGCAACGTGCGCCCGATCATCACTTCAAGCGCGCCGCCGAGAACTTCACGAGCTCTGCGAAGGTCCGCCTTGGATTTGGGGTGCAATAGTGGATCGATTTGTGCAGCGGCTTGTTGTTTGAACCAATCGAGGACCGCCACCTCGTGGCTTTCTCCGACCTTGTCACCCGTCGGCTTCGGATGACTGTCGTTCCAAACGCTGAGTTCAGGCGTGGAGAGAAGCTGAAAGTCGCGCTCGTCGGTATTCGCAAGACCGAGTTTCAAGTGACGGTTGAAGAAGGCATACATCTGCGCACGGGAAACGCCATTGTAGTTGTGCTTGAACTGTATGTTGAAATGCGCCTCCACGCGGTCCGGGATGCCGAGCATGGTGTACAGCTTTTTCAGATCGGGAAAACCCTTGGCCTCCAGCTCCTTTGTCCAATCGTCTGCGGCTGTCATGCCGAGAGGGCGCGGGGCGGTGATGGCGGCGATGTCAATGTTGCCTTGATTGATCCGGAGATAATGTGCGTTTTCACACGTGCAGCCGCCCTGCATTGCGGTGCTGACCATCACGCAGGGGAAAGCCGCCGCAATGCGGTCATCAATTCCCGTGATCATCATCGTCTGCGTGCCGCCGCCGCTTTCACCGGTGCAACCGATACGCGCCCTGTCCACGAACGGCAGGCTGCACATGAAATCAACCACCCGCTCGCTGTTCCAGGTTTGCAGTCCGAAATAGCTCACCAGATTCAATTCCGCCTCCGTGCTCACAAATCCTTTTGCAGCGGGACCGTGGCGATGCTCCTTGAACTGGACGCTGTCCGCATAACCGAGCATGTCATAGAGGAACAC
>CAYSDO010000417.1:0-3841 GCA_964429665.1 uncultured Bifidobacterium sp.
GGTTCAAAGTTTATCGTCGGTTCACACTACCATGCGTTCTCAAACATAAACTCCTTGCACCGGCAAGGCTGCAAGGAGTTTGAAGCGACTGCGTCTGGCCTTACGGTGTTGCGGCGATAACTTGCAGGTTGCTGGGCGGCGCCGGCTTTGGTTGGACGTCGAGTTGGAATGTTCGTGCGGCGCTCGCACTGCCATCGCTCACCGTGACTGTAATATTTGCAATTCCTGTCTGGCCAGCGAGCGGGGTGACGGTCACGGTGCGGTTTGCGCCCGTGCCGCCGAAGGCAATGCGATTGTTTGGCACGAGCGATGTGTTGGAAGAAGCTCCCGTAACCGTGAGGCTGGATGCGGCGGTTTCAACATCGGCGATCGTGAAAGTCAGTGGCGACGTTGCTCTGTCAACACCGATGGTCTGGTTGGCAATGGTTGTGATTGTTGGCAGACGATTGACCGTGGTGGTGAACGTTCGTGTGACTGTGTTGCTGGTTGCGCTGCCGTCGTTCACTGTGACGGTGATGGTGGCGGTGCCGCCAACGTTGGAAACCGGTGTGAACGAGATCGAGCCGGTGCTGTTCGGGCTGGTGTAGCTCACATTCGGATTCGGGATCAGGCCGGTGTTGCTCGAACTGGCGGTGACGATCAACGTCTGCGTTTCGTTTGCCGCACCCGTTGTGATTCCCGTAAGGCTCACCGTCTGCAGCCCTGATCCTTCGTTGATCGAAAGATTTGCGAGCGTATTCAACGTGGGGGCTTGATTCACCGAGTTGACCGTGACGGTGAATGTGCGCGTGGCGATGTTGTTGCTTGCGCCTCCGTCGTTGACATTGACGGTGATCGTCGCTGAACCGGAAGCAAGGGGTACGGGTGTGAACGAGATTGAACCGGTGGCATTCGGGCTTGTGTAATTCACCGTGGGGTTCGGAATCAAACCGACGTTGCTCGAACTGGCCGTGACGGTGAGAGTCTGCGATTCATTCGTGGCACCACTGCCGATACCTGCAAGGTTCACAGTCTGCAATGGCGCACTTTCATTCACTGAAATGTTTGCCAGCGTGTTGAGCGTGGGCGACTGGTTCACGGAATTGACCGCGACGGTGAACGTGCGCGTGATGATGTTGTTGCTTGCGCCTCCGTCGTTGACGGTGACTGTGATGGTCGCCGAGCCAAATGCGAAGGGCAGGGGAGCAAACGTGATTGTTCCAGCGCTGTTCGGACTGGTGTATGACACGGTGGGATTTGGAATCAACCCAGTGTTGCTTGAACTCGCGGTGACCGTCAGCGTTTGCGATTCATTCGTCGCTCCGGAACTGATGCCTGACAGGTTTACGATTTGGGCGGCTGCGCCTTCGTTGAGGGTGAGATTGCCGAGTGCATTGAGTGTTGGTGGCAGATTCACCGGCACGGGCATGAGGTAGGAAGTTTCGGCGGACATTACACTTTCCAGGCCGATGCTGTTAAGCGTGCTGGCAGCGAAGTAATAGGTGACTCCACCGACCAGGTTGCTGACGGTGGCTGTGGTTACGTTGCCAACCTGGATTGAATTGGTGTAAGAACCAGTGGCAGCGCCATAGTAAACCTTGTAGCCAACTACATCGGCATCAGTGGAAGGATCCCAACCCAAGGTTACACTGGCAGATAATCCTGAAAATGGCGCGAGTGCGGTAACGAGACTCAGAAGTGAAATAAGAGCGGTAAGACTCTTCCGATTACGACATCCCTTGAACAACATATTTTGTACTCCTTGTTACGACAGACCAATGGATCATTCGCAGAAAGGTTGCCAAAGCAAGCCGGGGAGAAGAGTCAAGCGTCGAACATGCCTGTAAAGCAGCCGTTTCAAAAAATCGTACACGCCTGGTCTGGCTGTTGAACACAATCCGGCGATTCATTTCCGTTCGTGTTTAACACAGCCACACTCATTTTTGTCCTGAAATCAAATCGCCTCCCGGTGATTCCCCGGTGCGTCGGCTGGTCGCACAACGTTTTTTCTCATGCGCGAGTCATCCTGCTTCACTGTTGAATTCAGAGCCGCACGGAGATTTCCACCGTCATGCCGGGAAGATTTTTTTCGAGCGAATGGCGCAGAACCCCCATTGCCACGCCCGCAGCAAATGAAAGTTTGGCCGTCGCCTTGAAGAGCGGTTCGCCGCTCATGGGTGCGCTTATACATTCCGTGGCGAGTTCCTCGACGTTGACTCCTTGCGCGGCAAGCGCGCTGGTGAATTCATGGACAATGCCAGGACGATCGTTGCCGAAGACCTCAAGCGTGGCGAGTTGCTGAGCCGAGCTCGCAACGGCACCCTCAGCCGACCGGACCACAACCGATAAATCTTTAATCGCAGCGAGAGATTTTTCCAACGAGGCGCGCTTCGCTTGCGGTACCTCAACGCGGAGAATGCCGGCGAAGTCGCCGCCAAGGCGGCACATCCGGCTCTCGAGCCAGTTGCCGTCGTGTTCGGCCACGATCCGCGCAACGGATTCCACAAGGCCCGTGCGGTCCTTGCCGATGATCGTCATAACAAGAGTTACTTGCATGGGCACAGTGTTGGGCTTGTTGCTTGTGATGACAAGTGAACTGTTGCCCAATGTTTGTTTGTGATGCGGCGTGCTGTTGATCCCGATTAGTGACGGCAATCTTTCATCGGGCGTGCGCTTATACCATGGGAGTTTCGTTGACGCGAGCCGCGTGAAGTCATTAGATTTTGCGGTCTCAAACGGCATTCACGCCGTCAATTCAACCAACCGTTTCAATGAACATTGTGTCGGGAATTTTCAAATCGTCGATTGGTAAAAAGTATGTGATGGCCGGGACCGGTGCGTTGCTTTTCTTGTTTGTCATCGGTCATCTCGTGGGCAACCTGCAAGTTTTCGGCCCGCCTGAATTGATCAACACGTACGCGCACTTTTTACAAAGCAAGCCTGCGATGGTTTGGGGGGCACGCCTTGGATTGCTTGTGCTCGTTGTCTTGCACATTACAACGGCCGTCCAGTTGAGCATTGCAAACAAAGCCGCGAGGCCGGTGGCTTACTCTGGCGGCGAGGCTTACGGCTCGGCCTGGCAATCCCGTTACATGTTGATGAGTGGCATCGTGATCGCGGCATTCATTCTGTATCATCTCGCTCATTTCACGGCGCGACTTCCCGGAATCAACGGCGTGGGTGATTTCACAAAAATCAAAACTGTTTTGCACGGTGAAATCGTCCCGGATGTTTATGCCATGATGATTCTCGGCTTCCAGATCTGGTGGGTGGCGTTGTTTTATATCGTCGCACAGGCGCTCCTGTTCATTCACCTCGGCCATGGCATCGCCAGCGCTTTTCAATCATTTGGTCTTCGCGACCACGTTTGGTGGCCGCGTATTCAATTCCTGGCCAAAGGAGCAAGCATCGCCATTTTCATTGGCTACGCTTTGATTCCCATTTCGATTTACATGCGAGTGATTGGATCGGACTATGCCGGGAAGGCAGCGGCACAATTGAAAGACAGTGCGTTGGTCCAGCCTCCGGTCGCCACTCAGGGAAAGGAGACGCACTAACATGGCTACGCTGAATTCGAACATCCCCGCCGGTCCTCTCTCGCAAAAGTGGGAGAAATATAAGTTCAACACCAAGCTGATCAATCCGGCGAACAAGCGGAAATATAAGATCATCGTTGTTGGCGCAGGCCTCGCTGGCTCTTCCGCCTCGGCCACGCTCGCGGAACTCGGTTACGAAGTTCACAACTTCGTGTTCCATGATTCTCCCCGTCGCGCGCACTCGGTCGCCGCGCAGGGCGGCATCAACGCCGCGAAGAATTACCAGAACGACGGCGACTCCGTGCATCGCCTCTTCTACGACACGA
>CAYSDO010000418.1:0-3797 GCA_964429665.1 uncultured Bifidobacterium sp.
GAGATGTTCTGCCCAACGAAACGGGCGCCCGCCAACAATTGGAATCGCCTCGAACAAACCGTCACCGTAAAGAAACGAGCGGTCAAACACGGAAATCACCGCGCTCTCTTCAGGGACAAATTTGCCGTTGAGAAATATGATCATTGTGCGGGCTGCGTTTTTAGCTTGAGGCGGAATTCCACGGGACGTTCAATCGCAGACAGAAATCCTCGCGCCTTGGCCATCGTCTCGTCGTATTCCGCTTCGGGAATTGAATCCGCCACGATTCCCGCCCCGGCGTGGAAGTAAGCCGTGTCCGCTTTGTGAATCGCCGTGCGGATGCTGATGCTCAACTGGCTTTCGCGGTTGAAACCAAGATAGCCGTGGCAGCCGGTGTAGGGACCGCGCGCGTGCGGTTCAAGTTCGTCAATGATCTCCATAGCCCGGAACTTCGGCGCTCCCGTAATGCTGCCGCCAGGAAAACAGGAAGCCAGCGCAGCGAAATGCGTGACGCCGTTCCTGAGCCGCCCTTCGACCGTTGAAACCAGATGCTGCACCTGCGCGAAACGTTCCAGCCGCGCCAGTTCGGGCACCTGCACGCTGCCAAACTCGCACACGCGACCCAGATCATTGCGCAGCAGGTCTGTGATCATCACCAGTTCGGCAAGTTCCTTCGGGCTGGTCTGGAGTTCGTAGGCGAGCTGGGCGTCGCGTGTGGCGTCGGACGAACGCGGGCGCGTGCCCTTGATGGGGCGCGTCTGGATGTTTGCGCCGCTCAAGCGCAGGAAGAGTTCCGGCGAGGACGATGCGACCTGAAAATCTCCGCAGTTGAAATAAGCCGCGAACGGCGCAGGCGAAACCGTAAGCAGCCTGTGGAACAATTCCCATCCGGAAAACTCACACGGTGCGGACAGGCGCTGGGCCAGGTTGACCTGATAAATATCCCCGGCACGGATGTATTGCTGTGCGCGGTTTACTGCTGCGAGGAAATCAGTGCGGGTGAAATTGGAGGCGAGCTGCGTGCTCCTTGGATTGGATGTCGAAACCCGCAACCCATCTCGATGCGCGATGCGTGATGCATGATGCGCGGATTCGTTTGCAAGATGGCCTTCCCAAAACTCCAATTGGTGTTTCGCCCGGGCATCGCTTCGCGAGCCGTCGGGTTGCAGGCCGGTGGAGACATTCCACTTCTTGCCAAGGTGATGATCGAAGACCACGAGGCTGTCGTAGAAACCGACGTGGCAATCCGGCAGTTCGAGATCGTTGGCCGCGCGGCGCGGGAGTTTGGGTTCGGTAAAATTTTTCAGGTCGTAACCCCAGAAACCGAAGCAACCACCAAGCGGAAATGGGAGGTCAATCTCGTCGAGCAGTTCGCAGCGCGACATGAGGGCATCGAGAATGTGCCAGGGATTCCCGAATTGGACGTGGCGTGTGGTGCGTGGTGCGTGGTGCGTGATTTCGCAGCGTGAACCGGACGAGCGGAAGGAGAGGAAAGGTTGCGCAGTTACGAACGAATATCGCGCCTGCGGCCACTCGAAGCCTGCGCTGCGCAGAAGCACAACATCACGCTGCCCGCCGAGTTGTTCGACGAGCGATTCGGGCGTGTGGCCCGTGGTGATTTCGTGAAGGAGCGGCTTCATCGTTCAAGCGTGGCCCGTCGGTTTGGCATTCGCATTGTGCCACAACAACCACACCATTTCATCCGTGAACACCTGGCGGCTGGCGTAACCGCGCACCAGTTCCGTGCCGTCGCGAATGTCCCGCGCGCCGCGGTTCATTAAGGCGTGCGGCGAGCAGCGGCAGATTTCCTTAACGAGCCAGACAAACTTTTCAAGCGTGGAAAACTCAGGCCGGTCAATGGCGTACTTGAACGGAAAGTGAGCGGCATTGATTTCGTATCGCAACCGGCGTCCGGTCAGAACAAGTTCCAGAAGCAGTTGCGATCCCGCATCCAGTTTGGTTCCAGCTGCCATGGCGTTCGGGTTTACGCCAAACATCGAGCCGGAACGTTGCGAAGCCTGGTCGCGACTGGTTTCGATGTTGCGTACCGCGCCAGCGGCCACAAGGGAGAGATCACTCCACGGAACCGGTTGTGCACGGCCCAACAGATCAAAGATGACGAAACCATCGGAATTGAGTTCCAGACGGTGCAGTACTTTCCCGTCCGGCAAAACGCGCAGATCGCTTTCGGGCACGAGCGCCGCAGCGACACCCTCTGCCTGGAGCGCGCGTTGGAAAGCACGAGCGGCATCGGCTCCAAGCTGGCGCATGAGGATTCCCTGGGCGCTCGCGGCGAGCCGGATGGCATCGGCATCAGTGAGATTGTGAAAGGAACTGAACGCGCGGCGTATTTGATCCGCGTTCGGCTGGAGACCATCTTTTTGCAGAACCGCGTATTGCTTGGGGCTGGCCATGCGTTGGGAGATGGTTCAGGAGAAGGCCATCGGTAAGGATTTTGGCGGACCGACACGTTCCAGATAATCACGGATGACAGTGACCACTTCCTGAACGTCATCCGTGACCGTGAGCAGTTTCAGATCGCCCGGACTAATGAATTTATTCTGCCCACTCATCTGCCTCTGCATCCAGTGCAGCAGTCCGCTCCAATGCTTTTTGCCGAACAGGATGAGCGGGAATTGTGGAATGCGCTCGGTCTGCACCAGCGTGAGTACTTCGTACAACTCATCGAGCGTGCCGAAACCGCCGGGCATGAAGATGAAAGCGACGCTGTATTTGACGAAGCAGACCTTCCGGGAAAAGAAATAGTGAAAGTTCACGGGCACATTCGCGTAGGTGTTGCCCTTTTGCTCGTGTGGCAGCTCGATGTTGAGTCCGATGGATTTCCCGCCAGCCTGAGCCGCCCCTTTGTTGGCAGCCTCCATGATGCCCGGCCCGCCGCCGGTTATGACCGGAAGGTTGTGTCTGGCGAGTTCGCGTGCCAGTGAAACGGTTTTCTTGTAGTACGGGTCAGAAGACCTGGTCCGTGCCGAGCCAAAGATGGTGACAGCAGGTTTGTTTACATGGGAAAGGGTTTCAAACGATTCGACGAACTCGCCCATGATGCGCAGGATGCGCCAGGGTTCTTCCTTGATGAAAGCCGCACCGTTGTTGTTCATGGCCGGAGAGTAGCAGGGCCGAACGCGGAGACAAGCGGCGAGGCGCAGGCGTCGGGAATTAGTTCCGTCGCCGAAAGGATTTGTTTGAACATTTCATGGCTTTAGGCCATCAATGACTGGAATGCGGCGTCTAAGAAACATACTGATGGTTATGGCAGCGGTTCTTTGGCTGCCGCTGTCGGCGCATTGCCTATTGGAGAGGATTCCAGCATTCCAGTTTCTCGCGTGTAACGATGACACCGACTCAGGGAAGACTTCGGATTGCGACGACACGGGTTGTTGTCCCGCCGAGAAGACCCTGTATCGGAGCAGCCAAATCCGTGTCTCCGTTCCGTCGCCGGATTTGCTGCCACTATCGCCGGTAGCACCCGTGGATGCTGCCATCGCGCTGTCTGCCGATGCCGTATCAGCTGCGGTGGCTGGTTCTCCACTGGAACTTCCCCAGTGCTGGCAATTTGTTTTCCGCACGGCATCTCCGCCGCGCGCGCCTTCGCTCGCTTTGTAATTAGGTCCTCGTCGAGGACTTTTCTTCCAATCCAATCGTTGGCGTGATTTCGCGCCACGCAATTTCTGTTTTCCCATTTCGGTTTGCCCGTTTGAACGACAATGAAGCGATGGAATGTTTGCGGTTTGCCACTCCTGCTGGCGGTGGCGCTCGGAAGCGCGGTTGCATTTCCAGCAAAATGCCAGGACACGAACGTC
>CAYSDO010000419.1:0-3792 GCA_964429665.1 uncultured Bifidobacterium sp.
GGTTGAGTGAAGAAAACGAGCCTGACCAGCCCGCGAAGATATTTCCGGCCGCTGGCTTGGCGGTCAACGTATAGGTCTTGCTGATCTCCAGCAGTTGGCCGCTCACATTTGGAGTCACGGTGCCGCTGCCGTTGGTTTGCACCAATAACGGTGCTGTCACGACGTATGTGAATGTGCGAGTCACCTCGGTCGAATAATTGCCGCTGACGTCCTGTGCCCGCGCTCGTATCGTATTCGCCCCAGGAATCAGTCCGGTAACATTCGCAGACCAGGCGGTTGTGCCGTTGGCGTGCTGATACGGCGAAATTCCGCTGACGTTTTCCAACCTGTATTCGACGAAGGCGACACCAATGTTGTCGCTAGCGGTTCCAAGGATCGTGACAGTTGAGGCGGGTAATTGTGCAAGGTTGGCCGGTGACGTAATGGCAACCGTGGGTTTGGTTGTGTCGCTGCTGGTCAGATAGGGCGAGCCGATGCGCAGATCGTCCAACACAGCCCATCCTTCATCTGATATTCCAAACTCGATGCCTATGATGCTGCTGCCCACGTTGGCAGCCCCCGCAATGCGCGCGAAGTCATCGCGAAGATTTCTCGTAAACTCACCGCCCGCAGGATCGAGAAAAATCTCCACGTAACCGGTGTTCGTATGCGGCACATAGTTTGATGCACGTTGAAAGATGTACACAATCTGATTGAGCAAATTGTCTGTGACCTTTAGGCCCACCGCATCCCCGCAAGGTTTGACGATGCAAGAAAAGAACCCATTCCATTCCGGGCTGAGCATCAATCCTTTTTCATAAAACGAAATCTGGGTGGTCGGCAGCAGCGGATAAGGCAGCGATGCATTCAGCGGATCCGTGAGGGTAACGGAAATGTTATCTGAACAGGCGGTGCCGCTGTTCACTGAAGTTAGTTTGATCAACTTCCGTCCGTCTTCAATCACGATGTCCGCGTGACTGACCGGCAGCCCGCAATCCGGAAAGGTCGTTGCAACCGTGTCACCAAGTTCCCAGATACCTTTGTCACCGGAGATTATGGTGTCGAGATTTGTGGAGGGAAAACGAAGCCCGACGGACGGCTTTTCCCAACCTTCAAACCACGGAGGCGGAAGAGGATTCACCGTCAACTGCGCGGTCTGGCTGGTCACAGTGCCGCCTGCGTTGCTTACGATGACTGAGTAGCCGCCGGCATCAGAAGGTTGGAGATTGGTCAGGACAAGCGACGAGTTTGTTTTGCCTGTCAGAGCGGTCGTTCCTTTGCGCCAAAAATATCTCAAAGGTGCATCGCCGGCCGCAACGACTTGAAACGTGACGTTCTGACCGGCGGTGACGGTCTGGCTTTGCGGTTGTTGTGTGATCGTGGGTTTTCCAACGATCCGAGACCATGTTGAACTTGAGTCAACCGTTGCCACGAGACTGCTTCCGGTCATGCTGCCGCTACCGCTGATGTCCGTCAGGTCTGGTCCATCAGCAGAGTAATAGTCGGTGCTGTAAAAAGCGGGAACTTCGCCGTCAATCAGCGGCACTCTGACCGCAAAGCAGCCGAGAAACACCAGGCCATAAGCCTGTGCTCCGTAAGCCGGGGCAAAACAATAGGTGCTGCTCGAAATATGGTACATCCCACCGCTGAAGGAGATCGTGCGATTGGTGAAGGCCGAGCCCGGGGCCGTCCACGGCAACCCGATCTTGTCTATGAGCGCGTAATGCCCACTGTTGACGACGATCTTGCCGGTTTGCGTGCCGCTGAATGTTTTTGTTCCGGTGAACGGAGGGTCTGCAAAGCCGGAATAGTCCAGCGTCACCGTCCACGATTCACTGACGTTGTACGTGCCATTCAGCAATTGGGCGTAGCTGAGGTTGGTTGACAGAATCACCAAAACTATCGAGAGCATCAGGCATGGGATTCTAAAAATGGAGAGTTGAACTCGCTGATTTCGGTCATGAGAGCCGAGGTGCGTTTTCATGTGCTTGATCTTGATGTCAATTGTGGTTTTCGTCACTCCTTTTCTGTATTCAAACTGGGGCAAGGCTACTGCGAGGATATAATCTCAATTTAAGGCCCGCATGAACATGTGGTGCTGCTGAGGGGTAAGACTGTGAATAATTGAGTATGCACTGCGTCGTACAATTGCCTGCAAACCTCCGGGTTTTGTTGCCGGGTTTTTAGCACAGATTTGAATATGAAAACATTTTTCGCCATTGGAATGAAAGTCACTGTGATTGTTGTGGTGTGTTTCCTTGCTGCAACGTTGTTCGCCGCTGATTCGGCTGAGATGGAAGCGCTCAAACTTCAGTTTCCCGAACCCACGCACAAGGGTACGCCGGTGGATTTACCCGTTGGTCCGAACATTGAACCCAACTCGGACAAACAACCACCCGCTTTCATGATTGCAAAGGGTGCAAAGCTTGTCTCGGATGGTAAGCCGGTGACCAGCAGTGTTAATCCATATACCGGAGAATTGATCCAGATCACGGATGGCAAAAAAGAGGCGATCGATTATGACACGGTGGAAATGAAGAAAGGTTCGCAATGGGTGCAGGTGGATCTTGGTGAAACGTACGCAATCCAAGCGATCGCCGTCTGGCATGACCATCGGTACATTCAGGTCGTGCATGACGTCATCGTGCAGGTGTCGGACGATTCTGAATTCAAGACGGGCGTGACGACGTTGTACAACAATGACACGGACAATTCATCAGGGTTGGGCATCGGCACGGATCGTGAATACTTCGAGCGCCACTTCGGGCGTGTGTTCGACGGCAAGGGCACGAAGGGCCGATATGTGCGCGGCTACACCAAGGGCAATCACATCAGCCCGGTGAATGGCTGGCAGGAAATCGAGGTTTACGCACTCCCGGTCAAGTGAGTTGCTTGAGGGGTGGTATTGCGCGGTACACAATCACGCACTCGCCCGCGTCGCTTGAGCACATGCGGGTTTACACGAGTTGACTCGCAGGCAGGTAAGTCGGGCGTGGTGAATAAACTTCCATTTCTTGCGTCGTAAAATTGCCTTTGAAAGCCATGGCACGAGTTGCTAGGCTTTGGCTACGGATTAAAACAATGAAAACATTTTTTGCCAACGGATTGAAAGTTACCGCCATCGTTGCGGTGTGTTCCCTGTCCACAACGCTGTTTGCTGCGGACGCGGTTGAGAAGGAAGCTCTCAAGCTTCAGATCCCCGCACCTACACTGAAGGGAACACCTGAAGATTTGCCCGCCGGTCCGAACATCGAGCCAAACTCGGACAAACCAGCGCCTGCGCTTATGATTGCCAAGGGTGCAAAGCTTGTCTCGGTCGGGAAGCCGGTGACAAGCAGCGTTAAACCGTTCACGGGAGAGTTGGACCAGATCACGGATGGAAAAAAGGAGGCGTTCGATTATGACACCGTCGAGATGAAAAAGGGTTCACAATGGGTTCAAGTGGACCTCGGTGAAACTTTCGCAATCCAGGCCATCGCCATCTGGCACGACCATCGGTACATCCAGGCGGTGCATGACGTCATTGTGCAGGTGTCGGACGATCCCGAATTCAAGAACGGCGTGACGACGTTGTACAACAACGACACCGACAATTCCTCCGGGCTGGGTGTTGGCACGGACCGCGAATACTTTGAGCGCCATTTCGGGCGTGTGTTCGATGGCAAAGGCGCGAAAGGCCGATATGTCCGCGGCTACACCAAGGGCAGTCACTTGAGCGCGCTCAATTGCTGGCAGGAAATTGAAGTTTACGCGCTGCCAGCCAAATGAACCGCTGGGGCGCACTGGCGTTGCTGTTGGCAGTCGCCGGGGCGC
>CAYSDO010000420.1:0-3756 GCA_964429665.1 uncultured Bifidobacterium sp.
TGCTTCCAACAATTCTTTTACGCCGATGCTTAACATGTTTCCTTTGGTTGAGAGTTCGTTCGATTTTCGCCCGAACCATCCCGCGGAAGACGGGATTGATTTTAATGTTGTTATGGCCACCCGCATCCACACGGACACGGAATTGAAGGCCGTTCGCCTGTCATCGCAATGTGCGATGAAGGAGTGGGGAGAATAACGAAGTTTTTCCCTGTGGCAACGCCTATTTTAGGCGTGTCTTTAGTCGGGGAGTGACAACTTCGTCAGGTTTTAATGGAAGTTTGCAGGCTTCCCGCCACAGATTGGGGCGGTCCGCGAGCTGGACCTGAATGAGATAGTCATGGTCCATTTTTTCAGAGGGCGCGTTTGTCGAGGGAGAATTCTCGCTTTCGTGAGCGAACGCATTTGCCACGTGTACGGCGGCAAGCAGGGAGAATCCGTTGTCATCTGATTTAAGCGGGCAATGGTGCCATGCCACCGCTTCGAGCACGGGCAGCGGTAGTCCCCACGCGCCAAGCAGGCACGCGGCGAGTTCGGCATGTGTGGTGCCGAGCACCTGTAATTCTGCGTCCCGTTGCACGAGGTGTTTGCTGTGTTGGATGCTGTCAATGGACGAGCACATTGTGGGAACATTCGCAGCGAGAATGAGCTTGCCCATGTCGTGAACCAGCCCCGCTGTGTAGGCGGCCTCGGCGGCTTTCGCATTTTTCAGTTCCGCCATGGCGATCGTCCGGGCGAAGGCGGCGACCTGCAAACTGTGATTCCAAACAGCATCTGCCGAGAAACCTGGGCACTTTACGTCATCAAACTGTGTGAACACACCTGCCAGCAGAATCAACGATCGTGTGCGTTCGGCGCCTAGGAACACGACGGCTTCCTGAGGATCGGATACTTCACGGCCCAGGGCAAAGAATGCGGAGTTGACCAATTGAAGAATCTTCGCCGTCATCACGGGGTCCTGGGCAATGAATCTGGCTACGATTTCAATCGAGCCGTTGGGCGATGAAAGTTCCGCCGTCACCTGCGAATAAAGTTTTGGCATGGCGGGAAGTTTGCGGAGGCTTGAGAGAAGTTTCTTCAATCCTGCGTCTGTGGTCCATGATTGCAGGCGCAGCGCACGGCTGATGTTTGAGACGAGACTCTTCGCGTCCGTGCTTTTGGGCAAGGGAGTCACGCCGGGTTTGTTCCACCGCGTCAGCCCCGCCCTGTCATCGCCCTCGCACAAGACCACACGCAAAACGTGGCCGGAATGTTTTTCAATGGATTGGGTTAACGAAGCATCGTCTGCCGCCTTGTTGCCCAGAACCACGGCGTGAAAGTGATCGCTGGCAAGCGCGCTCACGCCATCTGCGGGGGTTTCCACCTTGCGGCTCTGCCAGTTGGGTCGCGCTGTAGTGATCTCGTGTTGAATGCCCTGATACCAACAGGCCTCGCCGCCGACGAACAGAATGCGTTGACCGATGCCGCTTGTCTTCGTTTCCTGGGTGTCTGGGCCTGGAATGGATTGTGGTTTGGTGAACGGCCGCAGCTCAGGAGTTGGTTTTGTCTCGGCAGTTACCACAGCTCTTTTCAATGTTTCAAATAGTCCCATAAATCAGATGCCCGTTAGTTCAATGAATTCAAAGTACGGTGAACAGCGTTTCCCGTTTGTACATTCCGGCAATTTGATCATCGGCAGCAAGGGCGGTGGACTGAAGGAATAGTTTCGACTGCGCTGATTCACTACAGACAAGCCGACCAAATGTAGAGTTTATCTGAGTTGCATTCCAGCGCTCCAAGGCTTCACGCTGATTTTGTAAAAACGAGTTCCTTGGCGCGAAATCCATAGCGTTAGAAGATGCTGCCATCCACGACGTGGAGCGTGGAGATCAAAAGGTCGCTTTGCCAGTGTATGATGCGTTCTCTTTACGATTTGACGACAAGAATCACCGCGTTCTGCTTTCATCTTCACGACAAAAAAAGTCAAAAACGAAGATTATGAGGCGAATCTGTTGATGGGCAATTCGGGACATGCTGAAACTCGTTGGATTCAGTTCTCCATTGACGAAGTTTTTTGCTGCGCACTATTATCAATGCACTTCGGGCGCTTCGGTTAACCACTTGACTGTAGATCTTGAGAGTGAGGTGAATTCATTGTTCCTCTATTGCTTGAGAAGCAGATACTTTTGGTATTTGTCCTGCAATTGATGACCGGCAGAATCAACCTCATACTCCGTAGTTCGCCGGACAATTCTTCCGTAATGAGCGGAGAAGTCTTTGGTTTGTTGTTACTTGCAACGATTCTTAAGCAGGCGAGAATGGACGCGCATGAAGGGCGGTGTCTGTTTATCTAACGATGCATGCCCGGCAGGTAGGTGATGATGATGAAATGGCTGGGGTAGTCGAATGAGGTTGGATTGCTGGTGGAGATTTTTTTGAAGCAAAGGGAATTTGTTTGGATACAAAAGTTATGGCCAGAATTGATGATCAGACGAGCGTAGTGCCGGAGATTCCAAAAGCCGGTCTTCCGCCATGGAAGCGGGCGTTGGATTTGGTGTTTGTAGCTGCTTCGGCTCCTGTCGCGATTCTTTTCGGAGGCGGAGTGGCGTTGCTAGTGGTTTGTGGTTCTCCTGGGCCTGTATTCTTCCGGCAACGCAGGGTGGGGTACAAGGGTGGCCAGTTTGTTTGTCTGAAATTTCGCACCATGCAGGTGGATTCCGAGACAGATTCTCATCGAGGGTACACCACCGAAATGATCAAATCCGGCACCCCCATGACAAAGCTGGATGCGAAAAAGGATCCTCGTGTGATTCCGCTCGGCTCATTGATCCGTGCGACAGGACTGGATGAATTGCCGCAACTGTTGAATGTGCTGCGTGGTGAAATGAGCCTCGTGGGGCCGCGGCCCTGCATACCTTACGAATATGAAGTTTACACCGAGGAACAAAGAATGCGTTTCAATGCCGTTCCCGGTTTGACGGGGCTTTGGCAGGTGAGCGGGAAAAATCGTACGACATTCAATAGAATGATCGAATTGGATGTGGAGTACTCCGAGAAAAAGAGCTTGTGGATGGATATCAAGATCATTGCGAAAACGCTGCCTGCGTTGATCGCTCAGTGCCTGGATATGCGGGCAGCCCGAAAAAACGCCCGAGTAAAGCAGTCGAAACAACCGTCACCTGTGGCGGCCATTGGCAAACCGGTTCAATCACTATAAAACATGAAATCAAGCAATAGAATCATCAGTGTGGGTGTGGTGGGTTGTGGTTATTGGGGGCCGAATCTGATTCGGAATCTCCGGCAGTCACCGGACTGTCAATTGAGAAAAATCTGTGATGCAAGCGAGCAGCGTCTCAAGCACATGCGCCGTCTCCATCACGACGTGGCTACGACAACCAGCTACGACGAATTGCTGAATGACCCGGAAATAGATGCCATTGTCATCGCGACGCCTGTGCGCTTCCACTACACCATGGCCAAAGCGGCGTTGACTGCCGGCAAGCACGTTTTCATTGAGAAGCCGATGGCCCGCACGGTGGCCGAAGGCGAGGAACTGGTTGAGATTTCAAAGCGCAAAGGCCTCGTGCTGATGGTCGGCCACACGTTCCTGTTCTCTCCGGCGGTGCGCCGGATGAAGGAGATCATTGATTCGGGCGACATTGGCGAAGTGCAGTACATCTCGGCACGCCGCTTGAATCTGGGACTGTTCCAGAAAGACATCAACGTGGCGTGGGATCTCGCGCCGCATGACATCTCGATCATTCTTCACCTGCTGGATGA
>CAYSDO010000421.1:0-3740 GCA_964429665.1 uncultured Bifidobacterium sp.
TGCCAAACCGCACTACTGGCCGCGCCTCCCGCAGCGTATCCACCAGCAATGACAAGCTGACTTTGTGCGCCAATCACAGCCGCGTGTCCGTATCGCGCCGCAGGCAGCGGCGTATCCATGCTCCAGAGGCCGGATGACAGATCATAAACCTGCACGAGCGCCACGGCGCCAGTACTGGAAAGGCCGCCGGTCACATAAATCCTGTCTCCAAAATAAACGGCCACCGCGCTACGCACACCGACCGGTAGCGACGGAATTGCCTGCCAAGTATCGTCTGCAATGCTGTAATGCCAGGCAGTCGCTTGAACGCCTGCGGTGGTTGCGCCACCGAACACATAGAGATCGGTGCCGTCGACACTCGCAGCGGTCGCTCCGTAGCGTGCCGCCGGCAAGGGAGCGATGCCGGACCAGGTATTCTGCGCCGAATCATAAACTTCCGCGCTGGCCAGCGTTTGACCGGAATCGTTCAGCCCGCCGATAGCGAACACCTGCGTGCCATCATCCGACGCAGAAGCGCATTGCTGGCGCGGCGTTGACATCTGATCTGCGTCCTGACTATCGCCAGTGTAATAATCGTACATCAACGATTCATCCGTCGGTGCTGTCCCGTTGCGACCTCCAAACACCAAAATGCCACTGGCGCCGTATCGCGCGGCTCCAGGGGCGATACGTGTGATGTCGAGATTCGGCGCGGTGGTCCAATTCAACGCTCCGTCCGACAAGCGCGGCACGACTTGATTGCCTGATGGACTGGTGCCGCCCATTAGCACCACCGCGTTGTCCGACGCCAGCACCGCCACGGCCTCGGCGCGCGTTGAAGGAAGGTCTGGGCCGGATTGCCAGACCAACGATCCCTGCCCGTGCGCCCACACGGCAGCACAAAGTGTCAAAGTGGCTGTGGTCACCGTGACGAGAGCGCTCACAGACCTCACGCGGAGTTGCGGGTGCCAAATCATTTGGGCTTGTTGCGCTTTCATATCGTGGCGATTTGTGACGTGACAGGTGTTATCCTGTCCCTTTGGTTTGCCCTTTTCCGTTTTTTCCGGGAACAAAATCTTCCCGCCATCCTCGTATCTCTGACCTGTAGTAGGCCGGTTTGGTTTTTTTGATTCGGCTTCCGCCATGCTGGGACAACTGCGAGTCGGACGGAATGGGCATTGTTTAGCAACGCGGATGCCACCTTGAAACCAGAAGTAATTTACGTATCAACATCATCTTTTCGTTCCGTATCCGGATTTTCTGCTCTGCAACCGGAACACCGTGCCGAATTCGGAACAACGCTCACTCTGGTTTTGGAATCGAAGCGACGTTGCTCGCGACGACGATTTGATAACGCTTGTCGAACCGTTCCTGGGCCGTCTTGGCCTGAATGGGGCCGGGCGCGGGAAACGTGAAACGCGCTGCCACTGCGACGGAAATCAACTCCTTCTTGAACAACTTCGGCAGATGGTCCACCGACCTGGCCTCAGCAATCAGTTTTGGAACTTTCTGGAGTTCCGAAATGTCTTCGTCCTTCAAGTGCGGCGCACCGATAAACGATACGACCGCGGCAGCATCCAGATTCTTGTTTGCTGTCCGCACATAGCGGCGACCCGATAATCCCGTGCCCACGCCATATTTGTCCTGATCCTTGGTATCCATCTCGTATTCTCGGAGCTGAAAATCACCCAGTGCCTTGAGCCTGGCGCGAAACGCATCGAGTTGCGTCCTCAATTCAGGCTCTCCACTCGTCGGAATGGTGATAAGAACGACCTTGCCAGTCTTCCCTGCAATCATGGCGGTTTGCTCGGCCATGACTTCCCCCACACGCGTATGCAATTCCACGTCATGCTTGGGCGCTTTGAATTGATACCAATAAATCCACGCCCCAGACCCAATGATGACCAGGACAGCTATTAGGCTGATCAAGGTTTTTTTTACGGATGGACTCATGACGTTAATCGGAATCTCAATTCTCCTGCACCGGTTCGACCGGAAAACGCCACTGGATATCCGAAGGCTGCTTTTCCCGCACGCTCGGGATGCGGAACGTGTCATAAGCCTTCACGCTGTTGTCGAAGAACAACATGTTTGTCCGTGTGCGTTTGCCATGCCGGGCGTTCACACGTTCATCCTTGCCGTTGTGCATCCAGTAACCGTCAAATATCGAGGGCATCCCAGAGGTGTTGATCACCTTGCTCATCTTGTTACCCGCCTTCGCGCCAGTGCCGTCCATCGGAAGCCGGGAAAACGGCCACTTCTGCGGGTTGCCCGTCGAACCATTGATGCCATACCAGCAATCGATATGAAATTTTTTGCCCGTGCTTTCCGAGGGATATGGCCAGGCCATGGCCCCCTCGGGATCGTCGCGGCTGACCGGGCCGAACTTATAAACCTTCGGCAACCCTGACGGGCAACGAAACACCATTCCTTGATCGGCGATCTTGTAGAAAGTCTGCGCGCGTTGCGCGGGAAGATACTTTCCGTTGTATAAAAGGGTGGCCCAACCTTCCTGATACTTCGCCCCATTGCGAACATCATATTCTGCAGGAATAAGGTACTCCGTGTTGTCATCGGCGTACATTGTGATGGCCGTTCCGATTTGCTTCAGATTGTTGACACAGGAAATCGTCCGCGCCTTTTCCTTTGCCAGACTGAGGGCGGGCAGCAACATCGCCGCAAGAATGGCAATGATCGCAATGACAACAAGCAACTCGATAAGCGTGAAGCCTTCGCTTGTCGCACGCCGAGGTTTGTAAACTGTGGCTCTGGTTTTCATCTTTCCACCTCGAACCGATTGCAGAAATCAGACCAACGAGTTTTCAGCCTTTCGCCAGGCCTCAATCCTTCTCTTGCATCGCTTGCGGAACAAAATCATTCCGATGTCGGAACAATCCCCGCCACCAACGGATGAAATCCCCGCATTCAAGCTCAAATCATCCGATGGCAAAGCGGATGCTAAGCATAACCCTGCCGAAACCTTTTATTATTTATGAGCTGTAGAAATCGCAATCGCCTTGCTGAGTGCATGGCAACATTCTTGTTCGTTGCTGTGCTTACCAAACCTTTGCTGGCCGCGCCGAACAATTGGACCAACACCGCCGATGGTTTCTGGCACTCTTCCACCAACTGGTCGCTGGCCGCTGCGCCCAATGGCACTTCCGGGCTCGATCCGACACAGATCGCCAACGCCGCCACCAAGACAATCACGATTGATGCTTCGACACCTGTTGCAAATCTTTCGATCCGCAGCATGACCATTTCAGCTCCGGCAGGAGCAACGAACACATTGCGCATCATCAACGCGGCAGCCACGTTCGCCACCTCGAAAGCATTGCTCGTCACAAACCGTGGCGTGTTGAGCATCTCAAACTCGACGGTTTCCGCCGGATCAGACTTCGACATTGCAGGCGGAAGTCTGGTGGTTGATTCCGGCAGCCTGACGTGCGCTGCAAATTGCGATCTTCAGTCTGGAAGCATGATTGTCAACGGCGGCACCGTTACCGCCACCGCAGGAACCACCGGCATCCGCATGGGGCGGTTCGCAGGTGCGAACGCCGCACTCTCCTTGACTGGCGGCACAATAAACGCGACTCGTTTGACACTCGGCTCCGTCACCGGCACAAGCAGCACCCTGAACATCGCAGGCGGTGTTCTCAATCTGCTCAGTGATTTCAGTGCAGGCCAGATTCAGTTTACAACGGCCAACGCCAGCATCTCAGGTGGCAGCCTGATCGCTACAAATGGATTTTCAAAAATCG
>CAYSDO010000422.1:0-3738 GCA_964429665.1 uncultured Bifidobacterium sp.
GTTCTTCGTGGCTTCGAGGATGGATTCAATCGCGTCTTCCACGCTGTTCAACTTCGGCGCGAACCCACCTTCGTCACCGACGGCAGTGCTGAGGCCGCGCTTCTTCAACACGCTCTTGAGCGCGTGGAAGATTTCGGTGATGGCCTGCAAACCTTCGCTGAAGGTATTGAAACCGTGCGGCTGAATCATGAATTCCTGGAAATCGATCGGAGCGTCGGAGTGCGCGCCGCCGTTGATGACGTTGGCCATCGGCACGGGTAGGACCTTCGCGTTCGGGCCGCCGATGTATTTGAACAGCGGTACGCCGAGGCACTTGGCGGCGGCTTGGGCGTTGGCGAGCGAGACGGCGAGAATGGCGTTGGCGCCGAGCTTGGATTTGGTTTCCGTGCCATCGAGCTTGAGCATCGTGGCGTCCACGGTGAGTTGATCGAGCGCGTCCACGCCGATGAGCGCGGCCTTGATCTTGGTGTTCGCATTAGCGACAGCCTTGCTCACGCCTTTGCCAAGATAACGCTTCTTGTCGCCGTCGCGGAGTTCCACGGCTTCGTGTTCGCCGGTGCTCGCGCCGGAGGGCACGGCGGCGCGGCCGGTGGTGCCGCAGGAAAGAGTCACGTCCACTTCAACAGTGGGGTTACCGCGCGAGTCGAGGATTTCGCGCGCCTGGATGTTCTGGATTTTCGTCATAGTTCGATTTCGATTTGGAACTCAAGCGATCAGAGCTTCATTTGCGAAGCTTCCAACCGACAAATTCATGAAGCGCGCATGATAAGCGCGAAGAAAGTTGAGTCAAGAATCGCTCTCGGTGGTTTGCGATTATTGCCGGACGTGGATGAGTGTCTTCACCGCCTGATTGCCGAGCGTCATCTGCTTGAAGAGGTCTGGCAACCGGGTCAACGGCCAGTGGCCGCTGACAAAATCCGCCTGATGCACGACGCCGGCCTCAATGAACTCCAATGCGCGCCGGATGGTGCGTGGGGTGTGATGGAAGCTTGCCAGCATTGTGAGGTTGGAATAATGGATCAGCGTCGTGTCAAGCGTCACGGTCGTGCCAGAGGGGCAACCTCCAAAGAAATTGACCGTGCCGCCTTTGCGGACAAGTTGCACGGCAGCCTCCCATGTCTCAGGCTTGCCGACTGCCTCGATCACCACGTCGAACTGTTTTTTGGTTGCCTCGCGGACATTCATCACCACGCCGCGACCGTTACCCACGTCCACCACCCTGCTTGCGCCGAGCGCCTCCGCCGCCTGCAATCGAACCTTCTGCCGGCCAGCCACCGTGACATCGCAGCCGAGATGTCTGGCGAGTGCGACAAACATCAGCCCGATCGGTCCGGCACCGATGACAAGAACTTTTTGTCCGCGTACCAACCGTGAGTCTTCAACACCCTGAACCACGCAAGCCAGCGGCTCAACGAGCGCCGCATCATGAAATGCGGTCTTCGCCTTCAACCGCACCATGTTTTTCTGCGCAATGCGCGCAGGCACTACAATGGATTCGGCATACGCGCCGTTGAGGAAGATCAAATCCTCGCAAAGATTTTCCTGTTTCGCCCGGCAATGAAAACATTCACCGCACGGCGCGGAGTTTGCCACCACGACGCGGTCGCCGACCTGCCACGGCTCACCCGTGACCATGCACTTTGCGCCCGAAACTTCGGAGACGACGCCGGACAATTCATGGCCGAACACTGCCGGTGGAACAATCATCTTCGCGTGATAACCACGCTTGAAAACTTTCAGGTCGGTGCCGCAGGTGAGCGCTGCCTCGATGTGAACCCGCACCTCGCCGCGCTTGAGTTTCGCGGACGGTACATCTTCCACACGGACGTCTTCCTTGCCGTAAAGAACAGCAGCCTTCATTGCGGCAATGTTATGGGGTTAATGGGCGACAAACGAAAGTACAGAATTCACACGGTATGACTGAAACTGCCGTGCAATCGGTTCATCCTGTGAGCGCCAGCGCCCCCCAGAATCGCGCGGCATCAGTCACAAACAATTCACACGATGCGCGGCGCGGGCGCTTTGATGAATTGAGTCTCGCGGAGATAAACCGGCTCCAACATTTCGCCGCTGACGAAGTGTTTCCGCTCCAATGCCAGCCTCGCAACAGTCTCGGCGCGGGGAAACACTATGCGCCCGCCCGGAAACCATCGCGTCACTTCCGGCCCGACCAAAACGTCTCCGGCTTGTTCCCGTGCGCAAACCTCGTCTGACGACACGATTCGTAACGGAACGACTTCACGCAGTTTTCCGTCGGGGCAATCATATCCTGCCAGATAAAATTCCCCGCGTTGCGCATCAACAACCACTGAGAACGGGCGATTGAGTCCTTCCGCGACAGCCTGTTCAGCGATGCACTCCGCGCTGCTGACGCCGGTGAGTTTTACATTCGTTGCAAGCTGCCATCCCTGCGCGAGCGAGATCGCCACACGAATGCTTGTGTAAGAACCCGGCCCAATTCCCACCGCGATGCAACCGATTTGCCCGCGCTCCAATCCAACCTGATTCAACGCGATTTCCACCATGCTCAGGGGTTGAGTGGATTTGTCTGATGATGATTCCACTACTTCCCCCGTGGAGATGACGCCGCTTTCATCCGCATTCAACACCGCGACGCTTCTTTGTGACGAGGAGAACTCAAACGCCAAAATCTTCATAATCTATCCGCCGCTCTGTTTCGCTGGTGATGTCGATTCTCACTTTTCTGACTTTGCCATCTTCCATCTTCCATCCTCCATCCTCGAGCCGTTCGGCCCATTCAATCACCGCCACTCCGTCCGGCTGGAGAAATTCCTCCATGCCCGCGCTGTGAATTTGTGCCGCAGTTTCGAGCCGGTAGAGGTCGAGGTGGAACAGCTTGAGCCTTCCGCCGCCATATTCATTGACGAGCGTGAACGTGGGCGAATGAACCCGCACCGTCACGCCAAGACCGCGCGCAACGCCTTTGACGAGTTGCGTCTTGCCCGCGCCGAGATCGCCACTCAATGCGATGACAAGCCCGCGCGTCGCGTCGCGTCCCCAACGCTCGCCGAGCAACTCAGTTTCAGCAGGGTTATGAGAAATGAACGTAGCCATGTGCTTGAAGCGGGCGGATCCCGGTTTGATCGCGCAGTCGAATGCCTTCACCCGAAACAATCCTGCCGATGCAACTGAGTTTGATGTCAGGGAATTGCTTCTTCCAGGCGTCGAGCAAAGGAACAGCGTCCCTGCTGGCGACCGTGAACAGCAGTTCAAAATCCTCACCGTCGGTCAACGCCGCCACGAATGCTGGCTTGGCCGCATCACCACGCTTTGCATTTGTTTTTGCAGCACGACTGATCGGCACGGCGGACTTGAGCAATTCCGCGCCCACGCCGCTCGCATTGAGAATGTGTCGCAGATCACCCGCAAGCCCATCGCTCACATCCATCATCGCGTGAACGGAAAACTTCTCCGCCAACCAGATCGCTTCCGCGAGTCGCGGCTCAAAGTCCAGATGCTTTCCTGCAATTGAGCCGCCAAGTTCGCCGGTGACAAAGATGGCATCGCCAACTTTCGCACTGGCGCGCAACACCGCCTTCCCTCGTGGCACGGAGCCGAGAAGTGAAATCGAAATCAGCAGTCGTTCCGGGTTCGTTGTCGTCTCGCCGCCGACGATTGCGACGCCGTGTCGTTGCGCCAGCGCGTTCATGCCTGCGTAAATCCTCTCAACAACCGTTGAGTCGAAGTTCTTCGGCAAAGCAATCGTCACGAGCGCCG
>CAYSDO010000423.1:0-3718 GCA_964429665.1 uncultured Bifidobacterium sp.
AGTAACAACCCGCCGAGCGCCGCGCCTGGCAGGTTCCCAATGCCACCGATGACCGCCGCAACGAATGCGTACAGGCCGGGCTTCATACCCATGAGCGGATCAATGCCCGGCGACCGCATTGCATAAAAGATTCCAGCAACCGCCGCGAGTGCCGATCCCAGGCCAAACGTGAAGCTGATGATGCGATTGATGTTCACACCCATGAGTACCGCGGCCTTTTCGTTGAAGGACACCGCGCGCATCGCCATGCCGGTTCGCGTGTGTTGGATCACCAGCCACAGACCAGCGAGCAGCAGCGCGGTGAACAACAGAATGACGACGTCGTTGCTCTGCATTGAAACCGCGCCGAAGTTGAGCGTGCTTTCCGGCAGGAGTTTTGGAAACGGCTTGGTGTTGGCGCCAAACACAGCCTTATGCTGCCCGGTGAATTCGATGAACAGCGAAACGCCGATGGCCGTGATGAGCACCGTGAGCCGCGGCCGATTTCGTAACGGTCGGTAAGCCAGGAATTCAATGAGCATCCCAATCACCGCGCAGATCGCAGCGGCGATCACGACAATGAAAATGGCGGAGAAAACGGAAGCGCCAGTTCCCGCACTCTGCACGACTGGAGCCAGAAAGTAGGCGGCAAAAGCGCCCAACATCAGCACGTCACTGTGCGCAAAGTTGATGAAGCGCAGGACTCCATAAACCATCGTGTAGCCCAGAGCAATGAGCGCATAGATTGCGCCCAGCGCCAGGCCGTTAATGAGTTGCTGGAAAAATTCGGTCATTCAGCGGCGGAAAACCCGCGCAAGAATGCCTCAGGGTTCGACGGTTTCCAAGTATTTGAATTTCCCACCTTTGACCTGAAGAATGACAGCAGCCTTGGATGCGTCACGTTGGGCATTGATGGTGATAGTTCCCGTAACCGCTTTGAAATCCTTCGTGGCTGCGAGTGCATCGCGGACTTTCGTGCCATCGGTTGTGGCGGCGCGCTTGATGGCATCGGCAAGAACCAGCGCTGAATCGTAGGCGCAAGCAGCAAGCGCATCCGGGTTCTTTCCATTCCAACGCTTGCGGTAGTTATCCACAAATCGTTTGCTCAGATCGCTGCCAACATCTGGATGGTAGTGTGTGGAGAAGTAATGACCTTCGACCGCATCCTTGCCGATCTCCGTGAGCTTTTCGGATTCCCAGCCATCACCGCCAAGCAGAGGAACGTTCAAGCCAAGCTGCCTGGCTTGAATTGCGATGAGTGCTGCGTCGGTGTAATAACCGGGGACAAATACTGCATCCGGATTCGCGGCTTTGATGGCGGTGAGCTGTGCCTTGAAATCCTTGTCGCCTCCGTTGAAATCGAGTTCAGCAACAATTTGACCACCATTCTTGACAAACTGCTCCTTGAAAAATTTCGCCAGACCTTTGCTGTAATCACTTTTCACATCGGTGAAGACTGCAACCTTGCCCGCCTTGAGAGATTTGCTGGCAAAATTGGCCATGACCGTTCCCTGAAACGGATCAATGAAGCAGACGCGGAAAATGAAATCCCCCGTCTCCGTCACTTTTGGATTCGTGGACGAGGGTGAAATCATGGGAATCTTGTTTTGCTGACAAATCGGCGCAGCCTCGAGTGAACGACTTGATGCAACCTCACCGAGAATCGCGACCGCACCGTCACGGGAGACGAGCTTGTTGACCACAGTCGCGGATTCGCCAGACTTGGATTGGGTATCCTCGCTGAGCAACTGCAGTTTCTTGCCAAGCACACCGCCTGCGGCATTGATTTCCTCGATTGCCATTAGTGTTCCCTCATGTGACGACTGGCCGAACGTGGCTTCCTTGCCGGTAAGCGACGCGAACTCGCCAACCTTGATGATGTCGCCTCCTTCTTTGCTGCAGCTGCTGGTGAAAAGCAGTCCGGTCGTCACTCCCAGTGTGAGAAATCGCAAAAATTGTTGTTTCATTGTCTGTTTGGTGTTGTCTGACTGTAGGCTCAACGTGTACATCCCGCGAACGTTTGGAGCGTAGGAAAGCATTTGGTGAGATTCAATCCTCAAAGAGACGGAAGAATCAGGTCAGCGTCGGGTACATGGACAGGGAATGGACCGAAAGCCCCATGAATATCTTTTTGACGACATCGGTCTGAGTGCCTACCGTTTGGTAAGTTGTAATCGTCTTGGGTGGTTACTTCCCGTGCCAAGTGTGATTGGCAGCTGCCTACGTTCGAAACACCAGTTGATGGCGAGAATTTTCATGAAACTGAAAGTCATTGTTGGAATCATTATTGTCATAGTTGCATTTGCCATACTTGCAGGCGTCAAAGCCGCGCAGATCGGCAAACTCGTCGAGTTCGGAAAAAACTTCCAGCTTCCGCCAGAAACCGTGTCCTCCGCCGTCGTCCATGAAGAAAAATGGCGGAACACGATGCCGGCAGTCGGCTCGATTTCCGCCGTGGAAGGCATCACGCTTTCAGCTGAGATTGCAGGCAAAGTAACGGAGATTTCATTCGAATCTGGAGCCAAGGTTGCCAAGGATGATCTGCTCGTGCGCTTCGACACGGTTTCCGAAGAAGCCCAGCTCCGGGCACTCCAGGCCAAGGTGGAATGGGCGCAAACCAATCTTGCACGCATAAAAAGTCTGCGCACGGAGAACACGCTATCACAGGCGGAACTTGATCAGGCGGAGACAGAGTTGAAGCAAAATCAGGCCAACGCGGATACGGTGCGGGCCATGATTGCCAAGAGGACAATCCGCGCGCCATTTGCCGGCCAGCTCGGTATCCGGCAGGTGAACATTGGACAATTTCTCGACATCGGCAAACCCATCGTTTCGCTGCAATCGCTCTCGCCGCTTTATGCGGACACGACGCTCCCGCAGCAGGTGCTGGCAAAACTCACCACAGGGCTGGCCGTGCGGGTGAGTGCGGACACGTATCCTGGCAAGTTCTTTGATGGAGTTTTGACCGCCATCAACCCTGACCTTGATCCGGTGTCACGCACGGTCCGGGTACAGGCGACGATTCAGAACACCGAACATCTTCTGCGCCCGGGCATGTTCGCGCGCATCGAGTTTTTGTTTCCGGAGGAACAGACGGTTCTCGTTGTTCCAGCCACATCCATTCTGCCCGCAGCGTACGGCGATTCGGTCTATGTGATTGAGGAAAAACCGGCGTCCACCAACAGCCCTGCGGGACTTGTAGTACGACAGCAGTTCGTAAAGATAGGTCGGGCAAAGGGTGATTTCGTGACGGTAGTATCGGGCCTGAAGGCCGGCGAGAAAGTGGTCAGTTCGGGCATGTTCAAACTGCGCAACGGCATGAGCGTGGTGGAGAACAATGAAACCTCTCCAAAATCTGACAAAAAGCCGAACCCATCTGATAGCTGAAGGAATCGTCTGCCAACTCTTTCATGAAATCCTTCACTGACATTTTTATCCGCAGACCGGTGCTGGCGGTCGTGGTCAACCTGCTCATTCTTCTGGCGGGATTTCAGTCCATCCGCTCGCTGAACGTCCGCCAATATCCCCGAAGTGAAAACGCCACGGTCACAGTCACGACAGCTTACGTAGGCGCAAGCGCGGAACTTGTCAGGGGCTTCATCACGCAACCGCTTGAGCGCGCCATCGCCGCTGCGGATGGCATCGAGTATCTCCAATCCGCCAGCAAGCTCGGTCTTTCCACCATCACCGCCCGGCTCAAGTTGAATTACGACGCCAACAAGGCTTTGTCCGAAATCAG
>CAYSDO010000424.1:0-2568 GCA_964429665.1 uncultured Bifidobacterium sp.
CGTGTCAAAATGGCTGGCGTGGAGATCGGCCGTGTCGAAAAAATCGCGCTCACCGAGGCCGATGGCGAAGTGAAGGTGAAGATCACCATGCGCCTGCGCACCGACGCGCCCGTGAAAACCGATTCCATCGCCAAGATTGATTTCGCCGGCTTGATGGGCCAGAACTTCGTTTCACTCCAGTCGAAATCCTCCAAGGGAGTCGCAGCGGTCAACGACACGGTGCTTGAAACCATCGAGCAGCCCGACCTCAGCGCCATCATGGCCAAACTGGACAACGTTGCGACCGGCGTCGAGAACCTGACCAAGAGTTTTACGGGCGACAAGATTGACAACCTGTTCGGCCCCGTCACCGATTTCCTAAAACAAAACAGCGGCCCGCTCACCACCACAATCGCCAACCTCCGCACCATCTCGGGTCAGATCGCCGAGGGCAAGGGCACCGTGGGCAAACTGATCAACGACGATGCGCTTTACAACACAGCCCTTGCCACCGTTTCAAACCTCCAGAGCACCAGCGACGAAATCAAGCTCGCCATCGGCGACGCCCGCAAGGTGATTGACGGCGTGAACGCGGGCAAAGGCACCATCGGCAAGCTGGTCACCGACGAAGCACTCTACAACGAGACCACCGCCTCCATGACGAACCTGAAAGAGATCCTGCAGAAGATCAATCAAGGGCAGGGCACGGTGGGCAAGCTCGTCAACGATCAGGAATTCTACAAGAACGCCAAGCTCACCTTGCAGAAGCTCGACAAGGCCACGGAAGGATTGGAAGACCAGGGTCCGCTGAGTGTGGTGGGTATTTTGGCAAACGGGTTGTTCTAAGAACGGATCGCGGGAATCCTGGTTGGCACTTCAGGATATAATATCCACAAACCCTCGTTGACAGCCGTGAACGCCTGCCATACAACCCCGATATGATAATCGCAATTGAGTGCAATCTTGCGCGTTAATTTCCATTAAGCTACAGCCTCAAACACTTCACACTACTATGCCGAAGAAAAAAGCAACCAAGACGGACAGCCCTCTCCCGGCCGAAATGCAAGCCGAACTAAAAGACGCGATTGCTAGCGCCTACAAGTATCTAAAATTGAAGCCCGGATGCCCCGCAAAGAAAGTGCAGCAAGCACTTTTTGATACTATCTATGCTTTCTACAAGGGGAAGAAAAAGCTTGGAAAAAGGGCTTTGGAAGATCTTGGTACCAATTTGGGCTGCCTCTGGGGACAAACGGTCTGTGATTCATTCGGGTGGGAGTGGTGCATGGCAGACTTGAAGGGAGATGTATTTGTCGCTGTCGTTTCTCCAAATCGCGCTTACGCGACTCAGCCGTTGGGATTCATTACAGAGGAGCTTAAGAAACGGTACCCCGAGGATATTGACAGTCTTATGGCGTTCAACATGATCGCAGGCGGCAAGTACTCCAAAGGTAAGGCGAAAGATTATCATGTGTTTGTTTGATGGGCTTTGATGTGCCGTTCGAGCATTGTGCATCAAGAAAGGGGCAGGAAAATTCCCTTCAAGTATTCCGCTTCTTTGAAAGTCGCGTGGTGATCTAGCACATGACGCGTGGTTTGCAGCTCGGTGAACTTCCGGCCTGACTGAGCCGCGCTTTGCCGCACCGCGCTGAAAAACTCCTCCGCGCTCACGTGAGCCGAACACGAGCACGCCACCAGAATCCCGCCCGGTAAAAGATGCTTGATTCCTTCCGCTGCGAGTTTGCCATAGGCACGGATCGCCCCGGCCCGCTCCGATTCACGTTTAGCCAGCGATGGCGGGTCGAGCACGATCAGATCAAACTTCCGCGCTGTGTTCCCGGCGACCCACTCAAACGCGTCCGCCTGAATGGATTCATGCCGGCACTGCGCCACGCCCGCATCGTCTTGGTTCAGATTAAAGTTTCGTTTTGCCGATTCGAGCGCGTGCGCGCTGATGTCAAGATCGGTCACGGATTTCGCACCGCCGCGTGCCGCGTAAAGTGAGAAGCCGCCCGAAAAACTGAACGCATTCAGCACGGTCCGCCCTCGCGCCAATGTCCCGACGATGCGACGATTCTCGCGTTGATCCAGGAAGAACCCGGTCTTTTGCCCGCGCAACGCTTCAGCTTCAAACCTCAAACCATTTTCCCGAAACACAACCGGAGCGCCGGTCTCCGACCCGGCTCGCTCCTCAAACACCGCGCTGCCGTCTTTCCATCCTCCCGCGGCAGCCGCTGCCTGAATGTTCCGGCTCATCCGCAAAACAATCCGTTCCGGCTGCAATCGTTCGCGCATCAGGTCAACGATCTCCTCAAGTCGCCCCAACCAGGCCGCCGCATAAATCTTCATCACCAGCGTCGTGTTGTAGCGATCCAGCACCAAGCCCGGCCAGCCATCACTCTCGCCATTGAGTATCCGATAACCGGTTGTTTGTTCGTCGAACAAACCATCACGACGCCGCAGAGCGGCATCCAACCGCGTACGCCAGAACGTTGTGTCAATCGTCAGAGGTTTGCCGACATGCACCACGCGCACGCGAATGGGCGATTCCGGATCAAAGAATCCCACTGCGAGAAACTTGTCTTTGCGGTC
>CAYSDO010000424.1:2578-2786 GCA_964429665.1 uncultured Bifidobacterium sp.
ATCACGGCGAGTTCACCAGGCACTCCGTCGCGATTTTGCTCGCGCACACTGTCGGCAAAAATCCACGGATGGCCGCCTCGTACGATGGATTCCGCCGTCGCAGTCAGGCGAAGGCGAAGGCGGGTCGCCGGAGCCGCCTCAACTCGTTCTCGTCCTCCTCCTCGATTTGTTTCCAATTCACTCGAGCACGAGTACGAGGATGAAGGAG
>CAYSDO010000424.1:2796-3718 GCA_964429665.1 uncultured Bifidobacterium sp.
GTTCATCGTTCGGTTTTTGGGGGCTGTGCCTCCGGCGAAAGGTCGCCAAACTTGCAACGGATATAGTAATCCACGCCCAACCCCATGCCGTTGCGATGCGGCGTGGTGAAAATGAAACCGACCAATACCGCCACGACGAATACAACAAACCAGACCGAGTTCGGATTGTAGAGCCGGAAATAAATCATCACGATCACGGGCAGGATGAACAGGGCGCGATCCAGTGCGAGCAGCACACCCCAGAGGTCGCCCTGGTTTTCGAGATACTTCAGTCCGCACGAGGAACAACTCTCGTGCATCGTGAGCCAGCGTTTGTAGATCGGCCCTTTGCCGCATTTCGGACAACGCCGTCGTGCGCCGCGCAGCAGGACTATTTTCAGTTTTGGCGTTGTCTCCATCGTCACGCCATTTTCTTTCTGAACCGCAGCGCACACAAGCAGAACAACACCGTGCCCATCGCCGCCAGCATCGCGAGGTGAAACCAGAAATCCCCGAGACTCGCACCGCGCAGGATCAATGCCCGCTCCAGTTCTATGTAATATGTCGCGGGAATCACCGTGCTGATCGCGTAAAAAATCGCCGGCATCGTCTCGCGTGGGAAGATGAAGCCTGAGAAGAACACGCTGGGCAGGATGAACATCATGCTCATTTGCAGCGCCTGCATCTGATTTTGTGCCCGCGTCGAGATCAACAACCCGAGGCTCAACAAGCAAAACACATAGAAAAATGTTCCCGCCATCAGCGCAGTGACATCGCCAGCAATCGGGACGTGAAACACGTAGCGCATCACAATAAATAAAAATGCGCCCATAAGATTGCCGATCAGCAGATACGGCACGAGCTTGCCAAGCATCAATCCCCAGCGGGACAGCGGACTGACGAGCAGTTGTTCCAGCGTGCCGCGCTCACGTTCACGCACCAG
>CAYSDO010000425.1:0-3707 GCA_964429665.1 uncultured Bifidobacterium sp.
CAGCGATCGCAAGTTTTGCAGATGGGAATCTTGTCCCACTGGCCGCGCTCATGAAGTTTGCGCATCGCAGTCAGTTTAGGCCCGTGCCACACGCCCTTGACGCCATCTTTGAATACATTCCCCATGTTGTATTCGTTGAAACCGTCAAGGCAGCACAGGGATACATTCCCATTGGTGTTGACAGGCAGCGTCGTATAAAGTGACTGGCAGGGCACGCGTGATCCCGAGGCATTGAAGCCTGAAAACTTTCCATGCTCATAGATCTCCCCGATGCGGACCACGTCCACCTTCTTTGTCCAGAATTCCACAAATGCCTCCCGCTCGTGCCGGTTCGCAGGCTGCAATGTCATCGAAACGCCGATGCGCGGCAGTGGATTGTTGCCACGCGTCGTCATAAGCAACTCAACCGCCTTGTGCAACAATTCTAGCTTCGTGATGCCACGGACTTTTTGGAGCGTTTCCGGAGTCATCGCGTCCACGCTGAAGAACACAGAGTCGAACTTCACGTCCACGAGAAACTGCGCCATGTCCGCATTGATCTTTAGCCCGTTGGTGTTCATGGCCACGGTCAATCCCCTCTCCTTCATTTGAGTGATGTGGGCCTTGAAATTGGGATTCATCGTCGGCTCGCTCCACATGCCGGGCATCATCAGCGGCTTCGCCGCCATCAACTCATCGAGAACTTGCTTTGCATTCTCGACGGTCATGGACTTCTTGAGAAATTCCTTGAGCCGTGGATCGTCAGTCTCTCCATGGACAATGCACATGGGACACTTGAGATTGCAGTCCGTGACCAGATCCAGCAGCACCCGCTTTGGAAACTCAGGCACCGGTATCGGCCCTGACTGCGCAGGTTGTGCAGCGTTGGCGGCATCAGTTTGATTATTCATGGCTTCTTAATCCTATCTTCAAACAACTGCTCGAAACAGCCGTTTGCGGGCCATTTTCGTTGAGATGTCAACATGACGGAACAAATTAGAAAGGTCAAGCTGCCGAGCGAAGCCGGCACGGCTGACGAACCGTATCCATGCGGTCGGCGTGCATGGTAGAAGCGACGCCTCGTCGCTTGAGAGTCGCAGCATCGCCGCTACTTTGACGCCAATTCAACTGCCTTGCCCCCGGCTACAAGATCACGCGCGGGCGAAATGTTTCTCCACTTTCACGATGGCAGTGGCAATGTCATGTGCTTCCAGCGAACTGAAGTTTTCGTTGAAGAGCAGGTTGAAGGAAGCGTCCCGCACGGCCACTGCGTTCGGCGTGTTGAAGTTGTCCGAGCAATACGGTCTCGCGTAATCCCACTCGCTCACCACGTAATCATAATGCGCGTTCACCGCCACACCTTCTGCGCCCACGGCTTCGCCGAACTCGCGAGCAGAACAACTCACACGCGCACGGTCAACGAACACGGGACAGAAAAACGGGGCGTCGCCATCGTCAATCGGCGGCAGCGTGCAAGTCGAGTCTCGCGCTTTTAATTCACCCGCCAGTGTGCGAAGAAATTCACGGCGCCGGCGGTTCACGCTGTCCAGTTTGCTGATGGTCTGAATGCCGATGGCAGCCGAGAGTTCGTCGAGATTCCAGTTAAGCGCGGGAAACAGAAATTGCTTCGGGTCTTTCTCGTTGAACCCGTCCTTCCAGAACGGCTTGCCGCGATCCGCATGTGCCCGGCTCAGGCGAAAAAGATTTTCATCGCGCGTAAAAACGACTCCGCCGCAGCCGCCGGTCGCGTGGTTCTTGCGATACATCGTCGAGAATGCCGCGATGTCGCCGAACGTGCCGATCTGTTTTCCGTTCCAACGCGCGCCGTGCGATTGCGAGCAATCTTCCAGGAACTTCACGCCAGCCTTGTGCGCAATGGCAACCATTTCCTCCACCGGCGCGGCCTTGCCGGCGGAGTGAACAAGGCAGACAGCTTTCGTTTGTGGCGTGATCCGCGCGCGCAATTGCTCCGGCCCGGCGTTATATTGGCCGGGCATGGAATCCATCAGCACGGGCGTAAGATTGTTCAGGATGATGGCGTTGATGGTGCCGGGATCGGTGATGGGCGAGACGATGACGTGGCTGCCCTTGGGCAATTGCAACGCAGCGAGCGCCACATACAATGAACCGGTTCCCGTCGCCACCGCATCCGCGTAACCGCCCACGCCGAGATGTTCGATGAACGTCCTGCAATAGAGATCCTCGAAGTGGCCCTGATAACCGAAGTCCACGCCC
The DNA here is from genome assembly GCA_964429665.1 of uncultured Bifidobacterium sp. GTDB lineage: Bacteria > Verrucomicrobiota > Verrucomicrobiia > Limisphaerales > JADLHS01 > JADLHS01. Next base: position 2,215 of record CAYSDO010000425.1, read on the forward strand.
TTCGCCTTGTAGTAAGCAAACACTTCCTGCACGGCTGCGAGTTCCGCGTCGGAGAAAGCGAATCGTCCCGGCAACGGTGTCGCGCGCGCTTTCGGTCCGCCGTGAATCGCCAGACGATTTGGTTCAGTGCTCATATGTGTGAACGCTCGCCCTCACCCCAACCCTCTCCCCCGAGGAGAGGGAGAAGCTGCCGGACGCGACGAATCACTCGGATATCAATTTGCATTTCTCAGCTTTTGCTTTGCTCGGAGCGAGTAACGAACAAATGGAACAACGACTCCGCTACACCTGGAGCCGGCGAATAATTCCCCCTCTCCTAGGGGGAGAGGGCCGGGGTGAGGGCGGTTCAAAACACCATTTCTCATTCAATTCACTCAAAACAAACAAAATCCCAGTCTCCCGTGTAACCGGTCTGCTGGAAAATCCATTCCCATTCCGCCGGCGTGAAAATACATTCACACGTCAACTGCCAGTACATCAGGTTCACCTTCTCACGCTCGTTCCGATACGAATCCATCACGATGAACTTGCCGCCACGACCGACGCGCTGGATTTCCCGCAACGCCTTGAACAGGCCCGGCAGATACAGGTTGTGCAGCGTGTTCACGCACAGCACCAGGTCAAAATGTTTGTCCGGATACGGCAGTTCCATCGCGTTGCCCACACGCATGAACGGCTTCACGGATTCCATCCCGTTGGCGATGGCGTATTCGGAGATGTCCAGGCCGGCGACCTCGAGGTCCGGGATCAACTGCTTGAACTCGTGCAGGACGAAACCCTTCGCGCAACCGATGTCCAGCACTCTCATGCCGGGCTTGATGCCGTAATGCGCGATCAATTTTTCTGCAAACGATTTCCAGCGACCGTCATAACGGAATCCGCCGTAACCGTATTTGCGGTCGCCGTCAAAATACTCCTGGCCGAACTTTTTGGAGACGGTGGCGCACTCGGCCTTGTCGTATTCCACCACGCGCTGGACGTAATTGCGCTTCGTCGCGTTGTGGATGCCGGAAATGAAATCAAGATGAGCCATGAAGCGTTACGCGTAGATTTTTTTGTACATCAACTCAGGATGCAGTCCGTGCTGTTTGAGCAGATCACCGTGGCTGCCGTAAAAATGAATGAACTCATCCTGCAACGAGCAGGTGTGCAGCTTGCACTTCGCGCCACTGTCAAACGCGATGGCTTTGGTCTGCATTCCAAGCCCGGCTTGCGATGAATGTTCTTCCACCACGATCACGCGATCATACTTTTGCAGGATTTTCGCAATGCCTTCCTTGTCGAGTGGCTTCACGGTATGGATGGAATATGCCGCAACCTGACCACCCTGCTCTTGTTCAATCTTGGCAACAAGTTCGAGCGCCATCTTCGTGATGATGCCGTACGACAACACCGCCGTGCCGCTTCCCGCCTTGATGCAACGCGCTTTGCCGAACTCGAATTTGTCCGGCGCATTCGCCAATTCGACAATGCGCTGCGCCATACCTTCGACA
>CAYSDO010000426.1:0-3704 GCA_964429665.1 uncultured Bifidobacterium sp.
CTCGACGACTCAGCCAACCTAAACAGTTTGCAGCTTGGATGCGGCAGGGCGTTTGTCGCGCCAGCCGCTGGCCTCCAGATCAACTTGGTAATCCCGGCTACATCAACCGCAGGAGTACAAAGAAAAGCGTTCGCACGCATTTCGATTGATGAAGGAATGATTCACGCTGGTAATTTGTGATGAAGCCGACTCTATTCCCCATGTTCGCGACATGCTCGTTGCTGGTGCCGCTTTTACTAATTGGTGCAACCAGCGGTTGTTCCATCAAGCATCTTGCCGTGAACAAGCTCGGCGATGCGCTTGCCCGCGGCGGAACGACGTTCGCTTCCGATGATGATCCCGAACTGGTCAAGGCTGCAGTGCCGTTCAGTTTGAAGTTGATGGAAAGTTTGTTGAGCGAAAGTCCGAAGCACAAGGGATTGCTCTTCGCCACGTCCAGCGGTTTCACGCAGTACGCTTACGCCTTTGTGCAACAGGAAGCCGAGGAGTTGGAGGCGGACAATCTCATGCGATCCCGCGAGTTGCAGGCCCGGGCCAGACGGCTGTATGTACGTGCCCGCGACTACGGCTTGCGCGGGCTGGAGGCGCGCCACGCCGGCTTCCGTCTCCGTCTCAACGAAAATCCAAAAGCGGCTGTCGAAAAAATGCGCAAGGATGATGTGCCTTTCCTTTATTGGACGGCAGTTTCTTGGGCGGCGGCAATTTCCGTTTCCAAGGACAACCCTGAACTCGTCGCCGACCTGCCAAAGGTGGAAGCGATGATTGATCGCGCACTTGCCCTGGATGAATCATGGGATCACGGAGCGATCCATGGTTTCTTGATTACGTTTGAGATGAGTCGCGCCACCGGTGAAGGCGACCGCATCGAACGTGCGCGTCGCCATTTCAACCGGGCCGTGGAGCTGTCGGGAGGAAGGCTGGCTGGTCCATACTTGAGTTTCGCAGAATCCGTCTGCATCGAGCAGGAGGACCGTGCGCAATTCCTGAAACTCCTGCACACGGCGCTGGCCCTCAATCCTGACGAGCAACCGTCCACGCGCCTCGTCAATCTGGTCATGCAACGCCGCGCCCGCTGGTTGCTGTCGCGTGTGGATAAACTTTTTCTCCCACCGCTGGAGACAAACCCCTAGTCTCAACCCAACATGAACCGAAAAGTTAGCTTCTGGATCAACGTCATTACCGCTGGTTGGTTCTTGGTCGCCACGCCTGTCCGCGCCGCCGAGCCGGTGTTGAAATTGCGCGTCGCCACGGTGGCGCCGCGTGGATCATCTTTCCATCAGAGTTTCCAAAACATGGGTGAACAGTGGCGTTCCGCTCCCGGCGGTGGCGTGTTGCTGGATATTTACCCCGGCACACAGGGAGGCGAACCGACGATCGTTCGCCGCATGAATCCACGAGTGGCACAGCTGGACGGTGCAATGCTCACCGCAGTGGGCATGGGGCAGATTGACCGCTCGGTCACGGTTCTGCAAATGATGCCGATGATGTTTCATTCTTGGGAGGAAGTGGATTTCGTACGCGAGAGATTGCGTCCGCGGCTCGAGAAAACTTTTTTCGACAAGGGTTACATTGTGTTGTTCTGGGCTGATGCCGGTTGGGTGCGCTGGTTTTCGAAAAAGCCCATCGTGCATCCGATGGACCTCAAGCCCATGAACGTCTTTGCATCGTCGGGTGATCCCGAAGCTGTCGAGTTGATGAAAACCTTCTACAACCCTGTAGTGCTCGAGCCGGATAAAATCCTCAGCAGTCTTCAGACTGACATGATCAACACCGTGCCCACTCCGGCCTTCTTCGCAAATTTTTTGCAGGTTTCGACACAGACCGGCCACATGCTCGACATGAATTTTGTGCCGGTGGTGGGCGCGATGGTCATCACAAGACGCGCGTGGGACAAAATACCGTCCGAGACCCAGGTCAGCTTGCGCAAGCAGGCGGAGGCGGCGGGCGTGGAAATCCGGCGCAACAGTCGCAACGAAGACAATGCCGCCGTCGTCACAATGCGGGAGAAGCATCACCTGCAGGTTCACGCATTGCCGCCAGGAGCGGAACAGGAATGGCGCGACGAGATCGCCAAGATTTATCCGAAGTTGCGGGGGACTGTCGTGCCGGCTGACTTGTTCGATGAAGTGGTGGCAGCACTGGCTGAATTTCGCTCCAAGAACCCTGCGGCCAAATGATCGGCGAAGCCCGAGCTGACGAATCCGCCGCTGCCAGGCCAGAGCCCCGCTGGCTTGCGGGGCTGCATCAAGCTGAGAACTGGCTGCTCGTGCTGGTGCTCGCAGCGATGGTGTTGCTGCCGGTTTCGGAAATTCTCCGTCGCATGGGAGTGCCCATCGGCATCCACGGCGCGGACGATTTTCTCCGTCACCTCACCCTGATTGCGGGCATGCTTGGCGGTGCCATTGCAGCGCGCGAGAACAGGTTGCTGGCGTTATCAAGCCTGCCGCAGTTTCTGACCGGTTGGAAAAAGAAAGCTGCAGCGCAAATCAGCGGCGTTTTCTCCGCGCTCGTCACCATTTGTCTCGCCTGGGCGGCGGAGCAATTTGTCCTTGGTGAAAAGGAATCCGCCACACGGTTGACCTATTACATACCTGTCTGGTGGTTGCAGGCTGCGTTGCCTGTTGGTTTTGGAGTCATCGTTCTGCGGCTTCTCTGGCACTCGGCGACTGCTTGGCGCGGTCGTGTGACAGCCGTCATCCTTACCGCCGCGGCCTGCTGGCTCATGATGCATCCGCCGCTGGCTCCGGCGCGACTCGTGATCCCCGCTCTCGTGATGCTGGTCATCGCTACAGTTTTAGGAGCACCGATTTTTGTGACCCTCGGGGGAACTGCAGCAATCCTCTTCTGGGGTCGTGGCGCGCCGTTGGCGTCGCTGCCGCTGGATCACTACGACCAGGTGACGAACCCAATCCTGGCCATGGTGCCGTTGTTCACGCTCGCGGGATATTTTCTGGCGGAAAGCGGCGCATCCCAACGGCTCGTGCGCGTCTTCATGGCGTGGTTTGGCCACATCCGAGGCGGACCTGCGATTGTGACGGCGCTCGTGTGCGCGTTCTTCACCACGTTCACCGGTGGCTCGGGAGTCACAATTCTCGCGCTGGGCGGAATGTTGCTGCCCGTGCTGCTGACGGCGAAGTTTTCCGAACGCAACGCTCTGGGCTTGCTCACGGGCGCCGGGTCGCTGGGGATATTGTTCCCGCCCTGTCTCCCGCTGATTCTTTATGGGCTGGTTGCGCAGGTGCCGGTGAAGCAAATGTTTCTCGGCGGAATTGTGCCTGGAGCGGTGATGGTGTTGTTGGTGATCGCTTGGGGCGTACGAGTGGGCGGCGATGTTGCAAGCGAACGACCTGAATTCAATTTTCGCGAGGCGCTTGCGGCGGTCTGGGATGCGAAGTGGGAATTGCTCCTGCCCGTCGTGGCCTTTGTAACCTTCTTCAGCAAGTTTGCGTTGCCCACGGAAGCGGCGGCGGTCACGGCGCTCTACGCCCTGGTCATCCAAACAGTTGTTCACCGCGACTTGAAAATCTTTCGCGATGTTCCACGAGTGACAGCCGAGTGCGGCCTTCTGGTGGGTGGCATCCTCCTGATTCTTGGCACTGCGATGGGCCTTACGAATTTTCTCATCACCGAGCATGCGCCGGAAAAACTCGTGGACTGGGCCACGGCCTCGAGCCTTGAGTTCGACGCTGTCGACAGCACGAACG
>CAYSDO010000427.1:0-3677 GCA_964429665.1 uncultured Bifidobacterium sp.
CGTCGGTGATGATGGGGATGAGTGTGTCGAGACCAATAATGTAGGCCAGCAGCGTGTTCCCGATGATGAAGGACAACACGAAGAAGATGCCGAGCTTGAAGGCTTTCCGGGCGAGCTTGCCGGCGGTCCAGGGCGCGGCGGCGAGTTTCTTTTGCGTGAGCGCGTCGCCTTCGATCAGGTACTCCAGTTTGCGGAAGACCATTTCCATCATCACGGTCTGCGGACAGGTCCAACCACACCACAGCCGCCCGAACGCTGTCGTGAAAATGATGATGCCCGTGATAAAGGTGAGCATCGCCACGGCGAGGATGACCATGTCCTGCGGCCAGAAGAGTTGTCCGAGAATGGAGAATCGTCGTTCGACGATATTCATCATGAGTAGCGGGTTGCCGTTGATCTTGATGAACGGCCCGGCGAACATGATGCCGATGAGCAACGAACTTACCCAGATGCGGCGTTGCGTCCATTTGCCACGCGGCTTCTTGGCGTAAACCCACTGACGATGGCCAAGCTTGTCGGTCGTCGTCAGATGGTCGCGAAAGTTCTCCCAGTCTGCTTCCTGCGAGGCTTGAAAAGCATCGTGGTCGTCGGGCTTTTTGGTGGGCGGCAAATTGGTCACAACGCAAAAGCTCCAAATTCCACGCTCCAATCTCCAAAGAACATCCAAACACCAACTGCCAAATCACGCCACCAAAGTTGCGAGGCGTGTTTGGAGTCTGGAGCTTGGTGCTTCTCTTGGGCTTGGATGTTGGTGCTTGGACCTTTCACTTATTCAAACGCACTCGGCCCCGTCGGCGCCGTCACCGTGTTTTCGGCAGGCTTGGGATTCTTTGGATTCGTTCCACGCAACGTGTAGATGTAACTGCTCACGGCCTTGATCTGGTCGGGGTTCAACACGCCACGCCAGGTCAACATTCCCTTCGCCGGAACTCCGTTGATGATTGTTTTCACGCTGTCAACATAGTTTGAACCGTGAATCCAGTAATTGTCACAAAGATTCGGGCCGACCAAACCTCCACCATCCGGACGATGACACGGTGCGCAGTACGTAACGAACAAATTCCTGCCGTCGCCTAGCACCGCATTGTCCGTGGACGGGGTGAGCGTGGCGATGCCTGACTCGAACTTCGCGATGGAGGCGGACTTGATCTCCTCGCCACGCTTCCATTCCTTCGTGTACTCGGCGGCCTGCAAATCGCCTGCGCCGACGACGTGGTAATAGATCAGATAAATCACCGCGAATACGATGGTGAGGTTGAACAACCACACCCACCAAGGCGGCAGCAGGTTGTCGAGTTCTTTGATGCCGTCGGCTTCGTGCTGCAGGAGTTTTGCGTTGTCAGGATTGTAATTATTCATGGGAAGTTCCTTTCCGGTCGGATTTTTTCTCGCCGTCGTTCAAGGGCAACGCGCTCATCGTTTGGGCAAACGACTTCTTCATCGCAAAAACCCAGATGAGCATGCCGATGAACACCGCGAAGAACATGCTGATGGAAATGACGCCGTAAAGTCCGACGCCGCCGATGTCGCTGAGAACATTTTTGATCATACTCTTTGACGTCACTATTTTGCTGCCGTTGCCGCGGGCGCAGTTGCCTCGGCTTTGATGTCCTTGCCGAGCCGCTGCAGATACGCAATTAGCGCGATGATCTCGCGATCAGGCTGCGATTCCACCGAGCCGACTTTCAGGCCAACCACGACAGCGTCGGCCTGCTTCACCAGATCCTTCTGCGCGTCGCCGTTTTCATAGCCTACCGGATATTGCACGCCAACTTTGCGCAGCGCCGCAATGCGCGGCGCGACCGCGTTGGTATCAATCTTCTGCGTCAACAACCACGAGTAGCGCGGCATGATGGAGCCGGGCGACGTGCTGCGCGGATCATCCATGTGGTTGTAGTGCCACGCGTCGGGATACTTGCCGCCCTCGCGATGCAAGTCCGGCCCGGTGCGCTTGCTGCCCCAGAGGAACGGATGATCGAAAACAAATTCTCCGGCTTTGGAGTATTCGCCGTAACGCTCGGTCTCGCTGCGGAAGGGCCGGATCATCTGCGAATGGCAGCCCACGCAACCTTCGCGAATATAAATGTCGCGGCCCATCATTTCCAGCGGTGTGTAAGGTTTAACACTCGTGATCGTCGGGACGTTATTTTTGATGAGGAACATCGGGACAATTTCGATCAGACCACCAATCGCCACCGCCACCAACGCGAGCACGGTGAGCGTAAGCGGCTTTGCTTCGAGCCAGCGATGCTTGTAAGGATGATCGTCGTGTGCGTCACCAGTCTTGGAGAGTGCTGCTGCCTGCGCTTCGGTGTCCGGTTCAAACTTGCCGGACTTGGCTGTGCGCCAGAGGTTGTACGTCATGATCACAGCACCCACAATGTAGAGCGACCCGCCGATGGCTCGCAGCCGATACATCGGAATGATCTGCAACACGGTTTCGAGGAAGTTTGGATATTGCAGGAAGCCTTCCTTGGTGAATTGTTTCCACATCAAACCTTGTGTGATGCCCGAAGCATACATGGGCACGACGTAGAACATCATTCCGAGCAATGCGATCCAGAAGTGCCAATTGGCCAGCTTGACGGAATGGAGCTTGGTATTCCACAAGCGCGGAAACAGCCAGTAAAGCATCGAGAAGGCAATGAACCCGTTCCAACCGAGCGCGCCGGTGTGAACGTGCGCGATGGTCCAGTCCGTGTAATGCGACAGCGAGTTGACGCTCTTGATCGCGAGCATCGGGCCTTCCAGCGTCGCCATGCCGTAGGCCGTGACGGCCACGACCATGAATTTCAACATCGGTTGCTCGCGGACCTTGTCCCACGCGCCCCGCAGCGTGAGCAAACCGTTCAACATGCCGCCCCAACTCGGCGCGATAAGCATCAACGAGAACACCATGCCGAGCGATTGCGCCCAGTCCGGCAGCGCCGTGTAGAGCAAATGGTGCGGGCCGGCCCAGATGTAGATGAAAATGAGCGCCCAGAAGTGAATGATCGAAAGACGGTAGCTGAACACCGGACGATCCGCCGCCTTCGGCAGGAAGTAATACATGAGGCCGAGGAACGGCGTGGTGAGGAAGAACGCCACGGCGTTGTGGCCATACCACCATTGCACCAACGCATCCTGCACCCCGGCGTAAATCGAGTAGCTCTTGAACGCGCTCGCAGGAATCTCAAGCGAGTTGACGATGTGCAACATCGCCACCGTAACGGCCGTAGCGATATAGAACCAAATGGCGACGTAGATGTGTTTCTCGCGGCGCTTGATAATTGTTCCCAGCATGTTGACCGTGAACACCACCCACACCAGCGCGATGGCGATGTCAATCGGCCATTCGAGTTCCGCGTATTCCTTGCTTGTCGTGATACCCAGCGGCAGTGTGATCGCCGCGCTCACAATGATGGCCTGCCAGCCCCAGAAATTCACCCAACTCAAGAGATCGCTGAACATGCGCGCCTTGCACAGCCGTTGCAGCGAGTAATAGATACCCATGAACATCGCGTTGCCTACGAACGCGAAGATCACCGCGTTGGTGTGCAGCGGCCGCAACCGCCCGAACGAGGTGAATTGCAGGTTCAGGTTCAGGTCCGGCCAGAACAACTGGCACGCAATCAACAGCCCCGCGCTGAAGCCCACGAGCCCCCAGATGATGGTGGCAATCGCGAAAGCGCGGACGA
>CAYSDO010000428.1:0-3647 GCA_964429665.1 uncultured Bifidobacterium sp.
TGCCCGTTGTTCCCGCCCATCTTGTAAATCACGAGGTCCAGCGATGGCACGACGATGAGCGCAAATCCTCCCGCGCCGGATTTCCAATACGCATCGCGCGGCGCACCCGCCACGTGTCCGTCCGCGTTGTGTTCAAACATCAGCGAGTACGGGCTGTGCGGATTGTGCGGCGACATCCGGTTGCACTGAGCGATGTAATCAGCCGGCACAAGTTGCTTACCGCCCCATCTGCCACCCCGCAACAGACAATAACCGAAGCGTAACGCATCCGTGGCATGAACCGCGATGCTCCCCGCGCCGTTCGCGTGCGGCATCGTGAATTCACCGCGATGCAGACAATAACCCCACGCGCCCCAACCCATCGGCCTGGCCAGGCGTTCGTTGATGTAATCCTGCAAATCCATCCCCGTCACACGCCGCAGCACCATGGATGCGATGTGCGGCTCGGGCGACGAATAGGAATAACCCGCGCCCGCATTCGTCCACATGGCACAACGCAGCGATGATTGATCCAGATCACGAATATCCTGACCCGGCACCGCCTTGAGCGGAAATGCCCGGCCCATCACCACCGCCGTCGGGGCGCCGCCTTCTCCCGTGTAACCGCCGCTCATGCACAAGAGCTGGCCCAGCGTGATGTCCGCGCGCCGCTCATCATCCAGTTTGCCGTCGGTGGAAAAAGCCTCGGGCAAAAACTCCGGTGTGAACACCTTCGTATCAAGCCCGGCAGGAATCTTGTTCTGAAACTCCTTGAGCATGATGCCGCACGCGATGCTTGCGTAGGCCTTGCCCGTGGACGCCATGTCCGGATTTACATTCCGACTCGCACGGCCAAAGTAACGCTCAAACACCAGCCAGCCGTTATGCACCACCAACAGCCCGCCATTCTGCGTGCAACGCTGCGTGAACTCCCAGGCCTGCTCCAACCGATCCGCGTCCATCCCCGCCTGCTTACGCATCTGTGCCGCATTCGTCGCCGTGCGCCAGCCGCCGGTGGCATCAGGAGGCGGGAAATAAGTCGTCGCATCCTTGGCGTCCGCAGTGGCTGCGACGAAACCTGCCGAGAGACTGACCACGATGAATGCTGCGGAGAACCAAAGCCGCTGTCTCAATGAAATGGAAATCATGGCCTGAGCTTGCCAGTCAGTCGTTGTTCCGACAACGACATTGATGCTCCTCTCTCAACCACGGATGAACACCGATGAACACGGATTCATAAAGCGCGAAATACGCGAACTACTCGAAAACAAATTCCTCCGGCTTACTCGCATCTCGAAGATTCTCAAAGCCGGCAAGGTTGATCTCATACTCGACTTGTTCTACACCGGATGGAATGCCGCCAGCAAAAGCCGCCGGGGTAAGTCTCGGAAAGTTTGCTTCAACACGAAACAGTTCTTCGCCCACAACTCGCAGTTTCAACTTCGCATACTCCTCGTCATGCGCGGGCGAGTAGCCCACTTGAACAAGACCAGACTCAAACTGGCTTAGCGCATCCGCATCCGCTTCCAGCAGGGAACGGCACGAAGCGACAATTGCAGGTAGAGTGTTGGTTGCTCCGCCTTCCTCGCGCAAGCGGAGGCTGAAGAAAAGCAGCTCTCCCTTTTCAGGTGGAGCGAGTTGATCCAGTCCGTTGATGCGATGCGCCGGCCCACGGGTTGAAGTCGTGGCTTTGACCTCGATCGATTTTCCCGGCCACTCGAAATCATGCCTCGCACCGAGCGGACCGCGCCAGCCTGCCAGCGCCTTGCCGACACCGACGCGCGGAATCAACCACACCGAGAGAAACCAAAGCTCCGCGAATAAACCCAACTGTTCCTCGCGCGACAGAATCTGCCACGGCGACTGTCCCCAGAACCGCCGCCATTTTGCCAGGACACGCGCCGCCAGTGCCGTTGGTTTCAGGCTTTCAGTTTTCAGACCGGCAGCGAGTTCGCCGCCGATAAGATCAAATGCCTCGTGTCCAGCTGGGTCGTTACACTCGAAATCCAGATACCGCGCCGTGCCGCGATCTCGCACCGTCAGTTCACGCGTCGCCACAGTCACCCCGCGACTTTGCGCATCACGCAGTTCCTCGTCCTCGGGTTTGAGCGGAATGAGCAAATGCCGCTGGCCGCCGGCATCAATCGCGGCAAGCAAGCGTTCGGTCACGGGTGGAATCGCGAAGCGGGCTGTCAGACTGTCGCCGCTGGGAGAAGAAGCGGCTAGCTTTGACCAAACCTCTGGCGCAACCCCACTCACTCGACCGGCCTCCAACCGACCGTGCCTTGCATGAACGCGTCCACCGTCTGCGGCTGATTTGAACGCGGGAATGAAATCGCCAGCCCCACGAGGTCACGCGCCAGCGGCCCGTTTGGATCGTCGAACAAGGGGCGGCGTCCGCCTTCATTCGACCCGCTGCCAGAATAGCGCGAGATGGGAAACAGCATCAGCAATCCTTCCGTGGCTGGCCGCACCTCGCGCGCCGCGCTGTTTTCCGACTTGGTCTTGCCTTCCGCCTGCGCGGTTTGAATCAGCGCAGTCGCCTGCGCGCGTAATTCGGGCGTCAATCCCACCGCTTCGTCTCCCGACCCGGTGATGACGCCGACCGAATCCGTCACGCCGAGACGCGAACGGCTGATTTGCGCCACTGGCCCTCCCGGCAACCCCCAATCCGCCGTGCCCAGTGTGGCATCGCGAGACTCGCGTCCACGCACTGCCACCGTCCAATTCGTCAGCTCGCCAGCATCGCGGAGGCGTTCGATGTAAGCGCAAATCAATGGCAGTGAGATGCTGCGCGACTCGTCATCCACGCGGTAGCTCCGCAAGAAATCCAACACACGATCCGCCGGCACGCGTGTCCACACTGGCCCTTTGCCGTCTTGCGGCGCGTTCGGCGCGCCAAGTCGGGACGCGAATTCCCGGACAGCCAGCCGGTTCGCCTCGGCCTGGATCGACAGGTCTTCCAGTCTCCGCAGCGGGAACTTGAAGGTCTGTTCCAGCGACAGCGAATAGCTCTGCGAGATGGTGGTGGTAGATGCGAAACGGCGTTTGAGCGGACTCGTGACCTGCATCGTTGGATGCTGCCAGATTCGCATGCCCACTTGATACGGCGTCAGCCCCTGGCTTTCGTAAACGCCGATGTCCTCGCGCAAGCGGTGTTCAACGAAGGCGAGATCGCTGAACCATCCGGCCAACGCTGTGGGCGTCCAAATGCGCGTCAAGTCTTCGTAACCGCTGCGAAAACCGAACCACCGGCCCATTTGCGTCAGCGTGTCGTAGGTAGCGCTGGGTCGGATGAAAAAGCATGTTCCCGATTGGAACATTCAAAAAATGAACCCTGAACCGATGTTCCCGATTAGAACACGCCGCAATGGGCGACCTGGTAGTCTCTCCGCGCAAGATGTCCCAGGCAAACTCCATGAACATCGTCGGCGAAAGGGTGAAGCAAGCGCGGCTGCGTCGGAAGCCAGCACTCACTCAAGACGAACTTTCTGGGAAGCTTGCTCAACTTGGAATCATCATTGACCGGGCAGGCATCTCCAAAATTGAAATTGGCGCGCGTTGTGTGTTGGACGTCGAGGTGCGTGCGCTCGCCAAAGCGCTCGGTGTTTCTGCTGCGTGGCTGTTGGGGATCAAGGAATGAGCCGTGGCAGCGTTCTACAAAGCTC
>CAYSDO010000429.1:0-3639 GCA_964429665.1 uncultured Bifidobacterium sp.
GTTAAAAATGTTGTGTGTTTTGGGGGGTGCGTTAACTTCGTTCGCGCACCACGTTTCCATTTCAAGTGCCACGCCGGGTGATTTCACTTTCAGCTGACGACCAGCAGCAACTACACTTTCCTTTGTGCCGACCGACATCAAATCCTTGACCCGTGAAGATCTGGAAGCTCAGTTCGTCGGATGGGAGCAGCCCATCTATCGGGTGAAACAGTTGATGGATTGGCTTTATGTACATCGCGTGACGGATTGGGATGCGATGACGAATCTCCCCAAGGGGCTGCGGGAAAAATTGCGACATGACTTCTTGCTTGGCACTCTTGAAATGTTCCGCAAACAAGGCTCGCGGGACACCACGCAAAAGTTTCTTTGGCGTCTCGAAGACCATTCGCTCGTGGAGAGCGTGCTTATTCCTGCCAACCCGTCGCTTTATGGCGAGGCGAGCGACCGTCACACGCTTTGCGTTTCCACCCAGGTGGGCTGTGCGTATGGCTGCAAGTTCTGCGCAAGCGGACTCGATGGTTGGAAGCGCAATCTTCTGCCACATGAAATTGTTGAACAGGTGATGGGTGTGGAACGGTGGGGCGTCAAACAAAGTTCGAACTTACAGGCTACAGGTTCCAGTTTGGGGAGTGGCGAACCGTCAACTCCTCGCGCACACAATCCTGGAAACGCCTTTCCTAGCGAGCGCCTCGTGGACAATCTCGTCATCATGGGAATGGGCGAGCCGCTGGCAAATTACGACAACCTGCTCAAGGCATTGCGCCTCTTGAATTCGCCGTGGGGTGGCCGGATTGGTGCGCGGAAGATTACTGTTTCCACAAGCGGTCTTGCGCCGCAGATTCGCAGACTGGCTGATGAGCCGGAGCAGTTTTCACTCGCGATTTCATTGCATGGAGCGACAGACGCGGTTCGCGAGAAAATCATGCCGGTGAATCGCAAGTATCCCCTCAAGGAACTCACCGCAGCGTTGGATTATTAACAGTCCAAACGCGGACGAATGATCACCTGTGAATACATCCTGATTGCAGGCGTGAACGATTCACTGGAACAGGTCAGACTGCTCGCAGGACTGGCGCATCGGCTCAACGCAAAGGTGAACCTGATTCCGTACAACAAGGTGGAGGATCTGCCGTGGGCACGACCATCTGAAGATGTGTGTGAAAGTTTTCTCACGGCGTTGAAGTCACAGAAGGTGGTGGCAACCTTGCGTCGCGAAAAGGGACACGACATTGACGCGGCGTGCGGACAATTGCGGTTGAAGACGGAGAAGCAACTTGCCGGAAGTGAAGGTGTTGATTCCGAGCAAACTTTTTCCCGATAAGAAAAGTTCTGCTCGCATCGCATCTGCGTCTTGCCCAAGATTCGCGGCGATGAACGAATCGGAACTTCGGAAAGCTCTGACAGTCGCTGTTGCCGCCTCACGCGAAGCGGGCAAACTTATGCGGCAAAACCTGCGTGAAAGCAAAATTGTCAACCTGGCAACATCACACGACATCAAGTTGGAACTGGACGTGCGGTGCCAGAAACTCATTGAGAAGAAATTGCGTATTGCGTTTCCAAAAATCGCGTTGCTTGGTGAGGAAGGCGACAGCGGGAACACAGGGGAAGATCTGCGTTGGGTCGTGGATCCTATTGATGGCACAGTAAACTTTGCTTACGGAATTCCGCATGCTTGTGTGTCCATTGCGCTGCAAAAAAAGTGTACGGAGTCCAAAGTCAAAAATACAAAACCCCGGATTGCTGGTAGTGCTCCGGATTACGAATCAATCCTTGGCGTGGTTTTCGACCCGTTTCAAGAGGAGTTGTGGACGGCGGTTCGTGGCGGACCGGCGTTTTTGAACGGCAGGCCGGTGCGCGCCAGCAAACGCGCCAATCTTGCAGACTCTATTGTTTCCATCGGCTTTGCCAAGAGCAGGGCGAACACGGAGCGAGGCATCCCGTATTTCTGCTGGCTGGTGCGGCGCGTGCGCAAGGTGCGTATGTTTGGCGCGGCAGCCCTGGGGCTGGCTTACGTGGCGTCGGGTCGGCTGGATGCCTATATCGAACGCGGCGTGAGTCTGTGGGACGTAGCGGCGGGCGGATTGATCGTTGAATGTGCAGGCGGGAAATTCTGGACCCAACCGATTCCCGGAAAACGCAAGGTGCGTATGGTGGCGAGCAACGGCCTGTTGCATTCGAAGCTGCCCGTGCCGAAGTGAGGGCTACGGACTGTTGGTGAATGTGCCGGCAATTGAGTATGGAATGATATTAAGATAGTAGAACGAGCCGGTAAAATAGCCGTTCGTGTTGCTCTTGAAATTCAAGTTCAAGTCCATTGGCCAGAACGTGGACGGAATAAGAGAGTAGAGAAATCCGCGATAAGGATTTTGCACCCAAACATAGGAATTGATCGTTCCAACATCTGGCGGCCAAGTGTACGTCGCTCCACCGGAATTGTTAAAACTGACCGTCATCACGCCTGAAAGCGTGTTCGTGAATGTGAGGGCCAGTGTCCGGTTAAGAACATTTTGTGGAGCGAATGTGGATGAGGCGTATTGAATCTGTGCCATGCGGAAGAATTGCTTCGACGCAGTTGGTGGAGAAACAATACTTGAGATAATTGGGTTTACCGTCTCAATGCCAATCTTGCTGCCAGCCCAGTTTGTCAACGTTGTCGAAGAGAACACACGGTTGTCAGCGTAAAGTGTATTGCTGAATATAAGGCTGATGTTCGACCCTGACCTGGCAATCTTGAGATTCAGGTTGGTTACGATTGGCAGTCCATTGGTCTGGATATTGAATGCCTGTGCCGCTGTTCCGATTCTTCGTATGGCAATGGAGTTGAGAACGACATTGGTCAGTGGCCTGTCGCTCGCATCAGTCGCGACACGGTTGATGGCAGATACGACGTTTGAGCCGCCAAATATTTTTCCGAAAACGGAATATTTGTCGTTGAGGTCTGGGCGAGCGGCGACGGTGATGAAGAATTGCGAGCCACTGGAATCAGGTCCAGAGTTCGCCATGGAAAGAACCCCAAAGCTGTCATGGCGAAGGCTGGGCGAAAACTCATCAGTGATCACGAATCCAGGACCACCTGTGCTGGTTCCTGTTGGTGAGCCAGCCTGATTCATGAAGTTGCTGATCACCCGGTGAAATATAACGCCGTTGTAAAGTGCATTGGTTTTGGTGATGCCGGTTGTTTCATCGAGCCATGCGCGCGTGCCCGTCGCAAGACCGATGAAATTGGCGCACGCTTTCGGTGCGATGGCGTATTCCAACCGGCAGGTATAGTTGCCCATGCTGGTGTTGAACTCGGCATAGATTCCATTGGTGTATTGAGCTTTGGAAGTTTGTGCCAACAACAGAAGCAACGCCGCACATGCACAGCACTGTAAGACTCGGATCAAATCATTTCTCATTCTGAACAACTGCCTGCAATTGCCATACAAAAGGCTGCGGGCGAAAGCATACTATCTCAGTTTTCCACGTAGCTCAAACCAAACATTTGGGAAGCCAAGCCTTTAGTGCAACCAGCGCCTTTGACCTGTGGCTTATGGCATTTTTTATCTCATCTCCCAGTTCGGCGAAGCTTGCGTCATATCCATCCGGAATAAACAATGGGTCGTAGCCAAACCCTCCATTCCCGCGCGGGGTGAAATC
>CAYSDO010000430.1:0-3623 GCA_964429665.1 uncultured Bifidobacterium sp.
TTGCGCAGTACGTACTCGAACGCCATGAGGCTGGACGCGCTGCGGAAGATGTTGTGACAGATTTCCGTTTTGATGTTCACCATCAACTCGTCGAAAATCTTGTAGGCTTCAGCTTTGTATTCGATGAGCGGATCCCGCTGGCCATGTGCACGCAGGCCGATGCTGTAACGCAGGCTGTCCATCTCGTAGAGATGTTCCTGCCATAGTTTGTCAATCGCGCTCAGGATCGTGAACCGCTCCACCGTCGCAAGCTTGTCCGGTTCTTCAAAACTGATCTTGAGTTCGTATGCCTTGCGGATGCTGTCGCTGATGAAATTGCACACCGCAAATTGTGCCGGGCTGAGTCCATCGTAAAGGGAGCCTGACACGGGAGAATCCTTTCCAGACTCTGCCGCCTTGCCAATCTCCTGCTCCGGAATGCCCAGAGGGAAGTTAAGGTTCACCCAATCCGACAACGCACGCACCTGCCACTCTGACTCGCTGTAATCGGCTTTGGTGAATTGCTCGACCTTGGTGATGACGACTTCCTCCATGATGTCCATCAAGCGGTCGCGGACGTCGCTCGAACCGATGATCTCGTTGCGGAAGCCGTAGATGACCTCGCGCTGCTTGTTCATCACGTCGTCGTATTCAAGAGTCCGTTTGCGGATCTGGAAGTTGTGCTGTTCGACACGTTTTTGCGCCTGGCCGATGGAACGGTTCAGAAGCGGATGCTCCAGTTCCTGTCCCTCTTCAAGGCCAAGTTTCTCCATGTATTTGACGATGTTGCCCGCGCCGAACAGGCGCATCAAATCGTCCTCGAGCGAAATGAAAAAGTGCGATGAACCCGGATCACCCTGACGCGAACAGCGTCCGCGCAACTGCCGGTCAATGCGTCTGGCTTCGTGACGTTCCGTCGCGAGAACATGCAGTCCGCCCACGTCCGCCACGCCTGGGCCGAGTTTGATGTCAGTGCCGCGGCCCGCCATGTTTGTCGCGATGGTGATCGCTCCACGCTGTCCGGCACGGGTGATGATTTCAGCTTCCTGCTGGTGATCTTTGGCGTTGAGAACAGAGTGGATGAGTTTCTCCTTTTGCAGCATGCGGGAAAGCTGCTCGCTCACTTCCACGGAGATTGTACCCACTAGAATAGGGCGGCCTTGTCCATGAACCGTCTTGATTTCGTTGAGCACGGCATTGAACTTTTCTCGCCGTGTTTTGTACACGGAGTCATTCGCGTCCTTGCGAAGGCAGGGCTTGTTCGTTGGAATGACGAGCACTCCGAGTTTGTAGATATCGAAGAATTCACTTGCCTCGGTTTCCGCCGTGCCGGTCATGCCCGCGAGCTTCTGGTAAAGGCGGAAATAATTCTGAATCGTGATGGTCGCCAGAGTCTGTGTCTCGCGTTCGATCTCAACGCCTTCCTTGGCTTCCACGGCTTGATGCAATCCATCGCTCCACCGGCGGCCCGTCATCATACGGCCCGTATTTTGATCCACGATGATCACCTTGTTTTCCTGGACGACGTATTCCACGTCTTTTGCGTAAAGTGAATAGGCCTTGAGCAACTGCGCGATGGCGTGAATCTTCTGTGCCTTCGTCTCGAAGTCCGCCTGCAACTTTGCTTTTGCCTCCATGCGCTTGCGCGGGTCCGGTTCGGGGCCGACATCAATGTCGTGCATCTCCGTGCTCAAGTCCGGCAGCACGAACGCGTCCGGATCTTTTGGCGACATAAAGTTGCGGCCCTTCTCAGTGAGATCGGCCTCGTGGCTTTTCTCCTCGATGGCGAACAGCAACTGCTCCTTCTCCGCGTAAAGCTCCACCTTCTTTTGATCCGTATGCAACGACAGCTCCGCGTCGTTCATGATCTTGAGGTTCGCCGGTTCTTCGAGAATCGTCATCAGCTTCTCGGACTTCGGCTGGCCGGTTTTCACGCGGAACAGCAGCAATCCGATCTCACGTTCCAGCGCCGCAGGATTCTGGGGCGTCGAACCATCCTCGGGGCGCAGTTTCTTCAAAAGCTCTTCTGCCTCGGAAAGAAACTTTGCGCACAAGCGTTCCTGCGCACGCACGAGTGATTCCACTGAGGGTTTCCACTGTGCGTATTGCTCGTCGAACGTGCGCACTGCCGGGCCGCTGATGATGAGCGGCGTGCGGGCTTCATCAATCAGGATGGAGTCCACTTCATCAACGATGGCGAAGTAATGCCCGCGTTGAACCTGCTCCTCCTTGCGCTGTGCCATGCCGTTGTCGCGCAGGTAATCAAAACCAAACTCCGCGTTTGTGCCGTAGGTGATGTCGCAGTTGTATTGCTCGCGTCGCACTTCGGGACGCTGATCATGAAGAATCACGCCTACACTGAGACCGAGAAATTTATAGACCGCTCCCATCCATTCAGCGTCGCGTGCTGCGAGGTAATCATTCACCGTGACCACATGAACGCCGCGACCGGTGAGTGCGTTGAGAAATACAGGTGCGGTGGCGACCAGTGTTTTGCCTTCACCCGTGGCCATCTCAGCAATCTTGCCCGTGTGCAATGCGATGCCGCCAATGAGCTGCACGTCGAACGGGACCATTTCCCATTTGATCGGATGACTGCGGACGATGACGTCCTGCCCACAAAGGCGGCGACAGGCGTTTTTAACAACAGCAAAAGCTTCTGGAAGGATCTCCGTGAGTTTGGCGGCTAGTTGGCCGTTGTCTTCAATCTTTGAGAGTTCAGCCTTCCAATCGGCGGTTTTCTTGCGCAGATCGTCGTCGGACAGCGATTGCAGGCCCGTCTCGATCTCATTGATACGCACGACCAGCGGACGAAGCTTCTTCACTTCGCGGTCGTTCTTTGTGCCAAAAACTTTCTTAAACCAGTCAAACATAAAGGGTGGGAACGCTACGGGAACGCAGGCGACGCGTCAAAGTAATTGAACAGGCTGGAAAGGTGTGCAAACGCAACGCTGGAAGGGCGAAATCTTACCACAAGCGCAATCTCGTTCAAAAGAATGGAGATGCGCCCAATTCAGGTTGCCGCTCGTTGAATAAAATACAGTCCGGCGTAAACCTTTGGGTCAACCAGCACACCGTCCTTGCCCTTTGCCTCAAGCCACGCGTCCACACCATCAAGAGGAACTTCGTGAACGGTGATGTCTTCCTTGTTCACGCCACCGCGTTTGCTCACGCGACGCAACCCCGAGGCTCGGAACAGTGTTACTACTTCGGATCCCAGCCCGCTGCACGCAGGACCATGCATCAAAACGTCCATTCGCTCTGCGTCGAAGCCAGTTTCCTCGATCAGTTCGCGCCTTGCTGCGTCCGCATGGGCTTCACCGTTCTGGCCGGGTTCATCTCCGATGAGACCGGCGGGAAATTCCACCGTACGCGCATGAACCGGGATTCGATATTGTTCCACCAATACCACCGTCCGCTCGTCCGTCACTGCCACGATGATTGCCGCGCCAGTGGCATTAACGCGTTCAGCGTATTCCCAGTGATCTTCCTTGATCAGGGTTAAAAACTTTCCCTTGTGCAGGACTGTGTTCATGTGGTTTGAGTCTGACTTTCTGTTGTGGTGCGCTCCAGATATTTCTGTCGCCACGCGGCGCGTGAGAGTTTGCCCAGGCTGTTTGGTTGCAATGAGTCCACGAACCACC
>CAYSDO010000431.1:0-3611 GCA_964429665.1 uncultured Bifidobacterium sp.
CCACCATCGGCGAGATCATCGCCGACGCGATGGACAAGGTCGGCAAGGACGGCACCATCACGGTGGAAGAAGCGAAGTCCATCGAGACTACACTCGAAGTCGTGGAAGGCATGCAGTTCGACAAGGGTTATCTCTCGCCGTACTTCGTGACCAACGCCGAAACGATGGAAGCCAAGCTCGAAGACGCTTACATCCTGAACTTCGAGAAGAAGATCAGTTCCCTCAAGGACCTGCTTCCGATTCTCGAAAAGGTTGCCAAGCTCGGCAAGCCGCTCCTCATCATTGCGGAAGACGTGGAAGGCGAAGCCCTCGCGACTCTCGTCGTGAACAAGCTGCGCGGCACGATCAACGTGTGCGCCGTCAAAGCGCCTGGCTTCGGTGATCGCCGCAAAGCGATGTGCGAAGACATTGCCATCCTCACGGGCGGCAAATTCATCAGCGAAGACCTCGGCGTGAAGCTCGAGAGCATCGGTCTCGAAGACCTCGGCCGCGCCAAGAGCGTTGTCGTGGACAAGGAGAATTGCACCATCGTTGAAGGCAACGGCAAGTCCTCCGAGATCCAGGGCCGCGTGAATCAAATCCGCCGCCAGATCGAAGAGACCACCAGCGACTACGATCGCGAAAAGTTGCAGGAACGCCTCGCGAAGCTTGCCGGCGGCGTGGCCGTCATCAACGTCGGTGCTGCTACCGAATCCGAGATGAAGGAAAAGAAAGCCCGTGTGGAAGACGCGTTGCACGCAACCCGTGCTGCTGTCGAAGAAGGCATCGTTGCTGGTGGTGGTGTGGCGCTCATCCGCTGCATCGCGGCCATCGAAGCCACAAAGGGCGCGAACGAGGACGAACAGATCGGTGTCGGCATCATCCGCCGCGCCGTTGAATCCCCGCTGCGTGCGCTCGCTGCGAACGCCGGTGTGGAAGGCAGCGTCATCGTTGAAGCCGTCAAGAAGGCCAAGGGCAACGAAGGTTACAACGTCGCGACTGGCGAATTCGAAGACCTCGTCAAAGCCGGTGTGGTTGATCCGAAGAAGGTCACCCGCAGCGCGCTCCAGCACGCGGCCTCGATCTCAGGTCTGCTCCTGACCACGGAATGTCTCATCACCGAGATTCCGGAGAAGGAGAAGCCCGCACATGGCGGCGGCGGTCATGGCGCACCTGACATGGGTGGCATGGGCGGCTACTAAGTTGATCGGTAAAAGTTGAATACGAAAGGCGCGGTCAGGAAACTGGCCGCGCTTTTCACTTTTGTCGTGCAAACGTCCGTTCACAAAACTTGTCATGAAATGTTTTGCGGATGTCACTTGCATCGGCCAACAATCATGAAACGTTGAACATTTCCCTGGCATATTGGGTCGGTTAATTGGGTTAACTAAACGTTTGGCTTTTAACTGAAGAACATGAACAAGTTGATTCATCAACAGTTGGCGGGAGTCTGGCTCGCCATCACACTTACCTGCCCTGCCCTGTTTGCACACGACGATCCGTCGGAAGGGAAGTTTTCCGGCGCGACACCCTTGCAATGGTCGGTGCGGATGGCGGACTCGGAGATTGCGCGACGCGGCGATAAACTTGCGTGGCGCGAAGGTCGCGATGTTAAATGGGGTTCCGGAGCGGGACTGTTTACATCATCGCTGCTCAGACTCAACCAACATGTGCCGGCGTCCACATACGTCGAATTCGCAAAGGATGCAATCGGTTCGTTCATCAAACCTGACGGTAGCATTCACGGCTACAACATGGAGGAATACAATCTTCAGCACATTGCACCCGGCGAGACCGTGCTCGCCTTGTATCAACTCACCAAGGAGGAGCGCTACAAGAAGTGCGCGGAGTTTTTGCGCAAGCAATTGGATGCCCAGCCACGCACGAGCGAAGGAGGTTTCTGTCAGGAACAACGTCTTGCATGGCAGATGCGCTTGAACGGTTCATTTGCTGCCAACCCGTTTTATACCGGATTCACCAAACTCTTCAACGGCCCGTCTGCGGATTACGACGATGTGGTGAAACAGTTTTACGTCATCAACGCGCATTTCCATGACGTCAGGTCAGGTCTTTATTACCACGGTTGGGACGAGAAGCGGGAACAGCCGTGGGCAGACAAAACGACTGGGCTTTCCTCAAACTTTTGGGGCATCGCGGTTGGTTATTATGCGATGGCCGCTGTGGACGTGCTCGACAATCTTCCCAAAAGCCACGCTGACCGCGCAGAAATCATCGCCACACTCAAGCGCGTGTGCGACGGCATCGTGCGGTGGCAGGATACAGACACGGGGTTATGGTGGCAGGTGATGGATAAAGGTGGCCGTGAGGGAAACCATCCCGAAGCGACCTGCTCGGCGATGTTCGTCTATGCGATGGCAAAGGGCGTCAACGAGGGTTATCTCGACAAGGCCAGGTATGCAAAAGTGATTGAAAGCGGCTACAACGGAATCACGCGGCGACTCTTCAAGCCGGGCCAGAAAGGGGACATTTCGTTGACGCGATGCAGTGCTGATGTGGAACTGAAGAACGAAGGTGACGGAGATTTTTCGAGTTACATCAAGTTGCCGGTTGTTTACAACAGCCTTCAGGCTGTCGGGGCGTTTATTCTTGCCGGCATAGAGGTTCAAAAGGTTTACGGACTGCCGATGGACGCGGAGAAAGGCACCGGACGTTTCTCAGCGACTTTGCCCGATCCCGAAAAACAGTCCGTCGCGCCGGAGTGGAAAAATGTTCCCGACATTCTTGCCCGAATCAACGCTCCTGTGTTTCCTGACAAGGATTTTCCAATAACGGCGTACGGTGCTTCAGCGGATGGCAGAATGGACAGCAGTGACGCCATTGCAAAGGCGATTGATGAATGTCACAAGGCTGGCGGCGGGCGCGTAGTGGTTTCGGCGGGCGAGTTTCTTACCGGACCGATCCATTTGAAGAGCGGCGTAAACCTTCATATCGATGCGGGTGCGACGTTGAAGTTCAAGACCGATTCCAAGGCGTATCTCCCTGCAGTGCGTTCGTGGTTCGAGGGGATGGAGTGTTACAACTACTCGCCGCTGATTTACGCCTACGGGCAGGAAAATATCGCAATCACCGGCGAAGGTGTGCTGGATGGAGGTGCGGATGAACGATCTTGGTGGCCTTGGAAGGGGAAGTCGGAATTTGGTTGGATAACTGATGCTCCCAAGCAGGACAACGCCCGAAAGCACCTGATCACAATGGTGGAGGCAGGAACGCCGGTGGAGGAGCGAATGTTCGGCGAAGGACATTACCTGCGACCAAGCTTCATAGAGCCTTTCCGTTGCAAAAATGTCCTGATCGAAGGTGTGCGCATCCGGCGTTCGCCGATGTGGGAAATCCACCCGGTGCTTTGCACGAACGTCACAGTGCGGGCGGTAGAGATTGTTTCACACGGTCCCAACAACGATGGTTGTGATCCAGAGGCCTGCCGCGATGTATTGATCGAGGATTGCATCTTCGACACCGGCGACGATTGCATCGCGATCAAATCCGGGCGCAACAACGATGGCCGGAGGATCGGCGCTCCATCGGAGAACATCATCATCCGGCGTTGCCAGATGAAGAATGGACCCGGCGGAGTAACGATCGGGAGCGAGATTTCCGGCGGGGCTCGGAAC
>CAYSDO010000432.1:0-3600 GCA_964429665.1 uncultured Bifidobacterium sp.
TGATCCAGAAGCCCTCGGTCACAAGAAGGAAGACGGCCTGCTTAGCCTGCGCGAGGACGCCAAGGTTGGGCAACCGTTTGGCGAGTACCTTGGACGCAGCAGTGGCGATGTGGTGTTCGATCTGGAAGTCACGCCAAACCGGCCTGATCTCAACAGCGTCATCGGCATCGCGCGGGAGATTGCGGCGGTTACCGGAAATCCACTGCGGATTCCGGAAGTCCAAAGTCCAAAGTCCAAAGTCCAAACGGAAAGTTTGGTCGTGGTGCGCATTGAAGACGCAGAAATGTGTCCGCGCTACACCGCGCGCGTCATCAAAAGCGTCAAGATCGGGCCAAGCCCGGCATGGCTGCGCGACACGCTTGAGAAAGTCGGCATCCGCAGCATCAGCAACGTCGTGGACGTGACGAACTACGTGATGCTTGAAGTTGGCCAGCCTTTGCACGCGTTTGATTATCACCTCATCGCGAAAGGATCGGACGGAATGCCAACCATCGTCGTTCGTCGGGCGGCTGCAGGTGAAAAATTCAAGACGCTCGACAATCAGGAGCGCACCTTGGCGAACGAGATGCTTTTGATTGCTGACGAGCAGAAAGGAATCGCTCTCGCTGGTGTGATGGGTGGGGCGAATACGGAAATCAACAATCAAACCGTGGACGTGCTTATCGAGAGCGCGTATTTCTCGCCGGTGAATATTCGTCGCACGAGCAAGCTGCTCGGCTTGCGCAGTGAATCCAGCTACCGCTTCGAGCGCGGTGCAGATGTTGGGATTTGTGATTGGGCCAGCCAGCGCGCCACGCAGTTGATTTTGGAAACCGCTGGTGGCCAGTTGGCTGAAGGTGTCGTGGATGTTTATCCGACCAAGGCAAAGCCCAAACAGATCACGCTGCACTTCTCGAAGACCAAAGACCTGCTTGGCATTGGTATTTCACACGCGGACCAGGTTTCTTTCCTGACCAAACTTGGCTTGTCCGTCGTTGAGCAGCAACCCGGCGAATGCACGTTAAGCGTTCCAACATGGCGCGTGGATTTGAAGCGCGATGTGGATTTGATTGAGGAGATCGAGCGGTTGCACGGTCTGGGAAAAACTCCCGCCACACCTCCTCGCGGTGCTATCGGCACAAATTCGTATGACTCCAGGCACGATCAAATCGCCGAAGTGCGGCGCATTCTCGCCGGTATTGGTCTGAACGAAGCGCAAGGCCAGACGCTCATTTCGAAGTCTGAAGTGAGGAACGTGAAAGAGGATGAGATCGTTGCGCTGGCGAATCCCTTGAGTTCGGACATGGATGTGTTGCGACCGAGTTTGCTGCCGGGATTGATTCAGTCGCTGCGTCACAACGTGACTCGCAAGAATTACGATGTGGCACTCTTCGAGGTTGGCCGCGTGTTCATCAAAAACATTGGTGCGACGAATGAGGAGCGGCGGGTTGCCATCGCATTGACCGGCAATCGGAATTCGCTTTTCTGGAGCGGCGAGGAACGTGAGGCGAAATTCGACACATCTGATCTCAAAGGACTCGTTGAGGAATTGCTTGAGCAATTTGGTGTGCGCGGCGCCACGTTTACGCGTCGAGCCGAGAGCACGGGGATGTTTCTTGAGTCAGCAACGATTGCCTTGGGTGGCAAGCTGCCGTTGGGAGAGCTTGGCCTGCTTTCTCCTTTGCTCGCGAAGAAATATGATCTGCGGGATGCTGTCCTGCTGGCGGAATTGAACCTGGACCAGTTGATCGCGCGGCGTAATGCTGCAAAATCATTCAAGCCGCTGCCTCAGTTCCCATCAAGCAGGCGCGACTTGGCCATGATCGTCCCTGAATCGGTGACGCACGAGGCCGTGTTGCAAACGGTGAAGCAGGCGAAAGCGGCGAACCTTGAGACCGTGGAACTCTTCGACGTCTTCCGTGGCAAGCATGTGCCGGAGGGGCAGAAGAGTCTGGCCTACTCGTTTACCTATCGGGCTGCTGACAAGACGTTGATCGAAACCGAGGTCAATTCAGCTCATGCCAGGGTTGTTGAGGCATTGAAATCTCAGCTGGTTGCGTCCGTGCGGGAATAGCAGTGGTTGCTGGCCTGTGCTGTGTGATGCCAACATTTGCCTAGCATTTGACAGAATACGGGTGGAATCGTTTTTGAGCGGGTTTGAATATGTTGCGGTAAACCAACCGTAACATCATGGCCAAACATACGCGATTCGATCTGGTGCAGTCGGACATTCCGGCTGCGTGGTACAATTTGCTTGCTGATTTCCCCGAACCCCTGCCGCCTCCGTTGCACCCGGGTACCAAGGAGCCATTACCGCCGGAAGCACTGGAACAGATTTTCCCGCGCAACCTCATTCAGCAGGAAATGAGTCAGGAGCGATGGATTGAAATCCCGGAAGAAGTGCGGGCCATTTATGCGCTGTGGCGGCCAACGCCGCTGCTGCGCGCGGTGCGATTGGAGAAGGCGCTGAAAACCCCGGCTCACATTTACTACAAATACGAGGGAGTGAGTCCCGCAGGAAGTCACAAGGTCAACACGTCCGTTCCTCAGGCTTACTTCAACAAGCAGGCAGGCACGAAACGGCTGGCGACCGAAACCGGCGCGGGCCAGTGGGGTTCGTCGCTGGCGTTTGCGTGCAGTTTGTTCGGTCTGGAGTGCAACGTTTACATGGTCAAGGTGAGCTACGATCACAAGCCGTACCGACGGATGTTGATGCACACCTGGGGAGCGACAGTGCATGCGAGCCCCAGCGACCAGACGGAATACGGCAGGAAGTTACAGGTCGAAGATACTCATTGCCCAGGAAGTCTCGGCATTGCGATCAGTGAAGCGATTGAAGACACCGTCAAGCATCCGCATACAAAGTATTCATTGGGCAGCGTGTTGAATCATGTATGTCTGCACCAGACGGTGATCGGTGAGGAAACCATCAAGCAGATGGAACTGGCGGGCGAGGATCCGGATGTCATTGTTGCCTGTTGCGGAGGTGGAAGCAATTTTGCGGGGCTGGCGTTTCCGTTTTTGCGCAAGAAGATCATTGATAGGGCGCGTTATCGGATCATCGGCGTCGAACCTTCTGCGTGTCCGACCCTCACTCAGGGCGAGTTGCGCTACGATTTCGGCGACACTGCGGAGACCACGCCGCTGCTCAAGATGTTCACACTCGGCCACAAGTTCATGCCGCCGGCGATTCATGCGGGAGGACTTCGTTACCATGGGATGTCACCCATGGTCAGTCATGCGCTGAAGCTCGGCTTGATCGAAGCAGAGGCATATCACCAGACCAAGGTGTTTGAAGCCGCGACCTTGTTTGCGAGGACCGAAGGGATCGTGCCCGCACCAGAGTCATCCCATGCAATCGCGTCCATCGTCAACGAAGCCAACAAGGCGCGGGAAGAAGGAAAAAAGCGCGTGTTGCTGTTCAATTTATCGGGTCATGGACTCCTCGATCTGAGCGCATACGAGAGCTACCTCCACGGTAAATTGCAGGACGTTTGAACTCAAACCGGTCAACCAAAGCCAAACGATGAAAAACACAAAGACGATTGCAGCATTTGTCAGCCTGCTCCTGGTTGTTCTTACGGGGAGCGCGCAGCAACACTACCCCGTCGGAGCAGAGGG
>CAYSDO010000433.1:0-3586 GCA_964429665.1 uncultured Bifidobacterium sp.
CACTGGGAATCGCTCTCTTGCTGTCAGGAGCAATCTCCAAGTTGCGGCGGACTTGAAACATCCGTCCGGATTGACTGGCCTAATCTTCACATAACCTCTGGTTAATCCATTGAGGTCAGTCAAAATTCTTGGAAAAAAATCTTGTGAAGTTTTTCGCAGACGGGCAACCTGCGCGTCCTTTCGCAGCTTGGAATTGGCGTAAATCAACGCTCCAGTGCGACAAGGTTTCAGATTTTCGATGCGATTGCTTAAAATCATTTTGGTGTGTGTGTTGTTCGCGGCGCTGCCGACTCTCATGTTTGCGCAGGAACACTCGGCGGCTGCGGCGGAGCAAATGGCTCATGCGACGGGAGAAGCAGCCCTTGCTGCGGGTCAGCAGGCTGCCGCGCACGCAGAACATGCCGAACATCATGGGTTGCCTTCCTACGCCGTGAAAGTTTTCCAGATTGGGCCGGTGGTCATCACCAACTCGATGGTCGTCACCATCCTTGTGACGCTTATCATCGTGATTTTCGCACAGCTAGTCAGCCGGAATGTGCAGGCGATTCCGTCCGGCGTGCAAAATTTTGCAGAGTGGGCCGTCGAATCCATGTATAATTTTCTCGGCGAAATCCTCGGTGACAAACTTGTCAAAAAAACTTTCTGGTTCTTCGGTTCGATCTTCTTCTTCATTCTCGTCACAAACTGGCTCGGGCTTATCCCTGGCGTCGGCACAATTGGATGGAAAGTGACGACTGCGGGCGGCGGCGAAGAATTTCAACCGTGGTTGCGCGGCGGCAACGCAGACTTGAACATGACCAGTGCGATGGCGTTGTTGTTCTTTTTCCTTTGGGTTGTGTGGGCTTTGCAGGCGAATGGCCCGATTGGTTTCCTGAAACATATCTTTGCGCCGGGCGCTGATGGTAGCGGTTTCATGAAATGGTTCATGGTCGCGATCTTCTTATTCGTCGGTGTGCTTGAAACTCTCTCGATTCTCTTTCGTCCAGTGTCGCTCAGCTTCCGTTTGTTCGGCAACATCTTCGCAGGCGAGAACGTTTTGGAATCCATGATGAATCTTGTGCCGTGGTTGAGCTGGTTGATTCCACTGCCCTTTTATTTTCTCGAATTGCTCGTCGGTCTGGTACAAGCGCTGGTGTTCATGCTCTTGACGGCGGTGTTCACGCTGTTGATCTGTTCGCATGAGGAACATGCTCACGGCGAAGAGCACGCGCATCATTAAACAATTTCGGTCGTCAGACGGTGGCGCGACTGCCGGGGCGACTGGATACAACACAACGAAAGGTAACAAAATGATTGGTAGCATTCACGTCGGCTTGGCCGCTCTCGGTTCAGCCATTGGCGTAGGTCTGATCGGTATGAAGGCGTCGGAAGCCACGGGACGCAATCCCGGTGCGGCTGGCCAGATTCGCAATATCGCGATCATCTTGGCGGCGCTCGCGGAAGGTATCACCTTCTTCGCGATCTACCTCGTTCGGTCCTAGTTAATAGAGGCTGCGGCGTTCGCGCCGCAGCCAACAATTTTATTAGAGTATGAATCTGATGCCATTTTTTGCAGCCGCGACTGAAGGGGAGAATCCTGCCGTTGCCGTGGCCCGCCAGTTCGGCTGGGAGCCGCGCCTGTTTGTCTCGCAGTTGGTCTTGTTCATCATCGTTGCGCTCGTGCTGGCGAAGTTTGCGTACAAGCCGTTGCTCGCGATGCTGGAGATGCGCAAGAAGCAGATTGCGGAGAGCTTGGAAAACGCCGAAAAAACCCGGCAGGAGCTGGCGAAAGCCCAAGCCAAGGCACAGGAGATTTTGACTCAGGCCAGCAATCAAGCCAACAAGGCCATTGAGGAAGCTCGTGCGGCAGCGGCCAAGGTGCAGGAAGCAGAAACACAAAAAGCGGTTGCGATGGCGAATGACATCGTGACGAAAGCGCGTCAGGCCAGCGAAGCGGAGCTCGTTCGCATGAAGGCCGAGTTGCGCAAGGAGGTCGGTCGCTTGGTGGTCGCCACCAGCGCGAAGGTCACCGGCGGAATTTTGACGGCGGAGCAACAAGGTCGTCTCGCGGAAGAGACGAACAAGCAGCTCGCGGCCAATTAATTTCAGTTCACGCGCCGAATGAAAATCAACAAGCAAGCCCGTCGCGATGGCAAGGCGTTGTTCAACACCTGCCGCGTCAGTGGCGTGTTGGACGAAGGTCGCGTGCGCCAGACGGTGAGCGCGGTCATCGCGCAGAAGCCGCGCGGTTACGTCGGCATCCTGTCGCACTTCCA
Source organism: uncultured Bifidobacterium sp. (assembly GCA_964429665.1). Lineage (GTDB taxonomy): Bacteria > Verrucomicrobiota > Verrucomicrobiia > Limisphaerales > JADLHS01 > JADLHS01. The sequence goes on from CAYSDO010000433.1 coordinate 2,256, forward strand.
GCGGCTCGTGAAGCTGGACATCGAACGCCGCTCGGCCACGGTCGAGAGCGCGGTCGCGGCGAGCGAGGCGTTGCAGGCGTCCGTGAAGGCGAACCTCGCGGCGCGTTACGGTGCTGGGCTTAACGTGAAGTTCGCTGTGAACCCGTCGTTGATCGGCGGCCTCCGCGTGAAGGTGGGCAGCGATGTGTTTGACGGCAGCGTAAAGGCGCGCTTGGCCGAGTTGGAAACCAGTTTTTAATCGGAATAGAATTTTGATATGAGCAATCTATTGCAAGAAATCGAAGCGCAGATCAGCGGCGTGAAGACGTCGGTGAACAAGCAGAACGTCGGCATCGTCCGCGAAGTCTCGGACGGCGTCGCCAAGATCGAAGGCCTCACCGATGCGATGTCCAATGAGATGTTGGATTTCGGCAACGGCGTCATAGGCCTCGCGCTCAACCTCGAAGAAACCGAAGTCGGTGCGATCATCCTTGGCGATTACCTCGGCGTGCATGAAGGCGCGGAAGTCAAGACGACGGGTAAATTGCTCTCCGTGCCGGTGGGCAAAGGGTTGCTCGGTCGCGTGGTGGATTGCTTGGGCCGCCCGGTGGACGGCAAAGGCCCGATCAAGCAGGATGCTTTTTATCCGGTCGAAAAAATCGCGCCCGGCATCGTGAAGCGTAAGTCCGTCAGCCAGCCGGTGCAGACCGGCATCATGGCGATCGACGCGATGATTCCGATCGGCCGCGGTCAACGCGAACTCATCATCGGTGACCGTTCGACGGGCAAGACCACCATCGGTGTGGACGCGATGATCAATCAGTCCCGCATCAACAAGGTCGGTCGCGCTTCCAACGACAAGAGCTTCCGCCCGATGTATAACATTTACGTCGCGGTCGGTCAGAAGCAGTCGAACATCGCCCGCGTCATTGCGGAACTCGAAAAGGCTGGCGCGATGGAAGACACCATCGTCGTCGTTGCTGCGGCTTCTGATTCTGCTGCGAACCAATATCTAGCACCGTTCTCTGGTGCGGCGATCGGCGAATGGTTCATGGATAACGGAATGGATGCGCTCATCATTTATGATGATCTCTCCAAGCAGGCCGTGGCTTACCGTCAGGTCGCGCTCATCTTGAAGCGTCCGTCAGGTCGCGAAGCGTATCCCGGCGACGTTTTCTATCTCCATAGCCGTTTGCTCGAACGTAGCGCGCGTGTTTCCGAGAAGTATGGCAATGGTTCGCTCACTGCCCTGCCGATCATCGAGACGCAGGCCGGCGACGTGTCCGCTTACATCCCGACGAACGTGATCTCGATCACGGACGGTCAGATTTATCTCGAAACCGACTTGTTCT
>CAYSDO010000434.1:0-3566 GCA_964429665.1 uncultured Bifidobacterium sp.
GATAGCGCCAGTTCAATCCGAGTGCGGCGATGCCGGCATTTTGCATTGCCGGCGACGCGGAATGTTTGATGGGATGACCGAACACCGCGCAATAACGGGTGCGCGCGTCTATCGGCGATGGAAACAGATCGGACACGCGGGGTTTATACGGGCGCACGCGCGTGTATTAAAGCGCAAAGTCGCAACGGCGAACCTGACGAATCGGCAAATCTTCCAGCATTCGTTTCAAACGCCGGCTATAAGCAGCAGAAGTCGAGGCTGGAGTTTCCTGACTTTTATCCACCTCGGCGTGTGGATATTCTCACAACTCCGCCAAAACCTCCGCCACGTGTTCCTCCGGCTTTACCAGCGGCCAGATTTTTTTGATCTTGCCGTCCGGCCCGATGAGAAACGTGACCCGAAAGGTGCCCATGTATTTCCGGCCCATGAAACTTTTCTCACCCCAGACACCATAGGCTTCGACGATCTTCTTGTCCTCGTCCGCCAGCAGCGTGAACGGCAGCTTGAATTTCTCCACGAACTTGTCGTGCGACTTTACGGGATCGGGGCTCACGCCGAGCACGACCGCGCCCTTCTTCTTCAACGCGGCGAAGTTGTCGCGAAATGAGCACGCCTCCTTGGTGCAGCCCGGCGTGTCGTCTTTCGGGTAAAAATAAAGCACCACATGCTGGCCCTTGTAGTCGGACAGGGAAATCTTCCCGCCGCCGTTTGTGTTTACAGTGAAAGCCGGAGCTTTATCGCCGACTTTTAATTTCAATTCTGGTTCTTTAGCCATGTTGTTTAGAGTTAGACCAAATATCCCGCCACGCAAATGTCTTCCGGCTTTATCGGACGAGGTCAACCTGACTTTTCAGGAGGTCGGCTGGGGGAGCTATGCGGGCTGGCACTGAGTTGCTTGATACAATCACTCACGTAAAACAAACCCGACACAAACGTGCTTGCGGCGGCAGCAACAGTCCAGAGCTTGGTCCACATCATGCCCCAGTCATCGTCCCACTTCAACAGAATCCACAAGATGCAAACCATCTGGAGGACCGTGGCCACCTTGCCCACAAGATGCGGCTTCACCTTCACCTTGCCCACGGTGAGATGCACCAGCAATATGCCAACAAGAATCAAAATGTCCCGACCGATGATCGTGCCGGTCAGCCACAGCGGCATCTGCCCGAGTTGCGGTGCGTGATTGAAACTCAACACCACCACGCCGGACACCAGCAGCAACTTGTCCGCGAGCGGGTCCAGGAACGTGCCGAGCTCGCTCCATTGATTGTAATGCCGGGCGATGTAACCATCCACGCCGTCACAAATTGCAGCCACTGCAAAGCAGAGCAGCGCCGCGAGCCGATGCGTTTCGTCCGCCGTCTTGACGTAGTAAAGCACCTCCACCACGAAAAACGGGATCAGGAGCATTCGCAGGATGGTGACTTTGTTGGCCGTGGTCACGAACGGATGGAAACGGGCAGCCGCAGCAGTTACAAGGAAAAAGCAGCCGTGGCACACAATCTGGATCGTACTCCGCTCGGACTTGTTGTTGGAGACAACATCATCTCGCCTGCGGACCATTACATGCCCAGACTGGATAACCCTACCTGCTCAGATGCCCTTCATTTTCTTGCACTTTGCTGCTCGACAGCGGGGAAATCATCATCAATTCTCGAACAGTTCCATGAACTCCGGGCATCGCATCACAAAGCGACTTCTCGCCATTGTCCTGGCCGGGACAACAGTTATTTCATTCATCGTCTGGTTTGGCCTGCATCAGCGCAACCGTTCCGTTGTTCAAATCGCCGAGCAAACGGAGGCCGTACCCCCACAAACTGTCTCGGAATCCGCGCCCGTGACCGAGGCCGTGTCCAACGGGCTGGAATCCATCCCAACATTGACTGGCGAACTGCCACGGGTGATTCCCATTTCACTCGCCCCGTTCTTTGTCGAACCGGAAAACGGCATCTGGAGTTCGAAGCCGTGGAGCTATTTTTCCTCCGGCATACAAACGTATTGCGGTGTTGAGTTCAACATTCAGGGCGTCATCCAGCTTGGTAGCCCCGGCAGCGTTCAAAGCAAACGGCTCTATCGTGGCAATGTCACCGTGTCTCTTGCTGTCACAAACTTCACCGACAACGGAATGGTCATCACGGAACTGGGCACAAACATCGGCTGCATTCATTTGCTCGGTGCAACACGGTACAGTGGTGAGGCGACCCCGGGGATGAAGATTGCCGAGGTTGTCTGGCATTACGCCGATTCCGATGTCCGGCACACGCCGGTCGAGTTTGCCGTTCACACGCGCGATTGGAAACGTGTGCGCTTCGAACAACCCGGACGTGTCTCGGCTCAGGGAGCAAAGGTCGTCTGGCGCGCAGATGAAAGCGCCGGTGACGACCGCAACATGCGACTCTATCGCTTTGCTCTGGCGAATCCCGCGCCCGGTCACACCGTCAAGCAGCTTGAGTTTCGAAGTGCCATGGCGAATGCGGCTTTGTTCTTCACTGCTCTGACACTCGATCCGCTAAAACTCGGCCAGCGCCCTGATAATTCGCCTGACCTGGAAGAAACAGATCCGCCCCCTGCGCGCACGTTGGAAATCCTTGTGCAGGATTCGACGGGTCGCATGATTCCTGGTGCGCGCGTGAGATCAATGTACGAATCAAGGCAGGACGGAAAAACCTCGCGCATCAATAAATTACTTGTCACGGACGCCAACGGCGTGTGCGTTTTCACATTTGCCGACGCCGACATGGAAAAGCTGGAACTCAGGGCATGGCAGGAGGAATCGGAACACAGCGGTCGCAAGATGCTTTGGGAAACGCGCGCGGGCGACATCATCCCGGCGAGTTACACGTTCAAGCTGGGCAATGGAATCACCATTGGCGGATTGGTGGTGGACGAGGGCGATGTTCCGGTTGCTGAAGCGAGGTTGAGTTTCTACCGGTTCTGGACTGGTAGTGACGAAATGAACAAGCGCGGCGATCACCCCGATTTTTCCAATCGTAACGCCACCACCGACGCTCAAGGGCGTTGGCAGATGAAAGGTCTTCCGCCTGAACTGCTCGACCGCATCGGCTTCGAGGTGAAACATCCTGACTTCACGGGAACGAGCATGAACGTCGGCGGTGTATTCGCAACTGATGAAGCGAAGTTCCGTGACGGCACACACAAGATAATTTTGAAGCGCGGGTTGATTGTGCGCGGAAAGGTGACGGATGAGTTCAACAGCCCGATCAAGGACGCGCAGGTCTGGGCCGGGGATCGAAATACCCGCGAACGGCAGGACAAGCGGACGGATGCGAATGGCGGGTTTCAGTTCACCAACATCAAGGAAGGCGATGTCAGGTTCAGTGTAACGGCAAAAGGACGCACGCCGGAAATCAAAACAGCGACCGTGAAACAGGACATGCCTGAAATCATTTTCAAACTCGGCCCCGGAAAACTTATTCGCGCTCTCGTTCAGAATGTAGCGGGCGAGCCATTGCCTGGCACCCGCGTCTCGCTCGAAAGCCTCACCGGGGGTGTGGCTGAATCGTATGAGTTCAACACCACAACCGACACTGAGGGCCGGTTCGAGT
>CAYSDO010000435.1:0-3549 GCA_964429665.1 uncultured Bifidobacterium sp.
TTTCACAGGGCAAGCGCGACATCATCAAATCTGGTCCGCAGGTTGGAATGGCGCCGACAAGTGTTCTCGAACCCATGGCGCTGTTGTATCGCCTCACCGGCGAGCCGCGATATCTCGAATTTTGCAAATACATTCTCCGCGCATGGGAACAACCGCACGGCCCGAAGATCATCTCGACCCTTCTAACGGCCAAACGGGTGGACACAATTGCCAACGGCAAGGCGTACGAGATGATTTCCTGCTTCAACGGGATGCTTGAGTATTATCGGACGACCGGTGATGCACAGATGTTGCAAGCCTGCCGCATCGCCTGGCAGGACATTGTGGATCACCGGCTCTATATCACCGGCGCCGCAAGTTACTGGGAGGTGTTTCATGACGACTACGATTTGCCGAACAACAACATCATGGGAGAGACCTGCGTCACCGTCACCTGGCTGCAGTTCAACGCGCAATTGTTGAGAATCACAGGTGAGGCACGGTTTGCTGACCAGATCGAAAACGTTGTGTTGAATCAGCTCCTCGGTGCGCAGCGTTGTGACGGGGGTGCGTGGGGCTATTACGTGCAGATGGAAGGACGGAAACCTTACACCACCAATCTGGACGGCCAATGTTGTCTTTCGAGCGGCCCTCGAGGCGTTGCGTTGATCCCGACCTTTGCAACCACGACGGACTCGGATGGCGTCGTGATCAACCTATATGATGCAGGTGTTTCGCGTCTCAGCCTGCGAGACCATACGCCTGTGACACTCACAACTGAAACGGAGTATCCCAGCAAGGAACGGATTCGCATCAAGGTTGATCCAGCAGAGGCAAAATCATTCGCGGTGAAACTCCGCATTCCCGCCTGGTGCAGCAAGGTTTCGGTGGAAGTTAATGGTCGTAGAGTTGCGACGCATGCGAATGCAGATGGCTATGTGGCTGTTCAGCGCCAATGGAAGAAGGGCGATGGCATCACACTTCGATTGAAGCTCGAACCTCGTCTTGTTTTGGGGGATCACAGCAATCTCGGCAAGGTGGCATTGATGTACGGGCCGCTTGTGCTGGCTGCGGATGAATCGTTGATCGGCAAACCGAGTTTAGTCAAAAAGCAAAATGCTCCTGCAACACGGAATAAAATTCCCCTAAATGCCATCGCTGTTGCTGGTCCTAAACTCGCCAAACTCAAAGTGACGCTGGAAGTCGCGGCTGAAGAGTTCAGGACCTGGCCCGGCGCACGGGTCTTTCGCATAAGCGCCGTCACACGCAGGGCCTTGCCAGATCTTAAAACGGGGACGGCCTTGTCCATCCGCCTTGTGCCATTTGCGGATGTAGGATCAACGGGGGCTCGCTACAAAGTCTGGCTTCCGTTGCCGCGCGAACTTTACAGCGGCAATCTGTTGTTGGATGGCAAGGCGAGTTGTTCGAGGCAGAAGGAATTCGACGGCTCAATGACGGATGAAGATTTCGAAACATTCGTGACGGCCTCGGACGGCAAGCTGGCAGATGAGGATTGGTTTGCGGTCGAACTTGAGGAGCCGGTTATGGTGAAGCGTGTTCTGTTTGCTCACGGCAAGACGACTTCAAATGGCGGATGGTTTGACGCCAGTGCGGGCAAACCGAGTGTTCAAGTAAAGCGAACCAGGAATGGTGCTTGGGAAACAGTGGCTGAGATCACCGCGTATCCGGCCACAACAGCGAAGAATTCGGCTGAGATGGAAGGTGGTGAACATGTCGTTTGCAAACTCGACAGCCCGATTGCGACTTGGGGTGTGCGTGTGATCGGAAAACCAGCCAGCCGCGACAATCCCCAGCAGTCCACTTCGTCCTGTGCTGAACTACAGGCGTTCAGTGAATGATCCGGGTGACTTCGGTCTCCGGTTCATTGCCCGAATTTCGCCACACGCACGTCGTCGAACCAAGCCTGATCTGAATCTTTGGTCTGGCCGTTTGCATATAACGTGACCACCAATTCTGCGATCCCGTCTGGAACCCGCACGGATCCGAACAGCTCACTCCACTCGCCGTCCTGCCTCCGAAGTACCAGGCGCTTTGCGGCATCCCCGCGCGTCCATTTGCCTGTGGCGTTCTTCCAGCCCACTCGGATTGTACAAAGCCCCTGACCGGTCTGGCGCAGTCTTCCACTGAAGGCATAACGCTCACCCGGCTTTACCTGGATATTCTGGCCAAAGCATCCGTTTGCCATCTTTGTCAGTCGCGCGGCTCCAAGGTTTGAATCCAGATCGAATACGCCGGTTGCATCCTTCTCGTCCTGCCAAATCCACCATTGAGCGGGTTTGCCGTCGAGGACTTCGTTGAAGTGGGGATTGCGCAGCAGGTTGGTAGTGGTGGATGCAGTCAGCAGGCGACGCGCGGCTTCGGTTGGGTCCTTGGCCCGCAGCAGAGCTAGTTCGATCCCCGGAAGCGCATCTCCCCAGTTCGTGGATGGCTGTCCAGCGGGATCGCGCGCGGGCCACCAACGGTTTTTCTCGCCATAGATCCAGACGTATTCATCCGCTGCATTGACGGCTGCCTCCACATTATTTTCCAGGCGTTGAACTCGCGGCTCGCCTTCGTGGCCCAGGTAATACGACGAGCCGGGTGGATTTACATAGGCATCCAGATAAAATCCAAAACTTGCCTGCACTTGCGCGCGATATTTGGCGCGGTTGGAAGGCGAAATGAACGCCTGGCATTCATTCTTTACCCGGAGAGCGCCGGCTTGAAACGCGGTTTCGCCATCCCAGCGATATGCAAATTCCTGTCCATCCACGAATTTTACGGTGGTAGGAGCAGCGTCGATCCAACCATCAATGAATGTTGGATAGAAACCGTAGTCTTCAGAAGCCAGCCCGCTCAAATTTCCTGAATCGTCAATGGCGCGAAGGCAGACCGACGTGAGCCAATAGCCGAACATTGTGATATCCGGAAACTCTCCGGCCATTGCCCGCATGGTTTCACGTCCCCGTTGACGGACCTTCTCAGAATATTCAACGAAAGTACGTTGCGACCAGTTCGTTTGAGAAAGATAGCGCCATGCCTTGTGTTCCCCATATTGCTCCGGGTCAAACAGGATGCCACGCAGTCCGCCTTGCCGTGCCACGCGCGCCATGATGCGGAACTTCTCAACAATCACTGCCCAGCCTGCGTCGTCAAACCAGTCCACATCGCCGGGCATCGACCAGAGAATCATAAAGTTCTCTGTTATTTTGGCGGAGCGTGCTGTTTTCAAATCGGCGACGGATTCAGCAAACATGGCCTCTGTCCACGGCTCACGGCTGAAGAGGTTGTTAAAGCTCGTGAGCGTCGTGCCGTCCGGTCTCTTTCCCGGTACGAATAGAATGACCCCATCGAAAGGCGTTTTCTCAAACACTGCAAGATCGCGCTTGAACTGTGCGACATCAGGTTGATCCCAGCCGGACATGATCAGCTTCTTGCGTGGAAGAGGCGTGACTCCTGTCTGGGTGGCGTTCGTGCTGATGGTGAGAAGTCCGAGTGTCAGTCCGAGCAACAGATACCTGAAGTTCATGTCACAAGTGTGCGCCGGGATCGTGGAGATTGTGAAGTGTT
>CAYSDO010000436.1:0-914 GCA_964429665.1 uncultured Bifidobacterium sp.
GATCATCGGGGCGATTCACGCAAGTCTCCCGACCGAGAACGGCGGCCAAGGTCACTGGCAGGTGCTGGCTGTGAAGGCGTTGATGGATGGGCTGGCCATGATGGGCTTCGCCGCGATGTTCGGTGTCGGTGCGATTTTCTCAGCGCTACCAGTCTTCGTACTTCAAGGGACGATCACGCTTGCGTGCGGGCTTTACGCCGAACCGTTTCTCCGTTCGCACCAACTCCTGGACTCAGTCAATGCAACCGGCGGACTGCTCGTAGCTATGGTGAGCGTGGTGATTTTTGAAATCCGCCGTGTGGAACTGGCGGACTATCTGCCCGCGCTGGCCCTGGCTCCAGTGATCACATGGTTGTGGAGATAGAAGCACAACGCGATTTGAATCCTGAAGGTAAATGTTTTGCACACTCACTTTAGATTTCCCGCGCGATTGACACCTGCTCTACACTGGGCTAAATCATCGACCATGAAAATGACGACCAAAGCTTCCTCTGCCCTATTGTTCGCGATCGCCGTTTCCGCCAATGCCGCCGACTGGCCTCACTGGCGCGGGCCGGATTACAACGGCATCTCCAAGGAAACAGGCTGGTCGGCAAACTGGACCACCCCACCCAAACAATTGTGGAAGGCAAAAGTTGGCACCGGCTTCGCATCCGTTTCCGTCAGTCAGGGGCGCGCGTACACCACGGGAAATGCCAGCGATCAGGACACGGTATTTTGTTTCGATGCCACGACAGGCACCGAAATTTGGAAACATTCCTACGCGGCCAAACTCGATCCCAAGTACTACGAGGGCGGCCCTAGTGCCACTCCCACGGTTGACGGCGACCGAGTGTTCACGTTGGGCAAACGCGGCATGGTTCATTGCCTGGATGCGGCAAAAGGCACGGTCATCTGGTCCAAGAATGTTGCAG
>CAYSDO010000436.1:924-3544 GCA_964429665.1 uncultured Bifidobacterium sp.
GAGGAATTGAAAGCGGCTATGCCGGATTGGGGCTTTGCCGGTTCAGTTTTCATCGAAGGCGACCTGGCCATTCTGAATATCGGTAGTGCCGGCGCTGGATTGGACAAGAAGACCGGCAAGGTCGTCTGGTCGTCAGGCACAGAGGAAAGCGGATACTCGACTGCTGTGCCGTTTGAATCGGGAAGTGAACGCGCGGTGATGATGGCCATCAAGCGGGACGTCGTCGCAGTCAAAGTCAAGGATGGCAAGGAAGTCTGGCGCTTCCCGTGGAAGACCCAATACGACGTCAACGCAGCCGACCCAATCATGTTTGGAAGCAAGGTGTTCATTTCCTCGGGGTACAATCACGGTGGCGGCGTGTTCGATGTGGGCAGCAATCCGCCGAAGGAACTCTGGAACAATAAGAACATGCGCAATCACATGAACAGTTGCGTGATCTGGCAGGGCCATATCTACGGCGTGGACGAAAACCAACTGCGCTGTCTGGACGCTGCTACAGGCGAAGTGAAATGGACGGACAAATTTTCTGGCAAAGGTTCGCTCATGCTCGCGGATGGAAAGTTGATCGTGTTGAGCGACAAGGGCGAACTCGCCGTCGCTGATGCCAACCCGGGAGGTTTCAAACCCATTTCCCGCACACAGGCTCTTGGCGGTAAATGCTGGACGGTGCCCGTGCTAGCCAACGGAAAAATCTATTGTCGCAACGCTGCGGGCGATGTTGTTTGCCTGGACGTAAGCGGGAAGTGAACAGACTTGTTGTGGTGGGAGGCATTGTCCGTAATACCCTTGCAAGATGCGATGTCGTTGGGTTGATGAAACAAAACACATCCAACCTCTACGCCGTCTCAAAGAACCGCATCACGCTGTCGCCGTGCTTCAGCATCTTCACCTCGCGCCAGGCTGGCGGAATTTCCAGCGTGTCGCGACGCGCGTGTCCGAGCGCAAAACGTCCACCAGCGGCAATTACTTTTGGCAGGCTCGGATCATCGAGCAACATTTGAGCAAACGAGGTTGAGCGTCGCCCCACGTTTTTGTCTCCATAAGGCGGGTCGGCGAGAATCAAATCAAACTGCCGCCCGTTCACAGCCATCTGGGGTAAAGCAGCAAAGACATCCTGGGTCCGCACTTCCAGCGCGCCGATGACCAGACCCGGCATGGCTGCGTTGCGGCGGATGAAATCCGCGTGTTTGGGCGAAAGCTCAACACAAACGGCGGATTTCGCACCACGGCTGAGACACTCCAAGCTCAACGCTCCACTGCCGGCAAATAATTCCAGCACCCGTGCTCCAACAACTCTCTCGCCAAGCGAGTTAAAGACTGCTTGTTTGACCCTGTCTATCGTGGGCCGAACGGCCATGCCTTTGGGCACTTTCAAAATCCGTCCGCCTGCATGTCCGCCAGTGATGCGCATCGCGAAAGCATTCAAGGAGAATCATGCCGTGACAAGGTTTTCATTTGTTAGGAATGCAATACACATGGATTACGAACGACAGAGCCCGTGCTCCTTTTGCCTCGCTCCACAAGTCTCAACAGTTAAACTCAACTCGTGATCCGCAACATCATCTTCGACTGGTCAGGCACGCTCGTGGACGATCTTCCCGCTGTGTGGGAGGCGACAAATTACGTGCTCACGCAGGCGAAGAAAGCGGAAATGACACTCGACCAGTTCCGGGCTGAGTTCTGTCTGCCGTTCACGATCTTCTACGACAAGCACACGCCGGATGTGCCGCTGCCCCAACTCGAGGAATGGTTTTTCGGGCGACTGAGCGAGGTGCAGTCCTCGGTCTGTGCGCTGCCTCACGCTCGCGGGTTTCTTGAGTTTTGCAGCGGTCACAGGATGCGCACGTTTCTCCTCAGCTCTGTGGCGTCGGGGAATTTTGAAGTTCAGAGGCGTGCCGTCGGATTCGGATCATTACTTGGCAAGGCTTACGTTGGCGTTCGGGACAAACGAAAAAGAATCCACGACATCCTCGCCGAGAACGGTCTCCAACCAGACGAAACAATGTTCATCGGTGACATGCAACACGACATTGAGACTGCGCGGCACGGCGGCATCCATTCGTGCGCAGTACTCACGGGCTACAACACGCTGGACCAGTTGCGCGCCGCGAAACCCGACCTGATCTGCGAACATCTTGGGGAGTTGCGCGATATTCTCACCCAAAACGAACTGAACCTCAAACCGCAGTCAAAGAATTTTGAAGAGTCGCATCACCCAGTGGTGACCGTCGGCGCGCTGATTTACAATGGAACGGGTGAGGTGTTGATGGTGCGCACCCACAAGTGGTCAAACATGTGGGGCATCCCAGGGGGCAAGGTGAAATGGGGCGAGCCGAGCGAACATGCCTTGCGTCGGGAAATCAAGGAAGAGACGAACCTTGACGTGGATGAAATCAGATTCGTGCTCGCTCAGGACTGCATCCACTCGAAAGAATTTTATCGCGAGGCTCATTTCATTCTGTTGAACTACACCTGCCGATGCCTCGAAACGCCGGACGTGAAATTGAATGATGAAGCCCAGGAGTTTCGCTGGGTAAAACAGACTGAAGCGCTGAAGATGAACATCAATCATCCCACGCGAGTTCTGCTGGAAGAGGTTCAAGGCGCTGAAAATATTTAA
>CAYSDO010000437.1:0-3534 GCA_964429665.1 uncultured Bifidobacterium sp.
CGGGCAGTCGGTGCTGCTCCACGCGGCCGCTCGGGGGAATGTTGATTCTGTGAAAGCACTAATCGCTGCGCACGCAGACCCGAATGCAGGCAAAGCAGGCGCACCTCTTTGCTGGGCTGGCACTCTTTCAAATCCTGAGTGCGTGAAGCTGTTGTTGGATGCCGGGGCGAATCCCAACGTGAAGAAGAATGACGGGCAAACGCCTCTCCTCGCGGCCATCGAGACGATGGCAGATGGACGGACACCTCAGTACGAAGCCAGCGCGATTCTGCTCATCCAACACGGCGCCAACGTGAACCTCGCCAATGAGCGCATCACTCCGCTGCAAATGGCCGTTTGGGCCCAGAGCATCCCGATGGTTTCGTTGCTTTTGACGAATCATGCGGATGTGAACGCGCCGGGCCCGGTGGGTCGCAACGCGTTGATTATGGCCAACGCGGCAGTGAACGGCTCTCGACCCTACAAGCCTGGCGATTATGGAGGGTCGGGACGGGAGGCCGACCGGGACATCGCCCGCAAAATCGCCGCCCTGCTCCGCCAGCACGGCGCGCAGGATCAGGTGACGAACAAACCCTGAGCAGTTTGACTTGAACCTTCTGCGTTTCACCAAACCTCCACTGGGCCTTTGGGCACGGGGATGTTCTGGCGCTGGGCTGCGACGGGTTGGTCGTCCAGCATGAAGGACGCGATCATGGGCGCTTGCTGGAAGCGCGGGAGCAGTTCACCGTGTTCGTCGAGGAACTGTCGCCGCCATTGGATGTAGTCGGTGAGGATGGCGTGAAACTGTTCGCGTGTGGAAACGAGCACGACGCGCTTGTTGAACAGGTTGGCAGGGCCGAAGCGCTTGGAATACCACGGCGCAACTTTGCGGAACATCCGGCAGCCGAGTTCTTCGCCGAATACTTCCACCATCAGGTCGAGATGGCGGCACATCACACGGACGCGTTCATCAAAGGAGGGTTCGGGGGGAAGCGCGTTTGTCGCGAGAGCGTCTTGGAGTGCGCCAGGCCTCTGGCGCTTTTCGTTTGAAAGCGCGGCGTCTGAAAGCGGCAGAGGGCTGCCGCAGTCCAAAACCTGTCGGGCATCGGACGTTTTCAGGTATTCGTATGTCCTCTTGAAAATCCAGGGGTCATAAAACGCACCGCGGCCGATGCTCACGCCGGCGCAACCGGTTTCATCGAGCATCTTCTTCGCAGCCTGCGGTGTGATAATGTCGCCGTTGCCGATGACGGGAATGGTTTTCACCGACTGCACAACGGCGCGGATGCCGGCGAGATTTACCGTGCCGCCGAATCCCTGCTCACGCGTGCGACCATGGACAAAGATCGCCGCCACGCCGACGTCTTCAAGTGCGCGGGCAAGATCGGGTGCGGTCAGGTTGTCGTCGTCCCAGCCGAGGCGCATCTTGGCGGTGACGGGGATCTTCACGGCGTTGACCATGCCGCATACGAGCGCGGAGGTTTTGTCGAGTTCGGTCATCATGGCCGAGCCGCCGCCGACCTTGCAGACTTTTTTCACGGGGCAACCCATGTTGATGTCCACGGAGGCGACGCCGAGAGATTCGAGGAACTGTGCTGCATCGCGCATTTCCTCCGGCACGCTGCCAAAGAGTTGAACAGCCAGCGGGGAATCCTCCGGGCACGTTTCGATGAGTTTGAACGCCTTCTCCTTTTTTTCGAGCAACGAGCGCGCGTTGACGAGGTCGGTGGTGCAAAGGCCCGCGCCGCCGAGTTCGCGCACGACGAGTCGGAAGGGCAGGTTGGTGTAACCGGCCAGAGGCGAGAGGAACAGATTCGAGTTGAGCGTCAGCGATCCGATGCGCACGGGGGGCAGTGTAGCGGGAAAATGCCGGCGGGCACGAATTTTACCGCGTGGCGGAAAATTTGCGTCGTTCGTGCCTCAAACCAAAGGTCGAGGTGCGATTTATCGAATCCGAAGAACATCTCCGGAAACGCGACGCTGGAGAGAGCGCCCGCACCTCGACCCAAAGTACAGGTCAAGGTGCGTCTCCCAACTGCGAGGAACGGCCTCGCAACTGTCAGCGTTGGAGAGAACGCTGCGCACCTTGACCAAATTTTTATGTTGCCGCGTTGTCCATTCGAGGAAGCCCGGCTTTTAGACTGGTTGTGACGCTTGTTTTCACGGCCTGTGTCTCCTTGTTACCGCCAAAATGTCGTTGTGTTCCGAAACGGTTTTCCGGGCGCGCGAGTAAACATTCCTCCGGTGACAATGCGGCCCGAATGGAGAAATGAAAGAGTCCCGGAATGTGGGCGCAACTGCGCGTCACCACCGGGCGCGGGCAGGTTCAGATTCGAAGAACTGTGGAACGGAGACTGAGAAGATTTCCAACCGTGTCCGGTGGCGGAGCTGGCGGAGGAAGCAGAACAAGGAGTTGAATCGTGAAGGATGGGAGATTCTCAATCGGTAGGATGACTGACTGATCGCAGGAATTCTCGCCTGGCACAATGAGCTGGGTCGCGCGCCAGAATCCATCGCTGCCCGCGAACTGCACAACATGGTCGGGATCGGTTTCACTTGCCGGCTGTGCAAACAAGGCCAGCGCCCTGGCTACGGTCCCGTGGTGATGTTCGGAGCAGTTTCCTTCGTGATGCAGCACGAGCCGCATTCCGCCCGTGCCGGGTTGAAAGAGCGCGTGATGGTCAGGATCAATTGTTCCGAGCAACGCCACCGCTCCCATTCCGAGCGGTGAAAAAACGCATACATAAAGCAACAGTGCGCACCATCCTGCCAGAAGGCGGAAGATGTTGTTGTTTGTTCGATGCGGCGTTTCCATTTGTCGCGATTGCACTCGCAGTTTTCAGACCACGGCGAAAGTCCTAGTTTCTAGCCCGAAATGATTTTGCGTAGCATTTAGAATCTGTCCTGTTCCTGTCAAGCAGGCTTAAGCACTGCGGCGCGAGTTGAGGGTTCCCCCCATCACGGCGAAAACGAAGCAGAACCAATCAACACATTTTCTCGACCGGGTCACGAAGGGGAATTGACACCATCCGCCGTTTGCGTTGGGGAAGATTCGACTGGTGCCGTGACTGGTTCGACAGGCGCAGTCGCCTCGGGGGCCGTCGTCGTTTCCACCGGCGACACTTCCGGGGTGGTTTCAACGGCGGTTGTCACCGGCGTGACAGGTGCGATGGGCTCTGCAGTCTTGGCCACAGGCTTTGGAGGTTTGGGTGCCGGTTTTTTGGCAGTCTCCAGAATTCCGTTGGCGAATTCGAGCACGTGACCCTGGTGAACGAGCCAATGCAGGTCTGCGTTGACGGCGGTTTGCTCGGCGGTCGGCTCAGGTGCTGTGGACGCTGGTGCAGGGACGGTTTCTGTGGGAGCAGCGGCTTCCGGCGCAGGAGCGACAGGTTGGGGCGCTGGCATTGCGGGTCGTGGGGCAAGCGCATCAATCAGTTTCCGACGTGAGCACTTCGGCGTCGCGTTGATGAAATCTACAATGCGCTTGATGCTGTCGGAGACAAGTGTGGCTTCGAGATCGAGATAACTCGGCCGGGCAACAGCAACATGAGTGAC
>CAYSDO010000438.1:0-3533 GCA_964429665.1 uncultured Bifidobacterium sp.
GCGAATTAAAGAAGAACAGCTATCTACTATTATCCCGCACGGACGAGTGGTATAAGCAACTTTCCCCGACGGAACTGCTGGAACTCATCGCCGCCAACAAGGCTTGGGTAGGGCAATTGATCGCTGCAGGAAAAGCCCGACCGGGTGTCGCGCTGGCTCGGGAAGGTGCGACGGTTTTCGCCAAGAATAAGCGGGTGGTATTGGACGGACCGTATGCCGAATCCAAGGAAGCCATCTGCGGCACACTGGTGCTGGACGTGGCGTCATTGGAAGAAGCCATCGCGATTGCCAAGGCGTGTCCGAGTTTGCGCTACGATTCGGCGCTTGAAATTCGCCCCATCAGCCATGAATGCCCGCTGGAAGCCTGTGCCCGCCAAAAACAACCACCACTCACCACCGCAACAGCCTGAATTTTGATTCCAAACGACCGTCAACTTTTAACCTCAAAAAATTGATTCTATGAGCACACCAAACAACAACGGATACCTTCTCATCTTCCGCAGTGCGGATTGGTACAAGGGGCTTTCACCCGAGCAAATGCAGCAGGTCGCTGACAACTGGATGGCGTGGTTCAATCGCCTCAAGGACGAAGGCAAATGCGCCGGCGGCAATCCGCTGGAGCGCGAGGGCAAGATTGTTTCCGGCGCGAAGAAAGTGGTGTCGGATGGCCCGTTTGCGGAATCGAAGGAAACTATCGGCGGATATTTTTTGCTGACGGTGAACACGCTTGATGAGGCGGTGAGCATCGCGAAGGATTGCCCTGGGCTGCCGTATGGCATCCGCGTGGAAGTGCGGCCTATCGCGCCGGCTTGTCCGTTGGTGGAGGAAGTCGCCTCGAAAGAACATCTCGCTCACGCCTAAAACCTAAATGGTGGGGTCGGCGCGCTGCGCTGACCGGACACCGCAGCGCGGCGTCCCTACCAAAAACAAATCAAACTAAACACTGAACTATGCCCAACTACATTGATGGATTCGTGATTCCTGTGCCCAAGAAAAAACTGGCGGCATATTTTCGCATGGCGAAAAAGGCCAGCAAGATTTGGAAGGAGTACGGCGCGCTCGATTACAAGGAATGTGTCGGCGAAGACCTGAATAACCCGTGCGGTCTGCCTTTCCCTAAAGGCATCCAAGCCAAACCCGGCGAAACCGTGGTGTTCTCTTATATCGTTTACAAATCGAAAGCCCAACGCGACAGCGTTAACAAGAAGATCATGAAAGACCCGCGCATCGCGGCGATGTGTAATCCCAATGACATGCCATTCGACGCGAAGCGGATGCTCTATGGCGGTTTCAAAGCCGTCGTGGAAATCTAAGAGCTGATTGAGTTGCGCGTGGTTTGGCAACGACGGGCGCAAGCAAAAGGTGCAGCAGCGTCTTGGAGTGCGGCGGCCCTCCGCCGCTTTCACATCGCCAGTGCTGCGGAGCCAAAGCGGTAGAGGGCTACCGCAGTCCAAAACCTGGCGGAGATTCGACATCGTCCCGTCTTCCATTTGACGCACAGCACCTCGCGCCCCAAACTACGCCCACAATTCATGGCCGAAGAACCCAAGCCGCGCAGCAGCGGCGAAATCCTGCTGTCGGCAACGGGCCTCGTGAAATCCCTCGGCGGCAAACGCGTCGTCGAAGGCATTGACCTGACGTGTCACGCGGGCGAAGTGCTCGGGTTGCTCGGTCCAAATGGTGCGGGCAAGACCACCACGTTGCGCATGTGTTACGGCTTTCTGCGTCCTGACGCCGGACAGATCCGCATCGCCGGACATGATCTCGCCACGGATGGCGATGCGGCGCGTCGTGCGCTCGGCGTTTGCACACAGGACGACACCTTTGACAGCGAATTCACTGTGCGCGGCAACCTCGTGCAGACCGGCCGTTACTATCGCCCGCGTCAGGAGGATTTGCCGAAACGCATCGAGCACCTCATCGAACGCTTCGGCCTCGGTCCGTTTGCGAATCAAAAACCCGAAACGCTCTCCGGCGGGTTCAAGCGACGTCTGATGATTGCACGCTCGGTCGTCCACAACCCGCGCGTGGTCTTTCTGGACGAACCTACGACCGGCCTCGACCCTCAAGCACGCGTCGCGGTCTGGGAATTGATCAACAGCTTGCGCGCCGAAGGCATGGGCGTGGTGCTGACGACGCATTACATGGATGAGGCGGAGCGCTTGTCCGATCGGCTGCTCGTGCTGCAAGCGGGCAAGGTGCGCGCGGCGGGCTTGCCGCAAGCGGTGCTCGGCGATGTGGTCGGTGAACACGTCGTGCTGCTGTCTGCGGAAACGCCGGATGTTTCCAAGGTCATCGAGTGGTTCAAAGGTCGCGGCGTGAAGCCGGCGCAGATTTTGTCGGACTGGCATGTGGCATTGAACGCCCAAGGCCTGGCGGCATTTGTCGCGACGTTTCCAGAGCTGCGTTATGAAGTGCGTCCGCCCACACTGGACGATTTGTTCCTCGCGCTCGCCTCGGAGGAAAAACGATGAAACTGAAAAGCAAAGCCGGTGGGGCGAGGCTACTGACGAGCCCGGCTCGCGAGTACGCTCGCCCCACCAAAGGGTTGAAAGGCCACCGATGAATCCCTACCTCCCCGCTTTCGCCTGGCAAAGCCACGCCGTGCTCGCCCGCCACGTGCGCGTCCACCTTCGCAACTGGTACACCGCCACGCTGCCGCCCGTGTGCGAACCGCTCATCATGCTGCTCGCGTTCGGCGTCGGCCTGGGTCGGCAGATCGGCAGCTTGACGTGGGGCGGTGCGCCGATTGATTACATGCACTACCTCGCGCCGGGCATTCTCGCTTACACGGCGTTCATGTCGTCATTTTTTCAATCGCTCTTCGGCGCGTACATCCGCATGCACTTCCAGAAATCGTGGGAAGGTCAATTGACCACGATGGTGCGGCTTGAACACGTCGTCTGGGGCGAAGCGCTGTGGGCGGCAACTCTGGCGACCGCGTATGCCGTCATCGTCGGCGTGGTGCTGATCGGATTTGGCCTCGCGGGAAAACTCACGTTGCACTGGGCGTGGTTGCCGGTGGCGATTCCGTTGCTGTTCCTCGCGGCGCTGAGTTTTTCCGCCATCGGACTTTATTTCACGGCGATCATCCCGAGCATTGACCACATGAGCCTGCCGTTTTTTCTGGTCATCATGCCGATCGGTTTTGCGTCGAGCACCTACTTCCCGTTGCCGGATGTGCCGTGGTTGGCGACAGTGTCACAATTCAATCCGCTGCATCACCTGTCCGAAGGAATGCGTGGCCTGTTGCTCCACGGTGAGCTGACGTGGCATCTGGCGACGGCCGCCGGGCTGTGCCTGGCCTTGCTCGCGGTGCTGATTCCCATTGATATGCGATTGCTACGCAAACGCGTCTTTGGTGATGGGTGAATCTCCCTCTCCTCGCTCAACGAAGAGAGGGCCGGGGTGAGGAGTCGTTAATTTCAAAACCAATCCCCTCACCTCAATCCTCTCCCCGTTTAGCGGGGAGAGGATGAACACGGCGGCGCGCAATGGCTGTTTGATGTCCAAGTGTCAGCGACCACGTTATC
>CAYSDO010000439.1:0-3520 GCA_964429665.1 uncultured Bifidobacterium sp.
ATGTCTCCTTCATCCATAAAAGTCGGATGCGCCGTCCAGTTCACCAGCACGGCCAGTGGCTTTCCATCGCTCAGGTCCACACGCGTCACCGTCAAATCCGTGTCATGCGTCGTGCCGCCATCCCGGCGATTCCGGTTTCGGTTGGGAACTGAGATCGTCATTGAGCCGGCCAGCGCAGGACGCAACTCCTTTGCCGCATCGCGCACAGCTTTGGCCAGTCGCTCCGCCGTGTGCTCGAACAACTGCTTGTGGAAAAGCCCCACCTGTGGATTTGCGAACGTGTTTCCCGGATGCAACGCCATCATGTCAAAACTCGTGTGCGTGTGACTCGGCAGCAACAACACTTGATCCGCCATCCAACCATCAGCGGCGAGACGCTGCATTACTGCGGCCTTGAATAGAGGCGGAAATGCCAGCACATCGGCTGTGACCAGCGCGAATCTTCGCCCGCCCTTGGACACCACCAACGCCTTGGCCCAAACCTTGTCATGCACGCCAATGGCCGGCTTGCTCAACCGCGCGCCATAGCCGCCCAACGCAGCCTTCATCTCCAGTGGCGGCGTCAAATCCACACGCGCCGCGCCAGCCTTGAAGGATGACGCCTCTTGCGCTGTCAGATCACAAACCATGGCAAGGAGCATAATGAACTTCAGCGCCCGCCGCACCATGCGATGTGCGAGGCCGCAAATGGAGATACCACCGCGCGTTGAACCGAAGCAAAACGAACACAGCCCTGCAACGCTTGAGTTATTGTGAATCATGCAATCAGCTTCCAACAAAATCGTTCGTGCTGGAAAGCAAAATAGATGGAATCAATCACTCGAAGCCAAACGCTTGAGACATCTCGGACAAAAACCCACCTCTGATGTAATGAAACTTGGTTGCTCCTCTTACCATCGGAAACTTTAGCTGACACTTTACAGCCCTTGTTTGGTTATGCCACCGCCGAGTACGACATGCCACGGACGCGGGGCGAGTATCACTCAAATCAAAAGGTGGGTTGTGCCAACCGCACAACCCACCCCAACCAAACCACCCAGCTAACACATGGATTTATAGGACACGAAGACGGAAGAACTTCGTCGCCATTCCGGGATAAACGTAGCCGGAAGAAGCGCCGAGTTCGTCCGTGTAGGTGCCGTTGACGGTGCTGGAACTCTGGAGTACGCCTGCGCCGTTCCATTCAAGTTTGACGCCGCTGCCAACCTTGGTGAAGCGCAAGTGGCTTGCCGCAGGCGGGGTATCTACATAGTAACGGCCAAACCCATAGGTAGCACTCCACCAGAGGATTTCCACGCCTGCCACTTCGCTGGCAGCATTCAAGACTGGATACAATTCCACGCCACCTTGCGGAATGGCGTAGGAAAACCAACCAGTGGTGAAGTCTTCCGGCGCCCCCGTGGTGCTGGGAATGACGTTCAATGCTTCGGTAACATTGAGCTTGCGCAAACCCCGGACTTCACCGGTGGCCTGGTCATGGATTGCCAACCAGCCGGGCTGGTAGGGCATCGCGTCCGGTGAACTACCCTTGAGGGCTGACTGGACCGTCGGATTGTTGAATGTCCGGAAGCTCGGCGTGCTGTAAGCCAGCACCCAATCCTGGCCGGCTAGCGCCTGCACGTCCGTGAGGAAGTATGTGCGATAGATCACGTCAACGCTGTTGGTAATCGTGCTCCCGGCCACTTGTTCCACCGGGAAGGAATCGCTGAAGAAACTACCCGTTCCACCAGCTTGACGACGTCGGTTCATGGTAGAATCGATGCCGTTGCTAGTCGCCGGGTAGAGGGTCTTAAAGAGCACGTTATCGCCCGTCCCGGCCGGATCGGGTACCACACTGCTGATGCCGCCCTGTGTTGGTACGGTTTCAGTTTCGGTGTAGGTCAACCCATCAGCCGTGGTCAGAATGCGGTCCGAAGAACCCCACCAGTTCCGACTTCCGACCACGATGACGGTGGAAGCGCCACTGCCACTGACCCGGAATTCTGCGAACTGGGTCTTGGTGGGTTGCGGGTCAGTGCCGGGCAGGGTAAAGGCCACGGTGGGAGCCGCAAAACCGCCGCCACTGGGCGCATAACGCAGGATTTTATTCGCCACACCGACGTAGAGGACGCCATCTGCGGAAACCCCGAACGCCATGGAGAGCGCGTTGTCGTCGCTGATGGGGGTGGGCGCGTAATTCACAACGAGCGCGGTACCCATCGGATTGCCGGTTTCAGCGTCAATCCACTGAAGCGAACGATCGGGATAGGCGAGAGCGAGGTTGGTGTTGTGGAGCACGGTTTCATTGATGCCATTGTCGCGGATGGCCAGGAGCATGCGGGTCGCGTCGTATTTCTTGAAACCGGTGAAAACATGCATCGTAGAGGAACCATTTTTCGCAGGAACGCTCTCCACATCCGTGTCAATGATCGGCACGGTGTTCGCCTGTCCCTGCAACTGCTGCCAGAGCGGGTTGATAGTCTTGCTCATGGCGGCAGCTTTGGTGTAGCGCGGGGTGCCGACGATGTAGCGGCCATAGCCGAAAACTTCGCTGGTCCATAGCACTTCCGCCGTGCCGTCCGCCAACGGATATAAGGAGACACTGCCGATGGCACCAATGAAAAGCATGCTGCTATCGGCGGGCAGGTATTCATCCAGATCGCTACAGGGCAGTTGATAGGAGGCAATGAAATTGCCATTGGTTCTGTTGTGAATCGCCAACCAACCCGGTTGATGTGGAGCAGACGCGGGAGAGTTGTACGGCGGCGTGCTGTAATTTACGAGGAAGTCCACATCGGGATGAACATCGCAACTGCCTTGAAAGAGGCGGACGTATCGGGTGAGGTTGTTGGTATTCGGGTCTGCTTGTGCAGAGAACGTCCCGTCGTTGGCGAATGTAACTGAAGCATCATTCAGGGGCGCGATGCCAACGGCTTTATACAAGGTCGAATCAGCACCGCTGCTGTTGTTTGGATAACTACCGCCGTAAAATGCGAGGTCATCGGGAGAGCCGCCGTTCGGATCAGGGATGAAGTTGCTGATATTGCCAGCCGCATTACCAAAACCACCATTCATGTGGGCTCCGGGAGTAAATGTGTTTCCGTTGGC
Organism: uncultured Bifidobacterium sp.; assembly: GCA_964429665.1. Classification (GTDB taxonomy): domain Bacteria; phylum Verrucomicrobiota; class Verrucomicrobiia; order Limisphaerales; family JADLHS01; genus JADLHS01. Next base: position 3,088 of record CAYSDO010000439.1, read on the forward strand.
AGTCGTGAGCAGCCAGACACCACGGGCACCGCCGCCGCCAGCGAGGATCCTGGTATTGACCCCCGAACCGCGCACGCGGACGTGTTGCCAGCGAAAGCTCGACCACTGAGCCGCACTCACCCCGTTGGCCGTTGCAGTCGCTTGGTCCAAAGTGAACACGACCGTGGGTGTGGAGGAAATCCCACCAGAACCATTCGGCGCATAACGAATTATTTGATTCTTATAGCCGGAGTAAACGTAACCGTCTTCAGATACGTCGAAACTCCAGTAATAACTTCCCGGCACTCCGCCTGCCGTCACGATGTTTGGATCCAGCGGCACCGGAGTCAGCCCCATCTTAAGAGCGAGACCCAGAGGTTGGCCGTTGGTCGGATTGATCCAACTCAGCGACCGGTCGGGATAGGCGTTAGCCAGATTGGTATTGTGAGCGACG
>CAYSDO010000440.1:0-3454 GCA_964429665.1 uncultured Bifidobacterium sp.
GGACAGATAAACTATTTGGCAATGCAGAATTTGTTCTGGATTGTCGTCCCTCGAAGTCTGCGGAGGGCAAGGAACCTGTGCCACCTTCCGTTCTACTGCGCGGTCCCGCAGGCAGCGGTGCGGAACTTAAACTGTCCGGAGCGATGGCAGGCAGTTACAAGCGATTCGTCATCACAGTCCGAGGCAGGGAAGCCGTCGTAAAACTCGGCGACAAAGAAGTTCAACGTCTCGAATTATCTGCGGACACTCCGGCGCGCGGCGCACTGGGGTTGCGCGACACCGGCAGCCCAGTGGAGTTCATGAATCTTTACGCCCGCGATCTTTGATGCTATCGAATCCTCAGAATGACACGGGAGCGGGGAGGAAAAAGACCCGACAAATGCCATGGTGACTTCTTTTTCAGCGGTGCTAGAATCATTGCAATCCTATGAGATTCTTAGCGCCGCGCATCCGGGGGACGGTTGATCTGTCGCCGGTTTTCCCGCAATTACTGTTCATCATCTTTCTGTTGGTGACAATTCCCGTTGTAGGATTTGCCGCACAGACGAACGAATTTCTAAACCTCACCAACACCACCTGGAGATATTGGCAATCGGGCGCACTTGATGGCGTGAATTGGAAAGCTCGGGACTACGACGATGCCGCCTGGGCCTCGGGGTCGGGGTTATTCTACGTCGAAACGGCGGCATTGCCGGCGACAACCAACACACCGCTGGTCCTCGGGCAGCAAACTTATTACTTCCGAACCAAATTCACGTTTGCCGGCGGCACGCCAGAACTCGCTCTGGGTTTCCGGGGCCTGATTGATGACGGCGCCGTGTTCCACCTAAACGGCGTCGAACTGCGCCGAGTGGGAATGCCCAATGGCGCGATCTCCGGTTCAACCCTCGCGTCTCGGACGGTTGGGGACGCCACAACCTTTGACGCATTCCTGATTTCAGGCAGCCTGCTTACGAATTTGGTGATTGGCGAAAACACGATGGCTGTGGAGGTTCATCAGTCTGATCCGGCCAGCACTGACATTGTCTTTGGACTGCAACTGAATCTCATCACCGAACTCGTGCCCCGCGTCGTACGAGGACCCTATTTGCAAAATGCCTCCTCCACTGCCATCACCGTGCGATGGCGGACGGACCTTGTGACGACTGGACGTGTGCGTTACGGCACCAACTCCGGCAGTTTGGACATGACTGTGGACGACCTTGGGTTCACAGCGGAGCACGAATTGCGATTGACCAATCTGCAACCGGCCACGACCTACTATTACTCGGTTGGCACCACAACCGCACCGCTGGCTGGCGGCGACACGAATCATTTCTTCGTAACCTCGCCTCTGCCGGGCACGCCTCAGCCGACACGAATATGGGTCATCGGCGATGCAGGCACACGCAATATCAACCAAGTGCGGGTGCGGGACGCATATGCCGCATTCGCTGGCTCGCAACGAACCGATCTCTGGCTCATGCTCGGGGACAACGCTTACGACAGCGGAACTGACGCCGAATACCAGGCCGCCGTCTTCAACATGTACACGAATCTGCTGCGCACCTCGCCGGTGTGGCCCGCACTCGGCAATCACGAGACCGCGCAGTCCACCGCGTTCAACGACAACTATCCCTACTTCAATATTTTCACCCTGCCAAAAAATGGCGAGTCAGGCGGGATGGCGTCCGGCACAGAACACTATTATTCCTTCGATTACGCGAACATCCATTTTGTCTGTCTGGATTCAATGACTGCCAATCGCTCCCCCACCGGTGCGATGGCTGCCTGGTTGACCAACGATCTCGCCAACGCCACTGCCGATTGGATCATCGCCTATTGGCACCATCCACCATACACAAAAGGTTCGCATGACTCTGATACGGAGATTGAGCTGATCCAGATGCGACAGAATTTTCTGCCGATCCTCGAAACATACGGGGTTGACCTGGTTCTCTCGGGCCACAGCCACTGTTATGAACGGTCTTATCTCATGGACAGACACTACGGATTTTCGCGCACGCTCTCGGCAACGAACAAACTTGATGCGGGCAACGGTCGCGAGAATGGCACCGGCGCCTACAGCAAACAGGCAGGCGACCCCATAGGCCACCGCGGAACAGTTTATGCCGTGGTCGGCAGTTCTGGCCAGATTAGTGGCGGGCCGCTCAACCACGCTGCGATGTTTGTTTCATTGAACCAGCTTGGTTCACTCGCACTGGACATCAGTGGCGACCGGCTTGACGCTCGTTTCATCCGCGACAACGGCACCACGAACGATTCCTTCACGATCCTCAAGGTGAACACGCCGCCGGACCAGCCAGTCTTGATTGCTCCCACAAACTCAGCCTCGATCCTTGCCCGTTATCCAGCGTTGGATATTTCTGTGAGCGACCCGGACACAAACTTGTTGAGCGTGACACTTTTTGGTCGTGCGCTGCCGCGACGGCATGGAGAGCCTGTTGATCGCGACAGGGATGAGTCGGATCGCAAAGATGGAAGGCAGGGGAAATATAATGACCGGGACGATCACGGGGGCGAACATCACGGCCGGGAAGCAGATTGTGGAATCATCTCGACGAATCCGTTCGCAATTCTCGGGCGGTTCGCGGGTGTCGGCTCCGGAAGCGAACTGACTTTGGTCTGGACGAATCTTCAACCGGAGACCACGCACGAATGGTTTGTCACGGTCAGCGATGGGAAAGCCATCACGACCGGACCAGTCTGGCAATTCACCACGCAAAGGAACTTCCGTCCCGAGACTCGCTCGCTCGTTGTGAGAGTGCCGGCCAATGCCGCAACTCAGCTTCAATTGATTGCCAGCGACCGCAACCAGGACACATTGACCTATGTGGCCGACACTGCGCCGAAGCGCGGATTGATTTCAGATTTCAATCCTGCAAATGGTTTGTTCACTTATACGCCCGCCCACGGAACCACAGGCCCTGACAAAATCCGCTTTCACGTCAATGACGGCCTGGCCGACAGCGCGCCCGCGTTCGTGAAATTACTGGTTGAAAGGCCGGACGATTTGAATCGCAACGGCCTGCCCGATTCATGGGAACTGGCCTTCGGCTTAAGCGATCCCAAAGCGGACAGTGACGGCGATGGTCTCAACAATTTGCATGAATACTGGGCGAACACGGACCCAACCAATGCAGCGTCCGCCTTGAAAATCGTTTCAATGTCGCCGAACACCAACGGCCATCTCACCCTCACTTGGAATGCCATCGGCGGCGTCCGCTACCGGGTCAGCTATAATGACACCGGCTCGGCCGTTGACGCCACGTGCTACAAGGACATTCCCCGACCCATCGCGGCAGAAATGAATTCTGCTCCGCTTGGTTCAGCCGTGCTCCAGAGTTTCACGGATGATTTTACTTTGACTCCATCACCAACCAACGGATTCCGCTACTATCGCGTCCGCGTGGTCTCCGACCCGACCTTCGACCAGTACGCCTACGCGCAGGTC
>CAYSDO010000441.1:0-3443 GCA_964429665.1 uncultured Bifidobacterium sp.
GATGGTCACGCCCGCGCCCACATCCACGCGCAGCGCAATATCGTGTCCGCTCCGCTCGCCCGGTTTGAGATATTGAACTTCGGTCCTTTGTCCGGACGAACCCGCGCCGCCGCGTGGGGCGGCTCCGACTCCGTCAGTTGTCCCCGGTGGATTGAACCTTGGCCCGACGACCATGGGGAAAACAAACTCGTACCAGCCGTCCACGTAGTCGAGCGTGTGAAAGTATTTGATCGTCACGTCAATCTCGCGACCCGGTTCGATGTTTGCGACTGACTGTGTGAAAATGTTCGGTCGTTCCTCAGTCAGCAGCGATGCAACGTAGCCCTGTTGTTTGGCAGCTTGATAAATCTCCTCCGCCTCCTTGCGCTCGCGGATGATGCCGCGAATCCGGCGCTCGCCGATCGTCATGATGAACTCGTTGACTGCTGCGTTATGCGGAAGCGGAAATACGTAAACCGCCTCGATCTTGCTTGAGTACGGGTTATGGAACTGCTGAACGACTTCAACTGATCCGATGAAACCGCTCACAGACGCGCGAACCTCCGTGTGCTTGAGAGGCATCGGAACAGGTTTACCAGCGACCTTCGTCATCAACGCGCCCGAGCCTGGTGTGTCGTCGGATTGGGGCGCGGTGGAAATGCGGGAACGGGCGATGACCCAGAGTTCGTCGTGCAAAGTTGCGCCGCTGATGGATCTGGCAATAGCACCACATTCGGCCGGTGAATGAAAGCCTGAGCCACCTCGCACTCCACCATCCTGGAGAAGTCTGCGAGATTCGCCTTCGGAAAACTTTGATGCGGGCACACTCATGGTTGGTGCTCGCCCTGTCGAACAGCCAGAAAACATCCACGCCAAAATAAACATCGCCATCAGCGCAAAACCAACCGCGATAGGTTTTGATTTCAATCTCTTTAACTTCATTGTGCCCTCTTTTCTTCCACGGCGATTCCCGCCGTCAGTTTTTTCCCATTCGCATCTGCCGCTGCTTCCAACTTCGTCTCGACCTTCAATTCACTTCCATGTCTGATTTTAAGATGGATTGTCGCCACGCGCGTGCGGCCCGTTGGCAATTGCGTCACCGAATTCGTACTGAACGCGGCCAGGATGACACGCTCCTGTTGCATCGCTTGCGGATCGTAAAACGGTGGCCCGGCAAACGCGGGATGTTCGCCGCCTTCGATGCCGACGATCTTTACGTCGCCACCCACGGCTTTGAATTCGAGTTGGTATGCCGCGAGTGGAGCGTTTGTTGCATTGAGAAACACTTCCACTGCACGGAACTCAACCGAGTTGGTGTTTGTTAACTGAGCAAACAAGGAATTCCAGCAGGAAAAAAGCAGCAGGAGCAGGAGCATGGGCAGGGCGTTCACGATCGCCCTCCTTTTCCAAGTTTCACCGCACGTCCTGCGATGAATTCCGTATCGCGCCAATCCACCACACCATCATGGTTTACGTCCGATGCGGCGGCGGGTTTTGTTTCCGACTGCAACGAACGCGCAAGTTGGAACGCATCCAGAATGTCCACTCGCCCATCCTGGTTGATGTCCTCACGGGGGAATGTTTGCGCCGACGATGGGCGGCGGGTCGTGAACACCATAAGCCCGACAATCACGAGACAAGCCGTTGCCAAGGCAGGCCAGGCGATCCAGGGACGGAAAAATTGAAACTTCCTACGTTCAGGTTGGGCGAGGTGGCGGCGTGCTGCATTGAGGATGATGGAGTCAACCGCAGGCGGCACAAACACACGTCGCGCCGTCGGTTCCCTGAGGGCGGCCACCAACTTCGGCGGGGCTTCCACCTCCTCACCGTCGCGGCGTGTGTTTGGGTCGCTGTAATGCATCGTCCTCTGTTAAGCGCGCGGCAGAGGCAAAAGGTTCATTTGGATTTGAGGAATGTGGTGAGGGGAATTCCATCCTGTGGATGCGAGTTCCGGCAGCGTTACCTTCAGTCGCTTCCCTCCAACGGAGCGTTTGATTGACAAGTGTGCAGGGCTTGGACAGGCTCGCAGCGAGGTTCCAACATTATGAGTGAAATCAAATTTGCCTGCCCGGGTTGTCAGCAACACATCGCATGTGACACGGGTTATTCTGGCATGGAGATTTCGTGTCCGGCCTGCAAGGCGAAGATGATCGTTCCGCAACTACCCGGCACGCCACCTCCGCCTCCCAGATTGTCGATTGAGTCAACCGCCCCACCGCCGTCACCCCCGCCGCCATCTGCCGAGGGCAGAATCTGCCAAAGCTGCGGGGCAGGTGTTGAGCCCGATGCGATGATATGCACGCAATGCGGAACAAACCTCCAAACCGGCCAGCGCATTCAACAGAAACCTCCCACGCCCTCCAAACCCGGAGCGAAACGTCCCAAGGCGCGCAAGGCTGCGAGCGGTGAGTCGCCGTGGTATAAAACACCGTATCCTTATCTGCTGCTACTGTTGGGTGTTTTCGGCGCGCTCTATTATTTTGGACGTGAGGATGAAACAATAAGCATGGTTTTCTTTGGAACGCGCTTGTTTTACGGGTTCTGCGTGCATATTGCGACCGTGGTTTGTGCATGGCGAGATGAAGGAACACTTTGGGGTGTTCTGTGCCTGCTCATACCGATTGTCGGAACTTATTACGTGTTCTTTCGAAGCGAGAATCCGACTTTGCAGGCGTTCTACGGCGTTAACATTCTCCTGTACCTTGCTACAATGTTCCTTTAACAACACAAAGGTGTGTTTACAAAATCATCGTGAACGGCGCGGCACAATCTCCGCATCAAATGTTTGGCGGGATTCGATTCATGAGCTACGCTCGCGTCGTGAGCAATCTTCTCCTCGGTGTTGTATCCGCGTTCATCGCCACGAACCAAGCCTCGGCTCTTAGCAACGTGGTGGCGCAGCAGACTGGCATCGTAGTCAGTGCCCCCGCAACGAACAATTCCGCCGAGATCGAGTTGCAAAAGCTCATGGACGCAGATGACGCAGCACAGGCCGAGGTGGACGTATGGATCAAAGAGAATCAAAAGTTTGCCGAGCAGGGTGCGGGCGTGCCGAACGCAGAGTTGAATGCGCGCATCTTGAAACGCTTCGATCTGGTGCGCAATGGTTATAAGGATTTTCTCAAACGTCACACAAACAGCGCTTCCGGCCATGTGGCTTACGCCAGTTTTCTCGGAGATATTCGTGATGAGGAAGGTGCGATGGAGCAGCTCGAACTCGCACGGGCCATTGACCCGAAGGATCCTGCAGTCTGGAACAACCTCGCCAACATTTATGGTCACATCGGAGAGGTAACAAACGCGTTCATCTATTACGCGAAAGCCATCGAACTTAATCCCACCGAGCCTGTCTATTACCACAATTTCGGGACCACTGTGTTTTTATTCCGCAAGGATGCCAAGGAGCATTTCGGCATCAACGAGCAGCAGGTGGACAACCTCGGCGCCAGCGCGCGCCTGAGCTT
>CAYSDO010000442.1:0-3427 GCA_964429665.1 uncultured Bifidobacterium sp.
GGGGTGAGATCCGTAGTCCAATAAACCCAGATGGCGTCGGTATATTCAAGTCCGTCCCGCTGGCCAACGTGGTTGGTGAACAGCCACCACGTGCGATTTTTTGGCTCGTAGTAAAGCGACGCATTTTCCACCTGTTCAGTCGCCGGCACGATCGGCTCCGGGTCAATGCGCCAGGAGCCATTGAGATTGCTGGTCCGTGCGATGCTGAGTGTGCGCAACGTCGGCTCTGAGGTCGAGGCGCTGAAGAACATCAGGTACTCCCCGCCATGCGGAACAATGTGTCCCGGACTAGCCGTGGCTGAGTAGTAAGTACCAGGCCGGGGGCGAAACGGAATCACATCCGGTTGCTTGATCCACGGACCGGCCGGCGAGTCGGCACGCGCCTTGAGGGTTTGATACGGGAAGGCGGGGATGTAATCCGGCGCGGGCGTGGTGTGGGGCGTTCCCAGATAGAACATGTGCCACTTCGTGCCCGCCAGGAACGTCACCCCGTAGGAAGACGACGCAGAATCGTCGGCACCCGCGCTGCCGAGCGGGAGCACAGAACCTTTCTTGGTCCAGTGAATGAGATCTTTGCTGGTGGCAAGGCAGGCGAGCCAGCCATTTGTCCCGGCGCCGTCGTAATGCATGGAGTAAATGCCGCCGTGCTTCCAAACCCAGACGTCGCGGGCGCCGAGGTAATCGCATTGACCGGGCCCGTTGCCGTGACGCAACACCGTTCCATGATCCCGCGCGTCGAGGCGAAACCTGGCCGAAGGCCGGCCGTCGGGATAGTTGGTGACGTCTGCGGTGGGTTTGACCGAGGCCGCATGAGCGAGCAACTGGGCAAACGCCAGCATGATGGCGATCACGCCAATGACCACTGTGCGACTACTACCTATTACATTGTTCTTCACTTGCCGCTCCTGATTGGCCGCACTTTCGCCAGCAGAACAGCCGCCGGGGTTTTGGGGGACGAGTTGGCCAGCGGTGGATCTCATGGGGATGATTTTAATAGTCCGCGCTCCCCCATCCATTCCAAGGAGCGTTTCTGCCAGCCATCCCATTCCTTGCCTTTGTATCCGTTGTAGCCGTGATTTCCCTCCGGAAACTCTTGAAACTCCACCGGAACGCCATGCGCTTTGAGCGCTTCGTAAAATATCTGACTGTGCGCCACCGGTACCGCTGCGTCTGTCCGCGCATGGGTCAGGAATGCCGGCGGCGTTTTGTCTGTAACCTGCTTTTCGTTGGACAGAAGCTCTATCAATTCGACTGGAGGGGATGCTCCCATCAGATTGTTGCGGGAGCCAAGGTGTGTGTTCTCACCCATGGTGATCACCGGGTAAACGAGCACCATGAAATCGGGACGGCAACTAAGCCTTTCGATCGGATCCGTCGATTTTGTGTTGCCAGTATCAAAGTGCGTTCCCACAGTCGAAGCCAGATGCCCGCCCGCCGAAAATCCAATGATACCGACCCGGCGCGGATCCAGTTTCCACTCGGCAGCGTGCGATCTGACCACACGAATGGCCCGTTGCGCATCTAGCATCGGGCGATGATAATTGCCATTCGGCAGCCGATACTCCAGCACCACCCCTGCGATGCCGTTGGAGTTCAGCCATCGGGCAATGCCGTGTCCTTCGCCCTCCACAACGCGACCGCCATAACCACCACCCGGACAGATCACCATGGCTGCCCCGGTAACCCGACCCTGCGCAGGCAAATGCACTGTGATTGGGACCTCGACCTTTTCAGACATCCCGTTACCGAGAGGAGACTCTTCCGGCCATATGGACAAACGCAAAGGTTCGCCCGCTACGGAGGATGTCACCAAGCAAATGGACGTTGCGAAAAGAATTAACGCCGTTGTCGGCAGGCTGTATATTAATGTCTTGGGCATAAAATAATGTGGATTCTTTTCAGCTCCGAGGCCGGGCGCACGCGGGCGTCTCCACTCACCGCACGATTTCCATTTCATCAAGGGCTGACAACAATTGCCAGTAGGACCAGATCAACCGCCAGCTCCACATCGGTGTCACGCACGGTGCTCTTCATGGCGTGCGGCGGGAATAGGCAAACACCCGGTCTGCGGCGGCAAGAGCGGCCCGGTCCTGATGCACAATTCCGTAAAATGTCAGGGCGAGGACCACTTCGTTATAGTTCACTTTCTTCGGCTGTCCCGTGTAACCTATCTCCTTGCCAACCCCTGTGCGCGTATTGCCCGTCGCATCCACTTCGCCAGTTTCCTTGATGCGCGTGAGTTCCCACGCAACGGCAGCCGGCAGGGCGGCCTCAAACTCGGGCAACGGAACATGGAGCGCCAAGACCTGGCCAAAATAGATCGAGACCACATTGTAGCTCGAATCGCGTCCATCCTTCTCGATGAACACGCCGTCCTTGTCACGCCGGGTGAGCGCGTGCGCGATGAGTTTTCGTGAACTGGCCACCAGTGCGTCATCGTGCAACACGAGACCGCAGGTGCCAAAGGCCTTGGCCGCAATGATTGTACGGTTCACAGTGTGGCCGCTCTTGGGAATGATGGTGTCGTAACCTGCAGTGATGAAATCGCAGGCGCGTCGCAGCTTCGGTTCGAGCGCGGCGATGCGGGCTTGGAAATGCGCCTCATGCGGCGACTCACGGATCACGAGGATCGCCCGGCCCAGTTCCTGCAAAAAGAAGAACGCCGTCTCGACCGCAGCGCCGGGCGATTTGGCGCTGGCTCCGTTGGGTCGGAGCTCGGCTTCAAATCCTCCGTCATCCCGCTGATGGGCAAATGCCACATCAATACCGCGCCATGCATCATCGGCTGCGGCCAGGTCGCCCGCGACGACGGCGGCGATCACGGCGCGACAACTTCCCCGCTGCGCCCCGGCCTCGATCCAACTACCGATCGCCCGGTTGCCGCCGCTGAGCCCTTTGGCATCGGGTTTGTCACGGGCACTGAGTGCGGCCAGCCGACCGGGCGGGAACGACCGCAGCACGTCGTATTCACGCAAAACTGAGCGATTGGTGTCGGCGCCGAAGACAGATATTTCCATCAGCACGCTTGCGATGACGGTGAGCCAGGCGAAGTGTCCGAATGCCCTGCACGGGAACGGGGTCTTGTTTGTTGCGTTCATCTGGCGAAGAGTTTGTAAAGGATGGCTTACGAGATGCAACGCGGAATTATGAAGGCCGCAGCAGCACCCTGCTGCGGTTAGGGAGTGTTGTGTGGAAGCTGGCGGAGAGAGGGGGATTCGAACCCCCGTTACGGCTTTTGACCGTAAACCGGTTTAGCAAACCAGCGCCTTCAGCCACTCGGCCACCTCTCCGCGCCGCGCGAAGAGAACACGCGGCGCGCACGGGGGTCAAGCGGGGTGTCGGGCCTCAGCCCAACTTGGAAGTCCACGGGACACCACTGAGCCCCGGTTTCCGGCGACCAAAGAATCACATCCTCAGCCTTCACCCA
>CAYSDO010000443.1:0-3412 GCA_964429665.1 uncultured Bifidobacterium sp.
ACTTTCGGCGAGTTTCTGCACGGTCTCCACATGCTTCACCCCGCTCGCCCCGTACATGGGGTTATCCGCGTGCAGTTGCTTGTTCAGATCACGGTACGCACTCGTAATGAGTTCAGACTTGAGGAACGCTAAGTCGGCCGCTTTCGGCTTCTTGATCGGGGTATGCCGCATAATTGCTTGCACCAACCCTTCACCGTGAAACGTCACGGTTGCATCTTTTAATTGACCCACTTCATGGGGGAAGGACTTTGCACATGCGAGGAGCGCCGGGGTGGTCTTATAGAAGACTCCGGAACCTTCTGGGTATTCACAGTTGAAGAACTTCCCAGGGCTGTTTGGATGAGGTAGCGCATGACTCTCTTCAGCTTTTCCTGCGGACCCGTCAATGCCAAATACATGAATGTCTTTAAATCCTAAGAGACGCGCCATCACCAGCGATCGCAACCCAGCATCCCCGCCCCCAGTGACAAGCCACTCCCCTGGAGGAAGGACACGACCCCCCTCTTCCTCGTTGGTAAACACATGCCAGAGTCGAACATCCGCTCCACTTTTCAACAGGTGATCGAGATAGCGCGGGTGTGACGTACTTGACGGGAGATAGATCACACGAGGATCGGCCGGTCCAAGAAGCTCAATCTTATGATCCCTCGGATCAACTTCGACATGCCACGTCGGAACTATGTCGCGTTCCAGTAGGAATTTGTGGGCTCCGGAACAGGAGATGATGTACTTGAACGCTCGTATTTCTTCGACAGTCTCTTTGAGCGAGGGGCCAAAGCCAACCACAGCGATAGGATCTTCTCGAACACCGTCATAGGGCTTCACCCGTCCTTTCACCTTCTTGATAGCCAGCCGGATCTGTTCATCCCGCAGCCAGGAAGGAATGCAATACTTCGTCCCATACGTCTGGGAAAACTCCATCTTCTCGGTTCGTGCTGAGACTCGCGCCGTTGGTGTTTTCATTTAATCCTAAAGGCTTTAAAGAACGATCCAGGCATCAGATGCATGGGAGATGCCGTCGTAGAGGCGATCGCGGCATACATAAACCGAACAGTCCCAGCGGACGCCACATTGAATATCGCTCGCACGCCGACGGGGAATGATGCGTTCGCTGGCGTGCCTGTAATGCTCATCAATGTCGACGAACCTGACACTTGCATAAGACCACCACCCCCCGCCATACCCGCGCTCTGTGCCACGCTATAACGCGTGAAGAACATTTGACGGGGGACGGAAAGTGGAGGGACTGACACTCTCAGTCGTAGCCCGGCTGTAGCTGCCGATGTCGAGAAGATAAACATGCCATCAACTTCCCATGTTTCATCAGTGCCAACGGTGAGCACCAACCCTGAAATATCAGATAAGGTCGAGGTGTTGTTTGACTGAAGATCACTGAGAATGCGGACTTGTGCATTAAACCACGGAAGTCGCAGTGACACTTTATTCGAAAGATCGACGTGGTCACTCCGCATGTCGGAGAGATTCGTTTCAATCGACGCTACATTCGCAGACAACGCACTAATCTTATTCGACGCCACGTCACCGGCTGAGAGCGCATTCGACACGATACTCTGCAAATTCGAGACAATGCTTTGGAGTGAAGCGTATTCTGCGCTTGTGATACTTCCACCTCCGCCACCAGTACCAGAGTTCGCGGATACGCGATTCACCAGCGAGAGGTACTCCGCGCTTGTGACGGACGCGCCGCCTCCTCCGAGACCGCTGACCACATTGGACAGAGCATTGTGTGCGGACGTGAGGTTCGACAAGACCGCTTTCACCGATGTGACGTCTGCAGAATTGGCGACAATCGCCGATCCCTGATTCGAATTCACCGCATTCACACTCGTGACGGCTGCCGAGGTCACGGCCTGGGCCGCTGAGACAATTGAGACGGCATTCGAAACCACCGATACCGCCTGTGACACGATTGAGATCAGATTGCGAATCGAGGCATGATCGACCGAATTCTGGTTGCTCAGCACCGACACCGCGTTACTCGCGGCGTTGCCGACCGAGAGCGCATTGGCTGCCGCGACCGAGACGACAGACACGGCATTACTGATTGCATTATTTGCACTCGTCATCTGCGCAGAGTTAGCGGCAATCGCTGATCCTTGGTTCGAGACAAGCGCGGACAACACCGAAACGATACTCTGTGCCTGAGCCGACACCGCGTTATCTCCTGCGACCAGCTCTGCTGATGTAACTGACCCGCCACCTCCCCCAGTTGCATCTGCCGAGGCGACCCATTGGGCCGCAGCCGAGTTGTATTTCAAAACTTGTGCAGATGTTGGCGAGGGGGCAGACACGTTCAGGATACTATCGAGCACGAGTGCTGATAGGCGTTGAGAGATCGCTTGAGCCGCTGACATCGCGTTTGCGGCCGCGACACTCACCACCGATACCGCATTACTGATTGCATTATCAGCCGACGTCATCTGTGTCGAATTCGCCGACGCTCGATTCACCAATGAGAGATACTCCGCGCTCGTCACCGAGGCGCCACCGCCCCCGAGTGCGCTGACGGTATTGGACAACGCGTTATGAGCGGACGTGAGATTCGAAACGACCGCTTTCAGTGAGGTAATATCCCCTGAGATCACACTCCCGGCGGACAACGCATTCGAGACGATACTCTGAAGATTTGAGACGATACTCTGCAATGAGAGGTATTCCGCGCTGGTAATCGACCCACCCCCTCCTCCAGTACCGCTATTGGCAGAGACACGGTTCACCAGGGAGGTGTGCGCTGCGGAGAGTGCAGAGAGGGTGTTTGACGTCGCGTTCTGCGCACTCGTTAGATTCGAGACAACCCCTTTCAGAGACGTGAGATCAGCCGACACCGCGCTTCCTTTATTGAAGGCCGCGCTGAAGGTGTTCGAAATCATGGTAAACGCACTCTGAATACCCCTGACGCTTGTCGTCGCGGAAGTCGGGGAAGACCAGCCATGAATCGATACCGCCGACAATTTACTCGATAGCGCCGAAATCGCATTCGACAACGCGTTATCCGCGCTGACGCGACCGGCTGATTCTGCCGCAATAGCAGCCGACAACTCGTTGCTCGTCACCGAGCCCGTGCCAGCCACACCACTATTCGCCGAGACGCGATTCACGAGGGATGTATAATTGGTCGACAACACCGACACCGCTTGTGAAACAGCGTTATGTGCTGATGTTAAATTCGAGATGACGGCTTTGACTGACGTCAAGTCAGCTGATACGGCAGCCGCTGCCGCACTGATGACATTATCCGCACTCACTCGATTGACAGATTCCGCAGCAACCGCTGTTGAGAGTTCGTTGCTCGTCACGCTCCCCGCCCCGCCGGTGCCGCTGTTCGCGGAGACGCGGTTGACAAGCGAGGTATAGTTGGTGGAGAGCACAGAAACGGCCTGGGAGACGGCAT
>CAYSDO010000444.1:0-3402 GCA_964429665.1 uncultured Bifidobacterium sp.
CAGATGCCCGCAGCGTATCAGATAGATTTCGGCCTCGCAGAAGTTGCTCTGCGCCAGGGTGACACCAACGCCGCCATCCGCAACTACGAATCCTACCTCACCCACGCCCAGACCAATTCCTACGAATGGCAGTTCGTGTCCAACCGCCTTTCGGAATATCGCGGAGCGAAGAAAGCCAATCCAAAACCCAAATGAAATGCCATGCGCGTCACGCATGTCATCACGCGGTTGATCGTTGGAGGCGCACAGGAAAACACCATTGCCACCGTTCTAGGACTGCTCAGGAAGCCTGATGTCTCCGTCAAACTCATCTCAGGTCCCACCACCGGTCCCGAAGGCTCCATGGAAGGGCGACTCGCAGGTTGCCCTGAGATTCTCACCATCGTCCCTACTTTGGTCCGGCCCGTACACCCGTGGAAAGATTTTCTCGCGCTCATGCATTTGACGCGGCTGCTCAAGGGGCAAAAGCCCGACATCGTTCACACCCACAGCGGCAAAGCCGGAATCCTGGGACGTGTTGCTGCCGGCCGTGCCAAGGTTCCCATCGTCATTCACCACATTCACGGCCCGTCGTTTGGCCCATTCCAAGGAAACCTTGCCAATACCGTCTTCACTGCCGCGGAGCGCTACGCCGCCAAGTTCACCACGCACTTCCTTTGCTCGGCTGACGCGATGACCCGACTCTACCTCGCCGCAGGCATCGGCAAACCTGAGATGTTCACGCGTGTCTTCAGTGGATTCAAAGTTGAACCCTTCGCCATTGCCACCAATGACCCGCTTTTGCGGGACAAAATCCGGATCCCGCGCGACGCCTTCGTTATCGGCAAAATCGCCCGCATCTTCCCGCTCAAGGGCCATGAGGATTTGCTTGTCGCTCTCAAACGCATCCTGCCCGAATGCCCGCAGGCGCATCTGCTGTTCGTCGGTGATGGTTCATTGCGTCCGCACATCGAACAACGCATTCACGAACTGGGCCTCACCAGCAAAGTCACCTTCACCGGACTCGTTCCACCCGATGAAGTCCCGCGCTACGTCGGCATCATGGACTGCCTCGCCCACCTTTCCACCCGCGAAGCCCTCTCCCGCGCCCTACCACAAGCACTGGCCGCCGGAAAGCCCGTCGTCTCCTATGACTTTGACGGCGCGAATGAAATCTGCCTCGATAATCAGACTGGATTCCTCGTCAAGACCGGCCACGAGAACGCCGCCGCCGAAAGGATACTCCTGCTTGCGCGCGATCCAAAACTCTGCGCCGAACTCGGTCATCGTGGTCAAGACTTCGTGCGTGCCAACTTCGGCGTTGAACAGATGGTGGATGCAATTCATCGACTTTACGTCCAACTGAGCAACGCAAACCAATAAGTTGGTATCAAGAATTAGCGCCCCAGCCGGGAGTTTTTCTTGCCGGCCAGAAAAAAACGAGCCGGGCGACGGGCCCGGCTCGAAACACAAGGAGAACACACTTTTTACAAATCTTTGCGCGGTCTCTTTTACAACCCGCGCGAGAGTCTGTTGAGTGCTGGCGCCGCAGACATACGCCACACACACGGAAACTGCGTTATCTGCACTGCAACTGACGAGATCATCCTAGTGTATGCCAGTTTCTCAACCAGTCCCCATTGCGGGGGACATCGCGACTTCAGCCTTGCCAGTGGCACTTGCAGCTCATACCGACGGGGCAGCCACCGAAACCTCCGTGAGACTGGCCCGTATCCGGCGCACTGTGCCAAGCACCGTGATCACAACACACGCCCAGCCAAACCAATCTCCGTGACTCCGGTAAAAGGTCGGGGCGTGTTTTTCTGCCGCTGCTCGAATGGCGATCTCCGCCCGCATCACGCCAGCACCATAAACCGACCCGCTCTCGGTGCGAAGAAGCTGACGGATGCGTCCGCGCTCATCCACCCAACATGTCAGACCGTTGTTGGAGCATCTCAACAGTGGAACTCCGTTTTCCACTGCGCGAAAAACCGCAGCAGCCGCGTGCTGCCATTGCGCTGCACCTTCGCCAAACCATCCATTGTTCGTCAGGTTGACCAGAAAATCCGTGTCATCGTCCACATATTCGCGAACGAGGTGTGGAAAAATATCCTCGAAACAAATCAACGTTGCCGTGTGAACGGGCGTACCGGGCGGTTCTTTCCCGTGGTTGAGATCAAACTTCACCACACGGTCGCCTGCCTTGAATCCGCCGGTGATGGGCGTAAGCCATTTGATGAACGGCAGCCAGCGCACAAGTGGAACGTATTCGCCGAAGATGACAAGGTTGCGTTTGCAGTAGCGCGAAACGATTTCACCGTGTGGGTTGATCAGAAAACTTGAGTTGAAATAATCCGCATCCTTTGGTGAAACGGGGTTACGCGCTGGCTCGGCATCGTCGCTGCCGAGAATCATCCAGACGCCATGCGCGCGGGCGATGTCCGTGATCTTGTTGCGCATCTCGTCATCATAACGAATCAGTTTCGGCGTGCCCGCTTCAGGCCACAATACGAGATCAGTTTCATTGCTCAGTGCGTGCTGCGTCAGTTCCAGCACCCCATGAAACCAACTATCATCCGAGGAGCTGTTCCAGATCATGCGTTGTGAAATATCCGGCTGGATGAAAGCCACACGCAAATCTGTGCCCGTCCTGTCGGAGGATTCCTTTAACTTGATGAGCCCGATGCCAAACACCACGACCAAGGCCGCAAGTGGGAGAAAGACTTCACGCTGCCAGGCAAATGTGCGCGTGGGTTCACGCAGAATAACGATGGCCGCGTTGTAAAGTGAGAGCGCCTTCCACACCACGAGAAACGACACGCCATAAACACCTGTCACCGATGCGATGTTGATGAGGGGCGTGAGTTCGTATTGCGATGCGCCGAGAGGATTCCACGGAAAACCGGACAGCAATCGGGCTCGAATCATCTCCAATCCAACCCACGAAATAGCCCCGAACACGGCAAAACGATTTCGCTCCGACCACGTCGAGCGAAGCGTCTCCCGGCTCAGGACTTTGGACTCTGGACTCCGGACTAACAGAACCCAGACAGCGTGATACAATCCTGCAAAGGCACTCAACGCAATCCAGCCCAGAAACGGAAAGAATTTTTCGATCGGCCTTACCGGAATCAGCAGCAGCCAATAGAGTGATGCAAGCCAACAGGTGAACCCTGCGACGAAACCAAGTTTGAACCGCTCCTTGCCCCGCGATTCACCGGCAGCAAAAACCAGAAACGCAGGCGACACCCATGCGAATCCTGCAACGCCAAGCTTTGGAAAAGACGACGCCAGCACAAGTCCTGCACCAATGGCGAGCGGGTAGCGCGAGCGAATGGAACTCTGGCCGGAAAATAGTTTCAATGAACAGAGACTAGTGCGGAAACAGCGGCGAAGAAATCAATTTCCTACTGCATCGAGTGA
>CAYSDO010000445.1:0-3390 GCA_964429665.1 uncultured Bifidobacterium sp.
CGACAAGCAAAGCGGCGTTGTTGCCTGCTGCCAAGCCAATGAGCCGGACGCGATCCGGCAGATCTTCCGCGACCTTGATGGTGCTAGTGCCGATGGAGCCCGTGCTGCCAAGTAAGACTACATTTTTCATCAGGGGAAACATTTAACAACAAAGACGCAAAGGCGCGAAGTTTGATGAACCTGGCGTCTTGGCGTCTTTGCTGTTCAAGATATTTTTATCACGAATGAGACAGGATGTGGCGCAAATACAAATACATGATCGGCGCATTAAACAAAAGACTGTCCAGCAAGTCGAGGATGCCGCCGATGCCCGGGAAGAAATTCCCAGAATCCTTCACGCCAGCTTCGCGCTTGAACAAGGATTCGATCAGGTCGCCGATCACGGCGGTTGAACTGAGGATGACGCCAAGGATGACGGCGTGCAGCGGTGTCATGCCCGGCATCCTGTGCCCTAGAAAATACGTGAACACCAGGCTCGCGCCGGTGGAAACAACAATTGCGCCGCCAAATCCCTCCCATGTCTTCGCCGGGCTGATGCGCGGGATCATCTTGTGTCTGCCAATGAGCGAGCCGACGGCATACGCGCCCGTGTCGCTGAACTTCGTGACGAGAATGAAGTAGAGCACGTAGAACTTTCCATTGTCGTAGATGCCGGGGAAGAAATTGATCTTCTGGATGAAGTTCAACAGCCACGGCACGTACATCAAACCAAACAGGGTCGTCGAAATTGCAAGAATTCCAGCCGTGTTGCTTTTGGAAACAAACTGCCGCACGCAAAGGCCAAGCACGAAGAGAATGAGAAAGCCTGTTTCAAAATCATTGATGCGGGATGGCACCTCGTAAATTCCCAGATGACCTGTCGCGTGCAGGAATGTGCCGACCATCAACAACATGCCGCCGATCAGTCCGGTCCATTTGAAACAGACCAGATCACGTTTCGCCACCAGCCCGTAAAATTCCAACAATCCTGTCACTGCAAGCAGCAGCATCAAAGCGAGGAACACGTAGTCCGAGATAAGCCGATTGCCGGAGAACATCGCACCCAGCACCACGCCCCACAGAACGAGGGTGGAAGACAGACGACGAACGAAGACCTTCGCCTTTGAAGGTTGATTTGGTTGGACTGTCGCTTCGGACATCTGAACTCAGGCTAACAACCCTGACTGCTCTTGCCAACCGCCAACCTGCTCGCAATCAGTGTTTGTGCCCCGGACTTAGCCCACGCTCATCGCCAGCAGGAATTCGATGTTGCTGCCGGTCTTCTTGAGTTTGCCAAGCAACAATTCCATGGCTTCCACAGGCGGGACGCCGGTGAGTGCGCGGCGCAACAGCACAATCTTGCCTAGCTCGTCCGGATGATAAAGCAATTCCTCTTTGCGTGTGCCAGAGCGTTCGATGTTGATGGAAGGAAAAATGCGGCGATCCACGAGTCCGCGGTCCAGATGGACTTCCATGTTGCCCGTGCCTTTGAACTCTTCAAAGATGACTTCATCCATGCGCGATCCGGTGTCCACGAGCGCGGTGGCGATGATCGAGAGCGAACCACCCTCCTCAATGTTGCGCGCGGCGCCGAAGAAGCGTTTCGGTTTGTGCAACGCATTCGCGTCGACCCCGCCAGAGAGAATCTTGCCCGAGTGCGGCTGAACGGTGTTGTAGGCACGGGCCAGACGCGTGATGGAGTCGAGAAGAATGACAACATCGCGCTTGTGTTCGATCATGCGCTTGGCTTTTTCGATGACCATTTCCGCAACCTGCACATGGCGCTCCGGAGGCTCATCGAACGTGGAGGAAATTACTTCCGCGCCTTTACAGGTGCGTTCCATGTCGGTGACTTCCTCGGGTCGCTCATCAATCAGCAGGATGAACAGGTATGACTCGGGGTTGTTTTTAAGAATCGCGTTGGCGAGTTTCTGCATCAACACAGTCTTGCCGGTGCGCGGCGGGGCAACGATCAAACCGCGCGAGCCTTTGCCTATCGGGCAGACAAGATCAAGCACGCGTGTGGAAAGCTCGTCCTTGGCTGTTTCAAGAATAAACCGCTTGTTCGGAAACAGGGGCGTGAGGTTCTCAAAGTGCGTCTTGTCCTTGGCCTTGTCCGGTTCTTCGCCATCCACGGCTTCCACCTTGAGCAGCGCAAAAAACTTTTCCTTTTCCTTGGGCGGACGAATCTGGCCCGCGATCAAATTGCCGGTCTGCAAATCGAACCGGCGAATCTGCGATGGCGAAACGTAAATGTCCTCCGGGCAAGGCAGATAATTGAAACTCTGCGAGCGAAGGAATCCAAATCCTTCAGGCAACACCTCCAAAACTCCCTCGGAAAAGAGCACGCCCGCGCGTTCGGCATTTTTTTGCAGGATATGGAAGATTACTTCGTGCTTGCGCATCGTGCCAAAATTCTCAACCCCCAGGTCCTTTGCCATGTTGTTGAGTTCGCCCATGGGCATGGCCTGGAGCTTGGCGATGTTGAGCGACGTAACGATACGGTCGCGCTGCTGATCGCGCTGGTGGTCACCGCGTGGCGGGCGGACGGGTTGGGCCACCTGATCTACCGGCTCCACGGGCTTTGTAGGCGGTTGGAGCGAGGCGGAAGAATTATCCTCCTCAACAACGGGCTTGATCTCAGCAACCGCGACTATAGGCGCGGCGGGCGCGGCTTCAGGCGAACCCTCCAGCGGCATCTGTTCAGGAGCGTCCTTCGCCTTGATGACTTTACCCTTGGGTTTCTTAACGACAGCGACTTTGGCCATAAAAATTATTTCTGGAATTTCTTACCGACGGCAGGTCCATAACAAAGGCGTCATACCAATGAGGCTTCGACGCCAAACCGACAAAGTGGTTCAAAATATTTTTGGAATGGCTGCTTGCGGCAGACTGTAGATCAAACCTATATCACGTCAGGGAAAATCTTGCAGTCAGTTCTACGCCAGATTGACGCACCACCCGCGCACTGTCAAGAAACATGCTCAACAGAAAAGTTGGCTGCCGGCATTGCATTGCCGTCGCGCCGGTTTGAAACTCCGCGATTGAGTCCCACGCCTTTTCCCTTAACATCCGCGACTCTATGTCAGGCAGTCGCAGACAATATCCGTTCCATCTGATCGAACCCAAGTGGCAACAAACCTGGGACGAGCAACAGGTCTTTCGCGCGTTCAATCCCGGCGACGACATCCCGGCGAACCACGCCTTTGCGCAACGCCACAAAGTCTCCGGCAAGGTGACTGCCGCACAGTTGCCGTCGAAGTTTTACATCCTCGACATGTTCCCTTATCCGTCCGGCGCGGGTCTGCACGTCGGGCATCCCGAGGGTTACACCGCAACGGACATCCTTGCCCGCTACCGTCGTGCGTGCGGCTTCAATGTGCTGCATCCGATGGGCTGGGACTCATTCGG
>CAYSDO010000446.1:0-3380 GCA_964429665.1 uncultured Bifidobacterium sp.
GGTTTCCAAAAGTTTTGGCGGAGTCGTGCCGGATTCGAGGCCACGCTGTGCGGCGAGTTGATTCACCAGACCGTCGGCGAGCGGATCGCTGAACGGCACGCCGAGTTCCAACACGTCCACGCCCGCCTTGTCGAACGCGAGCGCAAGTTGGCGCGTAGCTTCCAAGTTCGGATCACCCGCGCCGATATAGACGATGAAAGCTTTTTTGCCGTCGCGCTTCAACTGGGCAAAGCGTGCTTCGATACGATTCATTCGGCGGAAATTGTCAGGTGTCGGAAGTCGGGTATCAAGTTTGGAGTTCCGTCAGTAGCGGAACATTTTCAAACAGAGCGATGAGGAGATTTCCCGCGAAGAGGCGAAGGGGACGAAGTGAAACAACTATTTCATCCCTTCGCAGCCTTCGTTCCTTCGCGGGACATCACGGTTTGGTTGACTGAGAATGTTGAGCGCTATTTCAAAAACAAATGATGCTGGACGCAAACTGACATCCTGAATAGTGTCGCCACATGAAAAAAGATAGACGGAAGATACCGCCCTCCATTAATAGTTAGCCTTCAAATAACGTCGCTATGAAGTCGATGACGCGAAGAAGAGCATTAGCATTCGCTACTACTGCACTGGCATCCATCCCCGCGTGTCAATCATACGCAGCGCCTTCGGAGAAGTCTTACGATCAAAACACGTTTCTTACATTTAGCCCCGACTTTGAGACGCTCAAGAAGTCGATTCCTTCTGCCGTGCGATGGTGGACAGTCAAGTTTGACGGTCGCACGTATCATTTTTGCCGCGAAGAGCATCCCTTTATCGAAGTTAGTCGCTATGACGTGCATGGTTGGTATCAGGCAGTTGGCGAGAACGACAAGCGCCTCTTTCATGTCTGGAGCATCAGGACGCACGGCATCGGCGACATTCGGGTGGACATCGACGAGGCCGCTGGGATTGTCTCCGTGGTGTCTCTTGAAGGGAGACGGAAGATGAAGGGCAAGCAGGTTGCCTTCTATGCTTTGGGGTCTGCCGATCCTTGACCACCACAATTATGAATGATTGCACTGTCACGAGGCAGGCTAACCAGAGGATAGGCGGAACTTGCTTGATTCCAAATCTTCGCGCGTAAGATTTGATTCACAAGATTTACCGCAAATGTCTCGCACCGCCGTGGGTCACAACCGCTTCGCCAGTTCCGCCTGACTCGTGTTGAACACGTCCTTGTGGAGCGAGTTGCCGTGTGCGTCAATCGTCACCACGGCGGGGAAATCCACAACTTCCAGTTCCCAGATCGCTTCAGGTGAACCGAACTCTTCCTTGAAATAAACGTTGCGCACTTTCTTCACGCACTCGGCCAACACCTGCGCCGCGCCGCCCACGCCGTGCAGATAAACGCAGCCGTGTTCCTTGCACGCCGCGAGAGTTTTGTCGCCCATGCCGCCCTTTCCGATGACACCGCGCACGCCGAAGTCGCGGATGATCTGCCATTGATACGGCTCCTCGCGGATGGACGTGGTCGGGCCGGCGGCGGTGCATTTCCATGAACCGTCCGGTTGCTGCATCATCACCGGCCCGCAGTGGTAGATGATACCGTCGCGCAGACTCACACCCGGCGGTAGCTTGCCGCCCTCGTGCAGATGTTTATGAACCGCATCGCGCCCGGTGAACACGACGCCGGAGATCAAAACCTCATCGCCGACCTTGAGCGCGCGGATTTTTTCTTCGGTGAATGGAAAACTTAGTTTAATCATGGCTTGTTGGTTGCAACGGTCGTCTGATGTTGCAACATGGACATTTCAGGCGAAACGGCCGCTAAAGTCCAGCAAAGCAAGCTGGCTTGTTTTCAGTTGAATTCCTCGGCGCGAGTGCCAACCATTCATTCAAATCGAGCTTGCTGCATGAGCGCCCCGTTGAATCCCAAACGCACCGTCGCCGAACTCAAGGAACTCCGCGCTCTCACCGCCGATGAAAACGGCGCGCAACGGGTCGCTTTCACACCAATGTGGGTCAAGACGCGCGCGTGGCTGCAAAGGAAGCTCGAAGCGCTGCCGCTTGAAACGCACGTGGACGCAGCCGGAAATCTCTGGTCCACACTGCGCGGCGAATCAGAAAAATGTCTGCTTATCGGCGGCCACATGGATTCTGTTCCGAACGGCGGCTGGCTTGATGGCTGCCTGAATGTGATGGCCAGCGTGGAGATTCTCCGTCGCATCAACGCGCAATACAACGGCAAGCCTCCAATCACAATCCGCCTCGTGGATTGGGCTGATGAAGAAGGCGCGCGTTTCGGCAAGAGTTTGTTCGGCTCTTCCGCGTGTTCCGGCAATCTGGACATGAACGAAGCACGTGGCCTAGTGGACAAGCAGGGAATCAAGCTGCCTGACGCGCTAAAAAATGTCGGCATTGATTTCGAACGCGTGAAGGACAGCGGCAAGGAACTCAAGAACGCTGCCGCGTATCTGGAATTGCACATCGAGCAGGGCCCGGTGCTGCTTGATCTCGATCTGCCGCTGGGCGCGGTGCTCGGCACGTTCGGAGTAGAGCGACACGCCATCACGTTTCACGGCCAGGCCGCGCACTCCGGCAGCACGCCGATGAATCGCCGCAAAGACGCCTTTCTCGCCGCCGCACAGATGAGTTCTGAGATTTACAAGATCGCCGAGCGAAGCCGGATTAATCCAGAGGCCAAAGTCCAAAGCCCAGAGTCGGGTAGCGCGCACCTGAGCAAGACGTTGGACTTAAGACTGGTGACTTTGGACTCCGAGATCGGCGGCGTTTGCACCATCGGCTCATGCACCACCAAGCCCGGCATCGTCACGAGCGTGGTGGAGGAATGTCGCATCACTCTCGATCAGCGCCATCTCGATGCCCCCGCCCTAGCCCGCATGTTGCAGGAGGCGAAGGAAGCCAGCGAACGCTTCGCCAAGGAAGGCAACGTTAGGGTGAGTTGGGAACGCCTCTGGCAGATTGCACCACGCCCCTTCAACAACGATCTCATCAACCTGTGCGACGAATCCATCCGCGAAACCTGCGGGAAGGTGCATCGCCTGCCGAGCGGCCCGTTGCACGATGCCGCCGAAGTCGCGGCAGCGGGCGTGCCGACCGTCATGATGTTTGTCCAAAGCCTGCACGGCATCAGCCACAACAAAATTGAGGACACGAAGGAAGAACACCTTGAACTCTGCGTAACCGCGTTCGACAAGCTTGCAGAGAAGGCGATCAGGTGGCTGCAGACGAAATGATATCCGGCCGATTGTTTCCGAGTCAAACCACCACGAGCCACGGCTTCTCCAAATTGGAAACAAGCAATGACCAAACACCTGCCTTTTCCTTTGTTCTAATACCATCTACCTTAGATAACCGGTATAATGATCTTGGAGGAAGTGTTTGCACAA
>CAYSDO010000447.1:0-3353 GCA_964429665.1 uncultured Bifidobacterium sp.
GAATACATCAAGTCACTGCGCGTGGTGCGGACAGGTTGGACACCGGAACTTCGCGAGACCTACTTCAGGTGGTTCGTCAAGGCGGGCGGTTATCGTGGCGGTGCGAGTTTTTCCGGTTTCATGAAGCTGATCAAGAACGACGCAGTCGCAACCTTGACTGAAACAGAAAAAGCGCAATTAAAGCCCATCCTCGAAGCCACGCCCGCGATGAAGACGCCGTTGCAAGTCATGCAGGAAGGACTCACAGGGCATTCCTACGTGAAGGATTGGACCGTAGCCGAACTTGCCCCGCTCGCTGAAGGCAGATTGCAAAATCGAGGTTTTGAGCGAGGCCGCAAATTATTCGGCGCGTTGGGATGTTTTGCTTGTCACCGATTCGCAAACGAGGGAGGAGCCGTTGGGCCCGATCTCACAGGTGCCGGCGGCCGATTCAGTCCGCGCGATTTGCTGGAATCCATCATCGAGCCGAGCAAGACGGTGAGCGATCTCTACGCACCCATCGTGATCACGTTGACCGATGACGAGACGCTTACAGGACAAATTGTTTATCTCGGGACGGATTCGGTTCAACTGAGCACGGACATGTTGAACCCCGGAGAAACGACAAAGATTGACCGCAAGCAAATCAAGTCCATCGAACCTTCCAAGGTTTCACCGATGCCGCAGGGTCTGCTGAACCAACTGGAGGAGGACGAAGTGCTTGACCTGCTCGCCTATATCATTTCCGGTGGCAAGCCAGAGAACAAAATGTTTGGTCCAGCCGCGACAGATCGCTCGCGCGGTAAAGCAAAGGCTCTATCCATCTCGACAAACTAAGCCACAGAAAGACGGCCTTGGAATGAATCAATTCATCATGTCAGTCACTCAGCCAGGCGTACGAATATCCAAGTTCGTGCGCTCGCCGCCGGAACGCAGGCCGATCTCGGCCCGGTTGATTTCAAACTGGAAAACGGGCGGCTGTTGCTTACCTTCGCCGCCCGTGGGGCGGGGCGCTACGTCGTGACATGGTAGGCGTCGCATCAGTCCCTTGTAAGTACGCCAAGTTTGTGATTAAGAGCCGTTTTTACCAAGCGCAGGTTTGGCAGGCAAGAATAGCGATGCCATAAACTCCGAGAATCACCGAAATCTCAATCTCAGGAATTTCACCTCATACGGTTTGAATGCGAGCGATTCGATACCTTCATTCAACACTTCTTCGAGCACATTGACTTCGTCCGCACTCCGGAGTTCGACACTGGTATCCAGATCGGCCTCGGTGATTGTGACAGGCTTGCCTTCAAGTTCCCGTAGGTGCAGGAAAATGCCGTCTCCCGTTCGGGTTGGACGGGTTTCCACGATCAGGAGGTTGTGAGCATTGACCGTAATGGTTGAAAGGTTCTTTGTCGTGGCGCCAACCACCCTACTCGGTGGTAATACTCGCGTTGCAAACGGTGTGCGACTGCCCCATCCAAAATGCGTGGCAACCGTGCGGCTCGGGTCTTTCGTCGAGGTGAGGTAGTAGTTGAATTTGAACTCGCCTTCCTGTTCGGTGCGGAAGTTGGTGAACCAGTAGTTGTTCATCACCCACGAATAGACATGCGGCTTCTCGACGCGCGTGACCGGTTGCCATTTGCCGAGATTGAAATCGCCCAGTTGCACCAGCGGCGCTTGGTCACTGCCGGTGATGATCTGACCGTCCGCGCCGCGGATGGCGATGAAGCTTTGCAACGTCTGCCAATCGGACGACGAGCCGGGGATTTGGTCATCGCCGGGCGTGACGCAGCCGCCCTGGGCTTCATAAAGCATCTTGCTGTTCGGTGACTGGAACGGAAGCGCGACGTAGAGTGCTTCGGGCGAGGGAATCGGCAACTTGCGAACGGCGTAACGCAGCTCGACGCGTTTCTCGGTGTCATACAACCGAATCTCCGCGCGCGCGCCGTTGTTCGTGGCGCAGCCATCCAGGTCGGCATTGAGGAGCAGACTTTTCCAGATCGGTCCATTCGCACCGGGCTTCACCGTGACGTTCCTGACCGACGTGCGCTTGAAAATTTCTGGCTTCATGTCGCGGCGGGTCGGCATTGTTTCGTAAATGCACTGACCCAATCCCCACGCAGCGGTCTGGTCAACCAATTCCTTGCCGGTTTCCTTGTCCACCAGACTCTTGATCGCACCTTTGTCTCCGTTGATAGTCAGTTTGTAGAACTCGTTTTCCAGCATGAGCGAATCCGCGCCGGGAGTCTCCTGCACACGCGGTTGGTCGCTGGTTTCAATACGCAGAATCTTGTAGCCCAGCGGCGGCACGTCGCGGACCCACACGGCCCAGTAGGTACCCTCGGAGCGGCGCTCCATGGCTTGAACGGCCACCGGTTGCGTGCCGTCAAGGATGCGGAACGCCCGATCCGGCGGCAGCATTTCATGGTCAATAAACACCCGCACCAAACCAGAGCGCGGCCAATTCAAGGTGTTGCAAACCGCCAGCGTGGGCACGTCGGCGCGTGGCAGGAAATCTTGCAGCAGGCCAAAGGCCTCCTCCCGCAGTTGGGCCGAATTCATCACCGCCGTCCACGCGTAGGAGGCCTTCTCGCCCCACTGGACCTGCGTGTTTTCGGCGAGCGCATCCGTGATGCTCTCGGCGGCGCCGTAAGTGTGTTCCTGGTAAAACAGGAGATTGTCTTGGATCGCGGCGACACGGTGCATCGTGTTGGAGCTGACTTGCGCTCCAAGGATGGACGCCATTGCCAGCAAGCCTTGGTTCACTTGCATGGCGGTCTCAGTTTCGCGCGAGGCGGCGGTTTCGCGAGCCGCCGAGCCGAAGCCGTCGGTCCACCAATCCGGCCACGCCTGGCGATGCACAGGCAGTTCAGCGCTGTGTTTTTTCTCGACGTAGGCCAGGAATTCCTGCGACGTGGAGAGCCGCAGCTTCGGCCACGCGAATTTTTCGTTCCACGCCTTCACGAGATCGCACTCAATGACGGCGGGCGGCGAGTTGTCAGTGTGGTAACCGGAGAATTGCACGCTGATGCGATCAAACGGATAATTGCGTTCCTCAAGCGAGACCAGATACTTGTCGAGGTAGGGCTTGAACTTGTCGAGATTGCCTTCGTGGATTTTCCACATGTTGCCGAGATGATAGTGGTCCGCGCGATAGGCCAGCACGCGCTTGCCGGACGGCGATTCCCACCAAAACGGCGTCGGCCGATCAAACGGCAGGATCGAGCGCGTCTTGTTGACGCCCATCGTCAGGTAGCGGATGCCGATGTCGCTGAAGTAATCCGGCAGACACCAGCCTGCGCCGTTGACGTCGTTCTGCATGGCGGTGTGAACGCTGAATCCGAAGTCGTCCTTCATCTCACGGATCGGTCGTAGCAATGCGG
>CAYSDO010000448.1:0-3350 GCA_964429665.1 uncultured Bifidobacterium sp.
ATCAGGTACGAAGAATCGGCGCTGGAAGATTTGCGGGCACTTCCCAAACGGCAGGCCGACCAAATCCTGCGCAAGATTCAGCGGCTCGAACAGGGATTGCACGGCAACATCAAGCGGCTGCAAAACGCCGACGTGGGTTTTCGGTTGCGCATGGGTGATTACCGGATTCTATTTGATGTGATCGAAGACAAGATTTTGATTCAAAGAATTGGCAACCGAAAAGATGTCTATGAGTAACGTCATCGCTGAAAGACCCGCCGCGAAAACGCAGCGGAAGAATGTGCTGAACCAAATCTCCTCGCTGCGCGAGCAGTTGGAGGATTTGCACGACTATCTGGATTTGCTGGAAGCCCGAGCCCGCAACAAAGGCAAACGGACTTACGCGACAGACGAGGTGCGCAAACAACTAGGCCTGGCCTAATTGCAGAAAAGTGAGATGAAGCTGAATTTCAATCGCGAGAAGATCGTGCAGTTCTGCCAGCAGCGCGGCATCACGCGGCTGGAACTGTTCGGCTCGGCTTTGCGTGAAGATTTCAGCGAGGGAAGTGATGTGGACCTGCTCGCAACGCTGCGCGCTGACGCGCACCCGACCCTGCTCGATTGGGTGGACATGCAGGAAAAGCTGATGGAACTGTTCGGACGACCAGTGGATTTGGTGAGCCGCCGGGCCATCGAACACAGCCGCAACCGCTACCGTAAACATTCGATCCTCTCGACCGCGACGCCTATTTATGTCGAAGGATAACGCGGTGTACATCTGGAAGGTTCCCCCGATACGACAGGCGTGGTGGAGTGCCGATCTCCGATCCGGCTCGTTTCCACGCACATCTCCACGCCTGCCGGGTCGGAGACCGGCGCTCCGGGGGGTACTCCCAAGATGCACACGATAACGCGTATCTGGAAGACATTCTGGAGGCCGCGAAAGCCGTGCAGTTCACCGCTGGAGTCAGCCGCGAAGCTTTCAAGGCCAACGAAGAGAAGTATGAAGCGGTCAATCGCAAGTTTGAGATCATCGGCGAAGCTGCGCGGCGACTTTCACCGGAATCGCAGCGGCTGTTCCCGGAGATTCCGTGGAGACTGCTGACAGGAATGCGCGACATCCTGATCCACGATTATGACGATGTGGATTTGGATGTCGTGTGGGACACGGTTCACAAGGACGTTCCGACTTTGATCGCTCGAATCGAAGTTTATCTGGCGAAGAATCCGCCTCCGAAGTGATAGTTTGTTTGCAGCATTGAAATTGAATTTATGGCAAAGAAAGTTCGAATCCCAACGCCGCTCCGCAAGTTGACCAACAGCGAGGAACTGGTCGAATTCAACGCCGCGACTTCTCGGGATTACAATACGGCAACCGCTTCGATCTCGATTTGATTACCCGCCGGCGCCAGTTCTGTTACTCCCACTGCGGTTGAGGCGGGATAAGGCTTCACGAGGAATTCCTTCCGCACTTTCCGATATACCGACAGGTCGCGGCTGAAGTGTACGAAGTAGGCACGTAGAATCACAATGTTTGCCATTGTCCCTCCGGCTTGTTCGAGAATCACCTTGATTCGTTCGAACGTCTGGCGGAATTGCGCCTCCATATCCGCCGTGTAGTCGCGCGGGCCCTGACCGGAAATGAACACGAGCCGTTGACCTTCTGCCAGGATGCCGGGAGTGTAGCCTACGTCCGCAGCGGGAGCGTCTGGAGGATTCAATCCTTTGATCTTCGCGGATTGTGAACGAGAGGCTGTTGATTTCGATTCATCGGCTGCACCTGAAATGACCGGAATCCCGGTGGCGAGTCCAAGCAAACCTGCCGTGAGGAATCTGCGCCGGTCCTGTGGTGTCGCGGGTGGGGTTTTGGATTTCATGTTTGTAGGAGTTCACCGCAGTACAGGAGCATATCGTTTCGCAATCGTATCGAGGTCGACGATCGCCGCCCGGTCGCCTGCCTTCTTCACCATATCGCAAACCAGCTGGATTGTTTTGAACTCGGGATCGTTTGGATAAAGCACCGACGGATGTGAGAGCAGATCGAACACGGCCTTGTTCTCGATGGCCCATTCGACTCCGAGGCGGATGGCGTGCAGGAAATCGTCGAGTTTCCAGCGTGCGTTGCGGAACGCGCCGATGTCGCTGATCGGACTCATGGGGACATCAATCAAGCCGGTCGGATAGACGAACGGCTGAGCGGCGGTCTGCGCTTTGACGATGTTGTCGAGGACTTCCTTGGTCGCGGCTTCGCCCGGATTGCCGTAAAGATGCGCGGGGTATTTGCAACTAACCCATTTGAATCCGCAGTCGAGCAACATTTGTTGCACGTCCGTGCGACCATTCAAGCCGTCTGCAAAACCGCCAGGTGTACGGAAGCCCGCCGGACTGAAGCCGAGTCGCATGCGCATGGCTTCGGTGCAAAGCTGAACGTTCTCGCGGATCACCTGTGCGGGAGTCCTGCCCTCGATCAACCACGGCGCGCGTTTGAAACGATACTGGATGTCCTCGGGCTTTGTTGCGAGCACATAGACGTGATCGTAGGTGTGATTGCCGATGGGGTGGCCGTTTTGATTGAGTTCCTTGAGCCAATCCACGTTCTCCTGTTCGAACACCTGGCCGACAGCGAAGAAGTGAATCATTCCGCCGTGCGCCTTGACTCTTCGCGCGGCTTCAACGGCGTAACGTTTGGCGTCGTCATTGAGATTTCCCTTCTCGTAGTCCCAGTGCGAGTCCTCCCACTTTGGAAAATTGCGCGCCATTTCGAGGTCGAGTGTGATGGCGATGAGTGCCTTGTCGCGTGTCGGAGAAGATGGTTGCGCCAATGCGTTTACGCCACACAATCCTGCCGCCGCGCCAGCCAATGAAATGTTGCGGAGAAACTCGCGGCGACTCGGAGCGCGGACCGCCGAGTCCGCGAGTTCAAGCTGGAGTTCAGGCTTTTGCCTGTCAGGTCGGAACAAGCTGAAGCTTGAACTCCAACGCGCGGACAAGGCTGTCCGCGCTCCTCTATTTCTTTCTAGGTTCATACTTGATCCATGAAATCTGGGTGACGAGCTGGTTGAGTGAAGCGAATGCGATGTGCGCGCTGGTGGCGAACTTTGGCGTCACATGAGCCGGAAATGTGGACAGGGTGGCGTCGCCGACGAGGAACGTGTTGAAATCCTTCGACAAATTCTCGTAACCGGCGCAGGTGCGCGCGTAGCACATGTCCGTGGCATAGCCGGTGAGCAGGACGTGGCGGATGCCATTCTGCTGGAGAAACGCCTTTAGCTTGTCGTAGCCCTCGCCATCGTAAACCACCACATCGTCCGGGTGAACGGTGACATCGCGGGTGACGGGACTTGGGAGCTGCCAGAAACCGGGGGTGTTGT
>CAYSDO010000449.1:0-3346 GCA_964429665.1 uncultured Bifidobacterium sp.
CATTTGTGGAAAACGCCGCAGACTTGAACGCAATGGTGCCCCCGTTGTCGTCGTCGGTGATCGTCACAGTGGCAACAAGGTTTGAGCCAAGGTAAGCGCCGCCCGTGGTGGTGTTGAGGCTGACCGTAAAGTTTTCGTTCGTCTCATCGAGTGTGTCGTTGATGATCGGTACAATGATCTGGCGGCTGGGCTGGCCGGGTGCAAAATTCAATACGCCGTTGGTGGGTGTGAAATCCAAGCCGCCAACGGCCGAGCCGTTATGGGTTTCGTAGGCGATGCTCACGCTGCCGACCGTGCCGCCAGTTCGAGTGACAGTCAGCAGGGCTTGCTTGCCTGCTTCGGTGACGTTGTAGGTGACGGGACTGAATTGCAGGCGTCCGGCTGTGGCGGTTTCATTGTCGAGGATTGTGACGATTGCGTTGCTGCGAGTGCCAAGCGTGGCGCCGCCAGTCGGGTTTGAAAGCGAAAACGTTAGGGTCTCGTTGCCTTCGAAAAGGAAATCATCCATAGGGCGCACGCTGATGCCAGCGTAACCCACGCCGTTGCTGAAGGTGATGACCGACACGAGATTGTTGACATCGAAGTCGAGGTCATGCTGGGCGGTTCCGTCCGCGATGGTGAGTGTAACGGAAACCTCACCGGTCAGGCTGGAACTGCTGCGATAGATGGGCACGAGCAACTCGCCGGGATCCGATTCGGAAACAGAGAAGTTGCGGGCGCCGATTTCTATACGGCCTGCTCCGGTTTCTTCCGGGAGGGTGACTAGCGGGAAGAGTGTTTGCTTGAAGTAGCCCGCAATACCCACCGCTCCGGGGATTCCGTTGGTGTTGGTTGTGGTTCGTTTTACAAACAACAGCTTGCCCTGGTAGGTTGTGTTTGCCACGAGGGTTTGAGCCGGAACGAGTGCGGTGATGTTTGTTCCTGTGAGCGCATTGGTTTCCAGCAAGAACGGTGTGCTCAACACATCGTCGTCGTTGGTGTTGCTGATGCTGAAAACGATGAAGTCATTTGCCGTGCCGTTGGTGAAAGGCAACCAGCGCAGGGAAAAGTCCAGATGGTGGTCAATCTCCTGGGCGTCGAGCCAGTTGAGAATCTGCGGTGTGGTCGGGTACGCATCGGCAGGCAGAACCAATGCGGGTTTGTTGGTACCGTTGTTGAGTGTAAAAATGTTGAAGGTGTACGTGCCCGCTTTTACCTGGGCATCCAGTTGGGCCTTGTTGGTGAAGGCCGCATCCGCTTCAAAGGAACCATCCGAGTTCGGGTCCAATGTGACAATCGTTGCGCTGGGCAGTCGCAACGTGGCATTGGTGATCAAGCCGGGTTCGGTTGGCGTGACAGAAGTGACTGCCTTGAACGGCTCTTCGGCGGGAATCTGCACCGGCGAGGCGGAGTTGGTCTGGCGGAATTCCTGTCCCTTGGCGATGAGGTAATTGTCAACGTCTGCGGCGTGCGTATTCTGTGCTACGGTGGACAAGCACAAAGCTGCGAAGATATGGAGTGATTTTTTCATAAAAAGTTCTGACAAAGTTTTCTTCTGAGCCCGGAAGCTACGCTAAAAATCTACAGAATTACACTGGGCTGCGTCAATCAAATGCAACTGACTCTATCGTTCGATCTGGAACGCCCCTGAACGCCATTCCTTTTCAACGCGGCTCGCAACCATGCGTGCACCTGTGGATTCGTAGGCGTATTGCACTTCCTTAAACTCGCGTGTCAAAATGCCTGCAACCACCAAAATGCCGCCGGGCTTTACACGAGTGAGAATCCTGTCGCGTTCGGCGATAAGAAGATTTGCAAGCAGGTTTGCGCACACGATATCGTATTGCTTGGCGCTTCGGCGCGGGAGCTTGGTAAGATCAGCGCGTGAGATTCGGATTTTGTTTTGAACGCGGTTGGCTCGTTCGTTTGCGTTGGCGACGCGTACGCACTTCGGATCAAAATCAAAAGCGTGAACCGGTGCGTAACCAAGTTTGGCAGCGGCGATGGCAAGAATTCCGGATCCGGTGCCCATGTCGAGAAGGGAGGGCGGTTGGTTTGTCGTGCGGCGACGGACGATTTCGCTCAAGCAGAACCCGGTGGTCGGATGCTGGCCGGTGCCGAAGCTCAGGCCGGGGTCCAAGACGACGAGCGCCTGGCCTTTGCGTGGTTTTCGTTTCGACCAGCTTGGTTTCACCAAAAGCGCGTTGCCGATTTCGAGTGGTGGGAAATGCCGCTTCCACGAGTCCGCCCAGTTTTTCGGCGGAAGTCTGACGACGCTCAGGCGCGCATGACCCGTGGAGATGCCGCATGATTTCAAGTCCGCGAGCATACGACGCAACAAAGCTTTGGTGGCGGCAATCCGCTGTGGCGGCGTTTCTGAATACGCGGAAACAACGGTCACGCCTGTCTCGACATCGGTGAATGCAGAAGGGGAGGGAGCGACGTGAACGGCCAGGAATTCGGCAACCGCTTCTTCGGATTCCTCCGTCGCGGTGATGGAGGTTTTCCAGATGGCTTTGCGTTTCATTCCGACTTCACGGTTTCAAATCACGCCACGGGGTGAAGTTCAGCAGTTCAATCCTTGTGCGTTCCGGTTTGATTACAACAGTTGTGACGCTTGCATATTCGATTTCAAACCGCTCCATTTCGGCAAATGGGAGATTCAGGAGCAGCGAGAGCAACATGCGGATGACGCCGCCGTGACAAAACACTGCCGATGTCTGTCCATTCGTGCGGCGGAGAATTTCCTGCAAGCATGAGTCAATTCTTGCACGGTAAGAATGGACGTTCTCTGCATTGGGAATTCCCCCACGATCCAGCAGTTTCAACCACTCGTTGGCGAGGTGCCCGAATTTCTGTTTCACTTCATCGAACGTCATTCCGGTCCAGTCGCCGAAATCAACCTCGTAAAGTTGCGGCAGGACGACAGGGCGGGGTGCGGCGTATTGAAGCAGCGGGGCGATGGTTTGCTGGACGCGCTTCATCGGGCTGGCGTAAATCGCGTCGAAGCTTTTGTGACGAAGAAATTCCGCGAGTGCCACGGCTTGTTCGTTCCCACGTGGCGAGAGGTTCATATCAATGCGCCCGCCGAACACGCCCTGGTAGCTTGCTTCGACTTCAGCGTGACGGACAAGGTGAAGGATTGTGGTCATTTGGTTGGTCGCGGCAGTTTAGGCTGGTCGTGCGCATTACATCTGTGCGGACTCCTTGGACTGCTGGAGTTTTGGTTCAAGCCCGTGCGAGCGCTTTTTCCTGAGCTTCGAGCAGTTGTCGCACGCCGGCTTTCCCCGCTTTTATCAACTCGGCCAGTTGCGTTTCAGTGAATGTGGCTTCCTCGCCTGTGCCTTGCAGTTCGATGAATTCGCCG
>CAYSDO010000450.1:0-3330 GCA_964429665.1 uncultured Bifidobacterium sp.
AAGTGAAGCCAATCGGGAGCGCATACGACCCCTGCCGCAAGTTCTTCAAACTTGTTAATCCGGATTACAACGAAGCTTTCCGGACCACCGCCAGGCCTTTGAGAACGTCCACGGCACGGGCGAGTGCAGGATCGCGAATCACCGGTTTCTCAGGTTCGCGCTCCCGGGCGATGGCGCTTTCCTCAATCGTCACGCCTTCGCGCTTCTCACGGACCAAGTCAGCCTCACTGACACGCGGGCGACGGTTTGTCCGCGTGACAAGATCGGTCTTCGAAGATGACGTCGTGTGGGAAAGATTGGCATAGGCATCATCACGATACCCGCGCTCGGCATCGGGCGACACATCAACCTCAATGTCCGGTTTGACACCGGTGATGCGGAGTTCGGTGCCATCCGCAAGCTTGACCGGCGCACCTGCAATCTGCAATCGCTGACCGTTCTTCAACGGAAACTCGCGCATGGTCATTGCGGCACCTGCGGTGGTATTGCCAAGAATCAAACCTGTTCCTGTCTCACGAAATACCGCAGCCATTGCCTCGGGCGCAGCAACGGTTTCACGATTTACGAGCACGGCCACCGGCAAACTAAGTGCGTCATCCTTCTGCTTCGACTTTGCCTCGCCGCCTCCCCACTCCAAAAGCAACCGCTCCGTTCCTACGAACAAATCCACAACAGCCGCCGCCGCCGCGAAATCTTCTCCATCACAAAACCGGAGATCGAACACCACGCCCTTGAGTTTGTTGGTGGCGTTGAGTTGATGAATGCGAGCCTTGATTTCTCCCGCAAGACCGGGTTCCACCTGAGCCACACGCAGACAGGCAAAACTTGATTCGATCACATCGGCTCGCGCAATCGCGGGCGTGTTTGTGGTCGCAGAACTTTTTGCAGCACCTGCGATCCGGACCTTTCCCCGCAGTCTGGCAGTCAGGCCGTCCACGACCGCCTGATTCAGATCGGCCTCAACAACACCGGACAGATTGGCGCGAACGAGATCAAGCACTTCCTTCAGGTCCGGCGCCGGGCCGACTGACTCCGCCGCAAACACGGTTGAAGCGGAAAGAATTGCCGCCAGAAAGGTGATGTAAAGGTGACGTTTTCGCATCGGCGGGAGAATGGTGAGCGATGCGCGCGAAGTAAAGAATGAAGGAATGCCGCGTCACAAGCACAGCAAGGCAGGTTTTGTCCGCGTTCCGAGTGTTTTATCGGCGCGACACAAACGGGTTGTCCTTGATGTAAAACCTCAAAAGCTTTCCCGCCCACTTTCCTGCGTAGTCCACTCCCACGCGCGGACGCTTCACAATGCCGAACTTCTCCGCCTCATCCGGTTCAGACACAAAGAAATCGTCACTCAACAAATCATGGCCATTGAGATGCTTGGTAATTCCCATCGCCCGGCATAGCAATCCCGGGCCATTGGTACGTCCGGAGATGTTCAACACCGGCTCAACAGCCCGCAGCAAAACAGCCGCTCCTTCCCCCTCCCGTTCCGTAACCACGTTCATGCAGTGATACATGCCATAGATCAAATAAACATACGCGTGCCCTGGCTGACCAAACATGACTTTCGTGCGTGCCGTCACCCCTTTTGACGAATGTGATGCGAGATCATGCGAACCAACGTAAGCTTCCACCTCGACAATCCGGCCGATCCGCTCTTCGCCCGCCACACGATGAACCAGCAACTTGCCGAGCAGTTCCTTTGCAACCACCACAGTATCGCGATCATAAAATGTGCGGGGGAGTTTGCGCATTGGCGGGATGATGGTGATTCAATAAAACGAGACAAGCGGCGGCAGCATTCTGCAAATCGCAAACAGCAGCGCAGACCAAGACGCGGCCTACCGTCCAGTGGCCGACTGACTTAGTTTCTGGTAAGCCGCTCTCGCCGCCGGGTCTTTCTCCCTCACTGCGAGGAGCGCCGTGGCGGCATCGCGCACTGCCTGCTGATATTGCAGGCGCTGGGCATCCGTCATTTGCGGCGTCATCTGTTTCATTTGCGCCAAGGTGTCCACCGCGCTGACGTATTGCCCGCTCTGAATCGCCTTGGAAACTTCGGGAAGGGAATTCAGCGTGGTAACAACCCCGCCGGTTTGTGGAGCAGTGCTGGCAGCAACCGCCTGTTCGTTTGTTGCCGGAACGACTTCTGTTCCTCCGCTCTCTGCCTTTTTCGAGCACCCTGCCAGAAGCGCCGCCACCGTGAGTATCGCGCAAAGTTTGATGACGTTGTTCATGGCGCAATCAGAAACGGATGCCACGGGGTGTACACCACAATTCGTTGTTGACGTTCGGCGGGTAATTTCCGGTGGGAGCGATCCCCGCCATCTGCCGGAATTTCTCAAACTTGATGAACCGTGAAGCTCCACCAATCTCGCCGATGATCGCGCCACCATTCACGTTCTGCGTGACTGACGCGACTTTGCTGCTCACATGCCGCTGCGAAACACCTTCGCTGGGTTTGTTGCCGCAATCGTTGAACCAAAACGGCTCCATCTCGTTTGCCTCCCATAGCAAAATGTCCGTGGCCTTGAATTGACTCATCTTGAAGGGCTTGACGGTCAGTCCACCAGTGCCCGCAATAAAGCAGCCGTTGAAGGTATAACTCGTCAGCTTGCATTGCCGCGCAGCCCATTGCGTTTTCTTGCTCCCCGAGGCCTCAACAATATCGCGCGGACAAAACATGACCTTCTTCATTTCGAGATACGGATACAACTGTCCGCCCTCAAACCATGCGTCCTGTGCGGTGTAGGTTAACGGATCCGTTGCCACGAACTCTGCGTTCGGAATCGCAGCACCGGAGGACAATCGCGTAGCGTATGCCCAGCAATCCGGCCCGGCACCCGGGTAACCGCTGTTGATGCTGCCCCACCCGGGATGCGGCGGATAGTCATTCTGATCCCCGGCATACATCTGCACCGCCAGCAATATCTGCCGCACGTTGTTCAAGTCCGTCGTACTCTGCGCGCGATCCCTGGCCTTGCTCAAAGCGGGCAACAACATCGCCGCAAGGATTGCGATGATGGCAATCACCACCAGCAGTTCGATAAGCGTGAACCCGCCGCAAATAGGCTGGCTCGGCTTGCCACCCGACATTACGTGTTCGTCGAATAATTGATTATTCATTTCCAGTTTGGGTTTGCTGAAAAACCCTAACCGTAGCCCGCTCTAAAGACAACCTTTCCCTTGTCATCAAAAAGAGGAAGCGAACTGTAGCGTCGGACCTCTGGTCTATGCTGCAACGAAGTGATCCAAACTTCCCAAAGCCGACACGCTGCTTTCGCGCGTTCCGCGAGGCGGGACGCCCGACTTTACGACAGGCAGGATGCCGGCTGC
>CAYSDO010000451.1:0-3325 GCA_964429665.1 uncultured Bifidobacterium sp.
CTGGCGCTGCAGCGAGCTGAAAAATCCAGCGCCAGGATTCCGGGGTGATGTGCCACGTGCGAGCGATTTGCGAGAGCACGAGAATCCCTCCGTTGAGCGCCGCGCCCATCAACCCGGCGATGACAGGTCGCGATTTGTCAGGCCAACATTCCGCCGCAAGCGCCACGGCATTTGGCCACACACCGCCTACGCCCAACCCAACAAGAAATCGCAGCAACAGCATTTGCCCCTGCGTCTGCACGTATGCGCCGAGTCCAGCAAACACCGAGTAAAACAGAATACTTACGCCCAGCGCTCGCGCCCGACCGATGCGATCTCCAAGACTGCCCAACACTATTCCACCTACTGCGGCACCCAACATCAGCGCTGCTGTGAATCGCGCAAACCAATCGCCACCGAGTGTTGGCGTGTAGGCCGCGCCCAGTAGAGCTTTTGAAACAGACAACGACGCCACCGGCATCAGCCCCAGTTCGAAGCCGTCGAAGAGCAGACCGCCGATGGCAGCAAGCAGCACAGCGGTACGGGCGCGGGGAGAAAGGTGTTGAACGTTCATGGCCCGACAGGGGGACGCGACTTGCGGATCACTTCAATGATTACAGAGTTATCCATGTCGCCCAAACCGCATGCTTCAGCCCGCTCCATGAGCTGGCGGTGAGTATCGGTAAGCGGCAGATCCAGGCCGGCTGCCTTGGCTGCCGCCAACATCATGCGCACATCTTTCAAGTGTTGCGAGAGTCGGGCCTGCACCGTGAAATCACTCTCAATCATTTTACGTCCCTTCACATCCATCGCCCGCGAATACGCCATGCTGCCGGCCATGACCTCCAACGCGGTTGCAGGCGGGACTCCGATGGCCTCGGCAAAGGCCAGTCCCTCCGCAAGAGCGGCACGATTCAGCCCCAACACCAGATTGCTGATCAGTTTCATCCTTGCAGCGCTGCCACAAACGCCAACGTGAAAAACTTTCTGTCCCATCACGCGCCAGAGATCAGCACAGGCTTCAAACACCGCGCGCTCGCCGCCTACGATGACCGTTGCTTCGCCACGCCGGGTCTGCTCGCTCGAACCTGAGATTGGCGCGTCGAGATAACTGATGCCGCTCGCTGCCAGACGCTCACCCAATGCTGCGGTTTGCACGGGTTCACCCGTTGTCGTGTCCACAATGATTTGCCCAGCCCGCCACCCGGAGCGCATCTCCTCGAGCACCTGCGCCACCACGTCGGTCGTGTAGAGACTCAAAATCACGCGTTGGCAGTCGGCCAGTGGATTGTCACTCCACTGCGCGCCGAGCGCGAGCAGCGGATCAACCTTGGCCCGCGTGCGATTCCATATCGCCACGCGATAGCCATGCTCAAGCAACCGTTCCGCGAGCGCCGTGCCCATCAAACCGGTGCCGATGACACCGATGAGTTCATTGTCCGGTCGTGTTTCCATTTCAGGTTCTGGTTGGTTCAAGTTTCGCTGGCCGGGCCAGTGTAAAGGCAAGGGTAGGTTTCAAGCCAATCCGCATTTATCTCCGCGAATCTCAAAACGGCGCGGTGTCGGTGGCAGTCAATCGCAAGCGAAGCACAGCAGTAACAGTGGCTTTTGCGACTCGACAGTCTCGGAGTCCTGGAGTAGAAAAACATTCATGCTGTTTGCACTTCGGTCATTATCAGTTGTCCGGGGCACGAGTCCCATAACTTGTGATTTGACAAGAAACCTACCCTCCGCATTCCCATCTCCGTAGCCTTTCAGATGCGCGCTTTAATTAACAAGTTCCTAGATCGACTGTTGCTTTGGACGATCAAGAATGTGGAAGTAAGCCGGTTCGATGGGATTGCACTAATTGACGTAAGAAAACTCGACGACTCATTTCAACCAACTCTAGAAAACGCACTTCAGCTTGTAAGAGAGCATGACCCGCGACGTTACGCCAGGATTAAGCGGTACATCCATCGCATCGTGAACTCCGTTTCATTCAGCGGAACTGGAGGATTTTACGACTATAGCACACGTACATGCATGCTTGAATTTCAGGATGGAGTACCCGGTGCTAATATTGAAGCACTTACTGGGTTATATGCGTGCTTTTTGGTTCACGAGTCAACCCACGGAATCGTTGAGGATCGCGGCATCAAGTACACCAAGGAAACTCGCGTTCAAATCGAGCACCTGTGTGTTTCGGAAGAAAACAGGTTCGCGGCCAGGTTGTCTGCTGCAAATCCCGAGTTATACCCAAGCAGTTTGCTTCGCATCGAATTCGACGAGCACGACTGGGATGAACATTGGAATGCTGGTCCTCTCAAAAGAAGCCTCTCGCTGATTACGCGCGTCCTGAAGGACAAGAAGCCTATTGACTAAGCAAGAAATCCAGCCACGACAGTATCGCGACTGATCGAAACCAGATTGACTCCCACAGTCGCCCACCGCAGATTCAGCGCACCATGAAAGCTTTGGTGTACTCAAGAGATCGCGAGTTGTCGCTGCCTGTTCGTCATTTCAACTTCTCCGGCATCAGCACCGTTGACGCCGTGATGGTGGAGGAACGCGCAGCATCCTTCAGCAAACGCAGCATCAAGACCAGCGCAAAGCTCGCCGGATTGAAAATGGCCGTCAGCATGTGCGACCTTACCACGCTCGAAGGCAAGGACACGCCCGGCAAGGTTGCCTATCTGTGTCGCAAAGCGCTCCAGCCTGCCGAGGCAAAATACAACGTGCCGTCGTGCGCCGCAGTCTGCGTCTATCCCAACATGGTGAAATACGCGCGCAAGTTTCTTGGCGACATTTCGCCGGTAAAAATCGCCGCCGTGGCGACCGGATTCCCAAGCGGCCAGTATCCGTTGCGCACCAAGCTGGAGGAGGTCCGCCGCACCGTGGCGGCTGGCGCGGATGAAATTGACATGGTGATTGATCGCTGCGCATTTCTATCGGGCGAGCACGCACGGATGTTCGACGAAATCGCCGCGACCAAGGAAGCCTGCGGCACAAACCATTTGAAGGTGATTCTCGAAACCGGAGAACTGGTCACCTACGACAACGTGCGAATCGCGAGCGAAATCGCGATGCAGGCAGGCGCAGACTTCATCAAGACCAGCACCGGCAAGGTGAATCCCGCCGCCACCATGCCCGTCACGCTCGTCATGCTCGAAGCCATTCGCGATTACTTTTTCGCCACCGGCATCCGCATCGGGATGAAGCCCGCGGGCGGCATCCGGACTTCCAAACAGGCGCTCGCCTACCTCGTGATGGTCAAGGAAACCCTCGGCGACGACTGGCTCACTCCCGACCTCTTCCGCTTTGGCGCGAGCACGCTTGTCAACGACGTGCTCATGCAGATCGCCAA
>CAYSDO010000452.1:0-3321 GCA_964429665.1 uncultured Bifidobacterium sp.
CATCCGTGTGAGGACATCCTGATGCGGACGAAAAGAATGTTCGGTAATCATCATCATTCGATCGTCACGCAAATGTGAAGCGATCGCATTTCATTGTCTGTTTTCTGCCCCGCTCTGTCCCGGCATTGGGCATGAGTGGAATGCCCGTTTCTAAATGTGTGCTGCATTTCAAAAACTTTTCATGTTGGCGTCCATCTTGCATCACCGGACACCGTGGCATCTCGTCGTGAATCCAATCCAAGCGCCGCCGCGAAAACTAGTGACGCGGCAAAAAACGTATCAACCCGTTCTGCTTCCCAAAACACCGATGTGGTAGAGGCGGCATCCGGCCCGTTGCCGACCGATGTCAAGGACACGCGCAAACGCGTGTTCATTGTGGACGACCACGCGGTCGTGCGTTTCGGCATCGCACAATTGATCAATCGGCAGGGTGACCTGGTGGTGTGCGGCGAGCACGAGGACGCAGCCAGGGCGCTGGATTGTGTCAGCAAACTCAAACCGGATGTGGTGATCTGTGATCTGTCACTTAAAGACAGCAGCGGGTTGGAGTTGATCCGCAACTTGAAGGCGCAGTATCCGGGGCTGCCGGTGCTCGTCGTCAGCGTTCATGACGAATCCATTTATGCTGAGATCGCTTTCCGCGCAGGCGCACTTGGTTACCTCATGAAGCAGGAAATTCTCGACAAGATTCCCTCCGCCATCCGCCGAGTGCTGGGAGGCAACGTCTATGTCAGTGACGGTCTTGCCTCCAAGATGCTCCAGCAGCAGGTGCGCGGGCAGGTGACGACTGCGGATGAATCGCCCATAAAATCTTTAAGCGACCGCGAAGTCGAAGTTTTCCAGATGATCGGCCAGTGGAAAAAGACAAAGGAGATCGCGGGCGAACTTCATCTTAGCGTGAAGACGATCGAGTATTATCGCGAACAGATCAAACGGAAGCTCAACCTCAAAGATGCTTCCGAGTTGACCCAGTACGCCACGGCCTGGGTGCAACGCGAAGTGGTGAAATAATCGACGTGCTTTCGTGGACGACTTCATAGGCACTGACAATCACAGTTTACACCTGTGTCATGCCGATGCCGGGGTCTGAAGTTCATTTGAGAGCATCTTCAAGGTTACATCTTCGGACATAACCATGATTCTTTCATTGTTTCAGGAGCGTTGAAGTAGCAGATTGCCGCCCGGCAATTGAAAACGCTTCATCGCTATCTTCTCCGCCAGGTTGTCGCATCGCTTGTGATGACGATGGCGGTGTTCACGTTCGTGCTGCTGCTCGGCAACACCCTGCGCGAGGTGCTGCCTCTGCTCATGAACGGTCAGGCTGCGTTCGACACTTTCGCGCAGGCGATCGGTCTGCTGATTCCCTACGTGTGGGTGTTTGCGCTGCCCATGGCGATGTTGACGGCCACGCTGCTGGTGTTTGGGCGGTTCAGCGCAGATCAGGAATTGACGGCGGCGCGCGCGGGTGGCGTAAGTTTGATTTCCCTGGTGTGGCCGATTCTTGTCCTGAGTGTGCTCCTTTGCGGCGCGTCGGCCCTGGTGAACATGGAGTTGGCGCCGCGCGCCCGCAATGCGCTGAAGCGGCTGCTCGTGAAACTTGGGACAGAGATTACAACTGCGCAACTTCCCGAGGGAACATTCATCAAGTATTTCCCTGGCGCTGTCATTTACATAGGCAAGAGTCGAGGAAAGGAACTCGAAGACGTGACCATCTATCTCGCTCCGAAAGGGACGAATGGAAGCATCACTGCTACGGCACCGCGTGGATCCTGGGAGGTGGACACATCTGCAGGCACGGCGTCGGTGCACCTTTTTGGCGCAAGCATCGTGAAGATTCAAGAGGATGGGCATTTAGTCACGCATGGCGATTTTCACTCTGATTCATTTCCACTGCCGGGTGCAAAGAAAGTGGGAGAGCAGGTGCGTGTCAGTGACATGAGGTTTTCTGAACTCCGCGACGAATTGAAGAATCTTGAAACGCTCATGTCGCAGCGCCTGCCGCTGACGAATCGCGCGGGGCAGGTGGAGTCGGCTGTGCAGAAACGAACCAAGTCCGGGCGGCTTTACGACGTTACGTCGCCAGTGCGCGTTCACATGCACAGGCAGATTTCGTTTTCGTTCGCTTGTTTCGGATTTGCACTGATCGGGATTCCCCTCGGCATCAGGATGCATCGGCGCGAGACGAACGTTGGCTTTGCGGTGGCGATGGTCCTGGTGCTGATCTATTACGGTTTTGTGGTTCTTGGGTTGTCGCTCTCGAAGCGGCCCGAGTTTGCCCCGCATCTGATCCTGTGGGTGCCGAATCTGTTGTTCCAAGGAGTCGGAGCGTTTTTGCTCTGGCGTGCAAATCGAGGGACTTAAGGAAATGCTGAATAAAGGAGTGTTTTCAAATTTCAGTGATGGGGGGATGGAAAAAAGTCAGCTTTCGTCGCGCATTTGCCTCCGGCGGCTTGGGTGGATGCTGCGGTTGGAGCTGCGCCTCAGCATCGCCACTTCGTTTTTTCCTTCTCCAACGGGTTCAATCCGTCGTTCTTCTTGTTTTGTTCACGTCGTGGCGGCCCGGCGGCCAATGACCACGTTGGCCAGTCCGAACAAGACGTAAAGTTGATGCCCGTTCCTGGCCAGTCCTCGATACCTCACCTTCCGGTGTTTGAAAATGTTCTTCACGATGTGGAACGGATGTTCCACGAACGCCCGCACCGAGGCTTTGGCTTTCTCCACCGCCTGAAGCGCTTCTTTCTCCGCGCCTTCGACCATCGCTTTGATCGTCCCGCGTTTGCCCGCGATCTGCCAGTCTATCTTCCTCCCCAACGCCACAATCTCAGGCCGCTTCTCCACGCCGGTGTAACCGGCGTCGGCGTGAACTTGTTTCTCCTCTCCGTGCAACAACTCCGCCGTCTGGGTGACGTCGGCCACATTGGCAGCCGTGACCATGACGGTATGCACCAGCCCGCTGTCCCGATCCGCTCCAATGTGCGCTTTCATCCCAAAATACCACTGCTTGCCCTTCTTGGTCTGGTGCATCTCGGGGTCGCGTTGCTTGTCCTTGTTCTTGGTCGAGGGCGGTGCGGCGATCAGCGTGGCGTCCACCAATGTCCCCTCGCGCAGCAACAATCCCCGCGCCGCCAGGTCGGCGTTGATGGCTTGGAATAGGCCTTTGCACAGATCATTCGTTTCGAGCAGCCGACGGAAGTTCAACAGCGTGGTGGCGTCAGGCACGCCGCCGTCCGCCAGATCAATGCGGGCAAAGCCTCGGAGGGCCTGACTGTCGTAGAGCGCGTCTTCGAGCGCTTCGTCGGCCAGCCCATACCATTGCTGGAG
>CAYSDO010000453.1:0-3317 GCA_964429665.1 uncultured Bifidobacterium sp.
CGATCTGCCGGGTGGCGTGGTAAATCTGCTCACCGGCAAACGCGCCGAACTCGTGCCTCACATCGCTTCGCACATGGACGTGAATGCCATCGTGGATGGCACCGGTGACACGGAAACCGGAGCAAAACTACAAGCCGGAACGGCCATCAATCTCAAACGGTACGCGAATCATTCACTCGCCCCTGAACAGTGGTTCACCAGCGCGGCGGAAAATCCTTACTGGATTCTCGACACGGTGGAATTCAAGACCGCGTGGCATCCGATTGGGCTGTAGAGAAGCTCATTTTGGCAACGCCCGCCATTGTT
This sequence comes from uncultured Bifidobacterium sp., assembly GCA_964429665.1. Taxonomy (GTDB): domain Bacteria; phylum Verrucomicrobiota; class Verrucomicrobiia; order Limisphaerales; family JADLHS01; genus JADLHS01. The sequence continues at coordinate 307 of CAYSDO010000453.1, forward strand.
GCAGCGCCACATGCGGATCCATCCGTGCCAGCAACTGAAACGCAAACCACTGTTTGATCCGCGTCCACCAGGGTCGCGCCCTGCATTCCATCACCGTCACCTCCCGGCTGTTCACCCGCGTGCCGGCATAAATATCACGCGCCTCTGCCGCCATGCGCGGGTTTTCAATCCGCACCATTAGCTCGTAATTGATGCTCAAACTGCGCGGGTCAAGATTCGCCGAGCCAACATAAACCACGTTGTCCAACACCAGGAGCTTTGCATGCAACACCTGTGGTTCGTACTCACGAATGATCACACCCGCTTTTAGCAGACGCAGGTACAATCCGCGCCCCGCCAGTTGGGACAAAGCCACGTCGGACTTGCCCGCAAGAATCAACTCCACGTTTCCACCACGACGCGCCACCCGCATCAGATCGCGCCTCAACCGTAGCGGCGGCAGAAAGTAGGCCTGAATGATCTTCACGTCGCGTGCGCGGGAAATATCGTGACGCAATGAAACCCGGATTGGATTCCCACCCCGGCCCGGCCCGCCCAACAAAAGCCTTTCGTTCGACAATTCCGCCGCGCGTTTCAACGCCGACTTGCGCAATCTTACGAATCGCTTGTGGCGGAATTCCGCCAGAGCAAACATCGAATTGAATGACTCGGCGAGCGCGCTCACCAAAGGCCCCTCCAGCCGTAATCCCAAATCCCTCCAGCCGCGCACAACTCCATCACCCTCGTATTCATTGGAAATGTTGAATCCGCCCACAAAGGCCACCTGACCATCGCACACAAGCAGCTTGCGATGATTCCGAATGGTCATTCGCTTCAACGAAACCGGATTGAACACGCGTACCTCACCCCCTGCCTCCTGCAACGGTACCCAAAAGCCATCTGGCAGTTCAAATGACCCGAGCGCATCCACGAGCACGGAAACACTCACGCCACGCGCCACGGCACTGGTGAGAGCCTCCCGGAATCGCTCCCCAAGCGGGCCTGCACCGAAAATGTAGGTTTCAAGCAGGACAGATTTCTGCGCAGAAGAAATGGCGTCGAGCATGGCAGGGAACGCTGTGTTGCCATCAGGCAACCATTTCCACGCGGTTTCATTCGGCGAGGCCATGTTGAAGATTATTGAAAACAACTGTAATTGGCAAACCGCACGCACGACCAACTGTAAAATATGTTCAAACGTGCGCCGCTTTTTGGCATCTATAGCTTGATGAAACGAATTGCAGCCGTGCTGACAGTGCTTTGCCTTTGCATCGCAAACGCATTTGCCGCCCACACCAAGGTCTCGCTACTGCTCTCGGTTTCAACGGCGAAGCCTGGCGACACGGTGCTCGCCGCCGTGCGACTCCAGATGGACGAGGGCTGGCACACCTATTGGAAGAATCCGGGCGGCCCGGGTGTGGCGACCAAAATCAATTGGGATTTGCCCAAAGGCATCACCGCCGGAGAAATTCAATGGCCGACCCCGGAAAAACTCATCCCTCAAAAAATTGGGGACGATGGCAATCCTGTCTTCGGCGAGTTCGAGTTCGAGCAAACGACATACGTGCTCCATGACGAGGCTATCCTGCTCGTTCCGCTGACGCTTGGATCAAATCTGGGGAGTGGCTCGATTGAACTCAAGGCCGTCGTCGAATGGCTCGAATGCCAGATTCAATGTTTGCCGGGCAAAATGAATGTCTCTGCAAAACTGCAAATTGGAACGACGACAACTCCGTCCTCCGAAGCCACCGACATCACCAGATGGCAAACCCAACTCCCAAAATCTGCTGATACACTTTCACCACGCGCAACATGGGAGCAGGCCGCGACCGGCAAGACACGCCCGTTGATCATCGAATGGACCAACGCGGCTTCCGTCAGTGCGCCGGATTTTTTCCCCGACAACGGAAAAGGTTATGAAATCACACACACAACCGAAGTGTTGTCCACAAACGGCAACGCGATAAAACTCCGCAAGGTGGTTACCATTTCAGAAAAGGAGTGGCCCAGTGAAATTGCGGGTTTGCTCATCCAGATAACCGACGACAAACCCGAAGGCTTTGCCGTGCGACTCAATATCTCGGAATCAAACGAGAAACCAATGCCGGCTGCAACTTCACCCGCAGCAGCCAAGGGCAACACTTCCCTAGCGATGTATCTGCTCTACGCATTCCTCGGTGGAATGATTCTCAACATCATGCCCTGTGTATTACCGGTGATCGCACTAAAAATCCTCGGCTTCGTTGGCCAGGCAAAGGAGTCCCCACAACTTGTCCGCAGATTGGGTTTGTTCTACACAGCAGGGGTGATCGTTTCATTTCTTGCGCTCGCAGCCCTTGTCATCGGACTCAAAACCGCAGGCCAGAGCGCGGGTTGGGGAGTGCAATTCAGCAACCCAAAGTTCGTCATAGTATTCATCGTGCTAGTGACGCTCGTGGCGCTGAACCTTTTCGGCGTGTTTGAAATCACGCTGGGTGGTTCGGCACTCAGCGCTGCGGGCGGACTGGCTTCAAAACACGGCGCAAGCGGCGCGTTCTTCAACGGCGTGCTCGCAACATTTCTGGCCACGCCCTGCACAGCGCCATTCCTGAGCATCGCGCTCGGATTCGCCTTCGCCCAATCGGCTGTCATCATCATCATGATCTTTGTCGCTTCCGGAGCGGGACTGGCCCTTCCGTATCTCGTGCTTTCCTGGCAACCGGCGTGGCTGAAGTTTCTCCCGAAACCCGGTGCGTGGATGGAGAAGTTCAAAATTGCAATGGGCTTCCCCATGCTTGCAACGGCAGTGTGGTTGTCCAAGGTCGGCTCCGAATATTACGGCGAACGCGCGTGGTGGTTGGGAATTGCTCTTGTGCTCGTAGCGCTGGCCGCGTGGGTGTTCGGTGAGTTTATCCAGCGAGGCCGGAACCGAAAACCACTGGCGCTGATCGTCGTTATCGCGTTGCTGGCGACAGCTTATTTTTGGGCGTTGGAATCCAACCTCGAATGGCGTTCGCCGCAGCGGCAAGGCCAGCAGGCGAACGCGGAATTGC
>CAYSDO010000454.1:0-3289 GCA_964429665.1 uncultured Bifidobacterium sp.
ATGTACCGCAACAGACCAAACACGACCCGACCAGCGCGTTTGGTGAGCCACCCAAACCTGATGCGGGCAAGGCCAGCGACGTTGTAAGCCAGGCTGCGGAAGATTTGTCCAGGCAAACACCCAAGCGCACCGGGCCCAAGGTTGGCCGTAACGACCCCTGCCCTTGCAACAGCGGGAAGAAATACAAGCAGTGCTGCGGAAAGTAGGCAAAGCCACCACCAAGCCAAACTGCCAAAGCTGGACCGCATTCGACCACTTTGAGATAATCACGGAGAATGGCTCACATTCCTTGTTGAGATGAAGCGCACGTTCGATTCATTCTACTCTAACGACGAGCGACATCTCGACGCCATAGCTGACGAGAGCCGCGAGGTGGTTTTTTTAAGCACCGGATTCGATCCGGCAGGAAAGTCTGCACCTCACCCTCCGCGACAATTGCAATTGACCGCAGCTTCCGCACGACTGATCGCAACGTGCTTACGAGTTTTGCGCCCGGGTGGCTGGATGTTTCTTTACGGCCCACCTGTGGAACTCCCGTTCTGGGCGTTACAGTTATCGGTAGATAACGCATCGTCCTCCACTTCCAGTCGAATAGTTTTCAAATACTGGATTGCCCTTGATATCGAGGACGCACCTGCAAACAAGACCCTCAAGCCTTCCCACCTTGGTGTCTTGATGTTTCTCAAGGAATCCGGCGACCACAATTCTCATCCACAACCTCACCTCAACATCGATGCAGCCCGCAGCCCTCACTTGTATTGCGCAGCGTGCGGGAAAACAGTCAAGGACTGGGGTGGCAAGAAACACCTGATGAATCCTCACGGCGCAGCGCTCTCCGATGTCTGGCGCGATCTGCCACGCCGCGTCATCCGGGATAATCTGATTCCTGAGGATGTTATTCAACGTCTCGCGCTCCTGACCGATGCAACCCGGGAGAATTGCCTGCACATCATCCAGTCGGGCCGCGGTCTCGAGGTCATGAGCGCGAGCAACCCTACGATTCTGAATCATTCCACGCCGACCGTAGCTTCCTCCACCGATGCTTCATTTCCTGCGACCTTGGAACTGGATCATATCCACGACGGCGATTGCGTCTCGTTCCTGAACCGCGTGAAGGAACTTCATCCGCGTGGAGCTTTTGATCTGGCATTTGCCGACCCGCCTTACAATCTGGAAAAAAAATACAGCGCTCACGACGATGCCATGGCCGACGCACATTATATTGAATGGTGCGACTCCTGGCTGGCCGCCATGGCGGACAATTTGAAACCCGGCGGTAGCCTGCTGGTGCTCAACCTCCCCAAGTGGTGTTTGCATCATGTCGCTTTTCTAAGCAAGCGATTGGAATTCCGTCACTGGATTGTCTGGGATGCACTTTCCGATCCGCGCGGCAAAATCATGCCCGCGCACTATGGCCTGCTCTGGTTCACCAAGCCCGGCGCAAAACCAGTCTGCAACTACTCGCCCACGGGCAATCGTGCGCATAGAGATTTTGTCCAACCGCCAGACGCGCCGAAGTATTGCCTTCGCGCCTCGTGCATCAAGAATCGCAAACTACTGGGCGACGACGAAAAGGTCGAACTCACGGACGTATGGTGGGACGTGCATCGCATCAAGCACAAGCGCGACCGCGACGCGCACCCCTGCCAGCTACCGGAAAAACTCATGGCCCGCATCATCAGACTGACCACGCGCCCGGGCGATGTGGTGTTTGATCCGTTCGGAGGCGCAGGAACGACCGCGATCGCTGCAGCCAAGCTGGGCCGCAAGTTTGTGGTGACGGAAATAGACTCCCGCTACGCGAAGATCACGCGCGAAAAACTCGAAGCAATGAAAGCACACGCCGACATGTTCGGCGAGTTTGTCGTGCCGAGGAAATCCATCGAACGGAAATGCAGAGACGTGACGAAACGGCAGATCGAATCTTACCTTCAGGGACTCGCTGTGAAGTTAAGACGTGTGCCCACAGAAGACGACGTCACATCCGAACGGCCCGAGATGCTCCGGGAAATTGATTTGCTCTACCCGAATCGCGGCGCGGCCTTCAAGCGGGCAAAAATTGGGCTCGCGAATTAACACTCTCCCCGAACCCTCCAATTCGGGAAGAGCCTGTCGACACGCCCGAGGAAATCATTCACTGGATGATCCCAATCCATCACGAGCAACCTCAAAAACATCCCTCTCAACAGGGGCAACAACCGAATGCTTTCCATTTTTCCAGCCATTGAGGAATGAGGACGCTTCCGTCAGCTTTTTCTCCAATTCCCTCATTTGATTTATAGCCCTGGAGGCAGATTGCTTCGCATCATCGCGCTCTTTTTCGTTGCGGGCCAACAGCGCCTTGAAAGGTTCGATGGCAGCGCGAGTCTTTTCCTCCGACTCCTTCTCCCACTGAGCCTGAGCAGCCAATCGTTGAGCCTCCGCCTGAGAGGTCAATTGGGCAATCAGGTCTTGCTCACGCTGTTCGGCCTTGGCTTCTGCAGCCTCGTCTTTTTGCTGCATTTCCTTGCGAAGCTGGGCTTCCAGCTCACGCAGGCTCGTCTCCGCTTCCACCTCGCGGCGACGGATCACCTGCTTGTTCTGGGCCTGTAACTCGGCACGCGTGGCCTCCAACTTGACCTGCCATTGTTGATCGCGTTGCCGTAATTTCGATTGGAAAAGGTCTTCCTTCTCCTGCGCCTCGTGGCTTAGACGAGTCTCGGAAGCACGAACGCGGGCCTCGGCTTGACGTTCCCATTCCTCCTCGCGGGTGCGTGAATCCATGGCCCATTGATTTTGCAGTTCGGTTTCCCGGGCGTCGGCTTTGGCGGTCAATTCCTGTTCGCGCTTCTTCAACCTGGCCTGGAAAGACACTTCTCTTTGTTGCAATTCCTGCTCCAGGCGCGCGACGGCCTCGCGCGATTGAGCATCGAGTTGACGCTCCAGTTCCGACTCGCGACGGTGCAACTGCTGCTCGGCGTGTGTTTGGGCTTCATTCAAACGCACCTCAGCCTGCGCCTGCAGTTGTTGCTCCCGTTGTTTGAGCCTGCTCTGAAACGCGTCTTCACGCTGCTGCATTTCCTGTTTCCAACGGACATCCGTCTCACGGACACGGGTCTCCAATTGACGCGCAAACTCGTCTTCACGGCGCCGGGCCTCCTGCTCATTCTTGGTCTGTTCCTCCGCCAGACGGGCGTCAAAGGCAACGGACAATTCCTGCTCCCTTTGCTTCAACTGGCGTTCGAAGGTCTCATCTCGCTGGCGCAACGTGTTGGTAAATTCCAGTTGTTGTCGCTCCAAACGATGCTTC
>CAYSDO010000455.1:0-3285 GCA_964429665.1 uncultured Bifidobacterium sp.
AGAGGCCATGAGTTTTTCCACGAGATGGGAAACCGCATCCGGCACTTTGTCGTTCGCGAATGCCTCCACCTCCTCAGGCTTCGGCGGCAAACCAATCAGGTCAAAGTAAAGCCGGCGCGCCAGCGTACGACGATCTGCGGGTGAGGATGGTTTGAGGCCCAATCCACTCAACCGCTGCCTGATCAGAACATCAATTGCATTCTTGTTCGGCGGGGTGTTGGGCTTGACCGGCGGCACGTAAGCCCAATGCGCTTCATACTTCGCCCCGGACGCGATCCAGCGACGCAACAAATCCTTCTGGGCCGGGGTCAAAGTTTTGTGCGAATCGGGCGGTGGCATCACCTCATCCTCAGCCTTGGCACGAATGCGGCGGATCAATTCACTTTCCTCCGGCTTGCCCGGAACGATCGCCTTCTTCGCAACCGCGTCCTCCCGCACATCGAGTCGGAACTTCCCCTTGCGTTTGTTTTGATCGGGGCCGTGGCAGAAGAAACATTTGTCGGAAAGGATGGGCCGAATATCGCGATTGTAGCTGATCGCCTCAGCAGCGTTGGCAGAAACTCCGAGCAAGACGGTGAGCCAGCCGAAGGCGACGGCAAGTGAACAGTTCTTGTTCATTCCAGCAACATGGTTATTTTGCGCTGATCCATTTTTGAAAAATCTTATCACCGTAGAGACGTTTTGCGAGCAATTCATAGCCTTCAGTCAAAGGATGGCTGGCGTCAGCGTATAACGCGCTGGGGATGGGTTCGGGAGCGACGTGAGGGATCTGCTTCCCCACCAACCATGCCACGATTTCACCATGGATCTTCCGGTAGGCGGGACGATTTTCCTCCGCCATAATGTGCTCGTTAAACGGGCCCAACACAACGAGCACATCGTTGTCGCGTTCGCGCAAGACTTCGATCACCCGCTGGAAAGCGCTCCACTGAAGTGATTGATCAAGGGCGACCCACTCGAACTGGGTCGTGCCGGTTGTATTCGTGGACCAGGGTTTGTGGCGCGAACTAAGCGGTCCGCGCTGAGGATCGCTGGCTGGCTCGGATGGAACGGTCATTGTAATCTGGCGAAGCGGATTGCGATAAGCGTTCGGATAGAGCGGCGGATCACCCCCGGCTTCTGCAAGAGTCCATTTCGGAATGCTCTGTTGCCCGAAATAAGCGTTCTGCAGATGGCTTACCCATTCAATGAACGGGACATTTCGCTCCACAATCGCGTTGAGCCGATCGCTGGCGTCCGCTTTGTAACAGGGTATTCGTGGAGAGAATTGCGACACCAAGGCAGCATGGTTGAAGGACTCCTCCTTGTCCGTGCTCAGGTCCGCCTTGGGACTCGTCATCCAGAGAACGTTGCAGTGAAGAATCACTTTCCTATGGCTCAATGGCCGACCATAAAAACGGACCAATCCCTCCAACGCGAGCGGGAAAAGACCGTTCATGCCCGTGTTGATAAACTTGTTGCTGACGCCGGCCTCACGATTCAAGAAATGTGTCCATGAGCCGTCCGCCATTACATATTCGCCCCAGACCACCGAGTCACCCAACATCACGATGTTCGTCGAGGTCAAACGCTCAAGGCGACGTTCGTATAGCCAATAGTCTTTGCTCAAGTCATAAGGAATGCGGTAGTCCGGTCCGGCGTCGAAGCGCTCCAACTTTTTCCAAATCGACGGCGTCAGAGTCACCACCACGAGAACAATGCCAAGCGCGACGATCCACGGCCGCAGGCGCAGGCGCACTTCGTTTACGAAGGGCAATTCCGGCGTCTCGGTTGGTTTCGTTGATGCCACGTTAAAACTGGAAATAGATGAACGCACCGCCGCCGGATGCACAGAGACACAGATAAAGGATCATGAAAACCGCCGCGCTCGTCCGCACAAAGCCGGTTTGCAGGATTGTTCGAAAACGGGACTCATAAAGGAACTGGTAAAGCCAGATCAACCCAACGAGCACCAACATAAGTGCGGGAATTTGCGGATCATGCCAGGCTGCGGTAAAAATGCGGTTCACAATCAGCAGCGCATCCCCAAGTGAATTGGCCCGGAAAAAAATCCATGCAAAGCATGCAAAGACAAACACGGCCACCTGCTTCGCCAGGCGAGGCACACGCTCGCGATAAAAGACCGAGCGTTCCAGTTCCCGGGTGATCATGATGCCCGCCGCGTGGAGAGTCCCCCAGATAACGAAGGTCCAATTCGCCCCATGCCAGATGCCCGAGATGAAGAATGTGATGAAGAGATTGCGGTAAGTCATGAACATGCCACCCCTGCTACCGCCCAACGGAATATAGACGTAATCTCGAAACCAGGAGGAAAGACCGATGTGCCATCGCGACCAGAAATCTCCAAGACCGGTGGCCATGTAGGGATTGTTAAAATTCAGAATCAAATCAAACCCCATGAGCTTGGCCACGCCACGCGCCATGTCGGTATAGCCGCTGAAATCGAAAAATATCTGCCAGGCGAAAGCAAAAGTCGCCAGCATCAACGCCGGGGCGTCAAACAATTTGGGGTTGTCGTAAACCCGCTCCACATAAAACGAGAGGTAGTTCGCCAGGGCCAGTTTCTTAAACAGACCAACGAGAAAAAGAGATGCGCCGTCGGTGAAGTTCTGGAGTCGAACCGGGGGAAAACGATGAAACTGTGGCAGGAGATGTTTGGCGCGCTCGATAGGACCGGCCATCAACTGGGGAAAGAAACAGACAAAGGTCGCGAAGCGAACGAAGTTCCGCTCCCGCTGCACGTTCCCCAGGTAGAAATCAATCGTATAGCTCAACGATTGGAAGGTGAAAAAGGAAATTCCCACCGGGAGCAAATACTCAAAACCGAACGGCATGAGCGTGGAGGGGTCGGATAGCTTCACTGACCAGTGGAGTGATGTGAAAAGCGCGTTCAAGTTCTCAGCTACAAAGCGGGCGTATTTGAAGAAAAGCAGAAGCGCGAGATTGTTGACGAGGCTGATCAGAAGCCAGATTTTTCGGCTGCTGTAGAGAGCGCCGAGCGTCATCAACAGCATTATCAGACCCAGCACCCACATCGTAGGTCGCAGGGTTGGCAGCCCGAAGAGGGCCATGGCCACGCTTCCCAGAGTTGTAACCGCCGACACAACGAACGCGACCTTGAGCACTCGATCATCGAACCGCAACCTTGTGAGTCGTGCGAACACATCGGTCTTTTGTCCTGCGCGTGGGCAGCGGTCCATCAACGCCACCAGACAGAAATCGAGCAAAGTGGAATAGACGACGAGCAGCAGGTAATAGGGATTCCACCACCCGTAGAAAAAATAG
>CAYSDO010000456.1:0-3279 GCA_964429665.1 uncultured Bifidobacterium sp.
AAGCGTTGCGCATGAAATCGGCAACCCCCTCAACGCGCTCCATATTCATCTTCAATTGATGGAGCGCGAAGTCAGAAAGCTTCACACCGTCACGCCTTCGATTCCCGCGGTCCGCATGGGGACACGCGCAAAGTCGCGTCTTGTAACCGCGGATGCGGATATGTCCGGTGTTGCTGAAAAATTGGACCAGTACCTTGGCGTGGCGCGCGGCGAGATTCACCGCCTGGACTACATCATCACGCAATTCTTGCATGCCATCCGCCCGGCTCCATTGCAACCGCGCCCGGCTTCGCTGAATGATGTCGTCCAGAAGACGCTTGCGTTGCTCCAGCCCGAGTTGGACAACCGCGGTATCGCTGTGAAGTCAAAGCTCGCGCGCCAGTTGTCGCAGGCGCAGATTGACCCAACGCAAATCCAGCAGGTGCTGGTGAACCTGATCAAGAATGCGATGCAGGCCATGACCCGAGGCGGCACGCTCACGTTGCAAACGAGTGAAGGCGCAGAAGGCGTGCGAGTGAGTGTGGGGGATACTGGCGGTGGTATCCCGCAGGAGCAGATCAACCGCATCTTTGAACCGTTTTATACAACCAAAAAAAAGGGAACCGGCCTGGGGTTGATGATCGTGCAGCGGATCGTTCGTGCACATGGAGGGCGCATCGAACTGGAAAGTCACGTCGGACAGGGCACGACGTTCCGCATCTGGCTGCCGTTGCAGGAACGAAAACCGAAGTTGTTGGAGGCTGTTGTGAAATGACGATTCACTTTTTATCCTCATCGGTCAGCGGGAAGGATCAAAGTTGACCAAAGGCAAATTGCGAGGGATGGCGAATAACTGAACGTGACTGTGAAACCAACCTTGTTGATTGTTGACGACGAGAAGCCGACGCGCGACGGATTGCGCGCCGCGCTGGAGGAGCGCTTTGATGTCTATGTGGCCGAGGACGCCAAGGCCGCGATGGAAACTCTCGAGAGTGAAAGTTTCGACGTGATGCTCACCGATTTCCGCCTGCCGAACGAGGACGGGATGAAGCTCATTGCGCGCGCCAAATCGCTGCCCAAGCCTCCAATTTGCATTCTGATGACGGCCTACGGTTCGGAGGAACTTGCGGTCGAGGCAATGAAACGCGGGGCTGATGATTACATCGCCAAGGGGCGGTTGCAGATAGACGAATTGGAGATGCGCATCGCCCGTGCCCTCAAGCAACAGACGTTGGAAGTGGAAAACGTCTCGTTGCGAAAACAGCTCGACACGAAGTTCGGTCTTGAAAACATCGTCGGGCAGTCGGCAGTGATGCAGGAGATTTTTGACATTGTTAAGCAGGTCGCGCCGTCCCGCGCGACGGTGTTGCTTACGGGTGAAAGTGGTACGGGCAAGGAACTCATCGCCAAGGCGATTCACCAGCTCAGTCCTCGTGCCAGGATGCCGCTTGTGACGGTGCATCCTGCGGGATTGCCGGCAACGCTGCTCGAAAGTGAATTATTTGGTCATGAGCGCGGTTCGTTCACCGGCGCACACGAGCGGCGGATCGGGCGGTTCGAGCAGGCGCAGGGCGGCACGGTGTTTCTGGATGAGATCGGTGAAATTGACGCCGCCACGCAGATCAAGCTGTTGCGATTGCTTGGCGAGCGGTCGTTTGAACGCGTGGGCTCGAACAAGACCATGACGGCGGACGTGCGGCTCATCACCGCCACCAACAAAAACCTTGAAGCGATGGTGAAGGCGGGGACGTTCCGCGAAGATTTATTTTTCCGATTGCGCGTGGTGGAAATGAGACTGCCTCCCTTGCGCGAAAGGGCAGGGGATATTCCACTGCTGGCCCAAGCTTTCGTGCGGGAATTTGCAAAGGAGAATGACAAACCAGTGCGCGATTTCACAGCGGAAGCGATGGAGATGCTCCTGCACCACAACTGGCCCGGAAACGTGCGTGAACTGCGCACGGCCATCGAGCACGGAGTGGTGCTGTGCCGGGGCGAACGCATAGGCGCACGGGATTTGCCGCCGTCATTGCGGAGTGCGGGTGGGGCGACGAATGAATCCCCCGTGTTTGTTAAGAGCGATCTGACAGTGAAGGACGCGGAAAAAGAATTGATCATACGCGCCTTGAAAGAGACGAACGGCAACCGCACACTGGCTGCCAGAAAAATTGGGATGCCCCGCAGGACGTTTCATCGCAAACTGCACGTGTATCACCTGGAAGGATTTTGATTATGGCTTCATTGCAAGACTTGATTCACAGATTTGAGGAGGGTGGCTCAGGCCGTTACCTGAAGTATGGCCTGGTGTTCCTGCTCGTGGCGGGGTTGTTCGTCAGGTTCAACTTCGTCGGCTATCGCAATCTGAACACGCAGGAGGCCATGGACGCCGCCCAGCTCGCACGCAACATTTCCGAAGGCAAAGGTTATACCACGCAGTTCATCCGACCATTGAGTTTGCACCTCGTCAAGGAACGCTATATGTCCACGCACCGTGGCGTGAAGGAGCCGGGCGCGGACATTTACCGCATCAAGGAACTGCTGCATCCTGATCTCGCAAACCCGCCCGTGTACCCGGTTGTTCTGGCAGCGATGATGAAGGTGTTGCCGATGCGCTACGAAATAGATGGTAGACGTTTGTTTTGGAGTGTGCCTTACCAAAGGTCCGAGGAGGCAACGCCCGAAATGCCCCGTCGTTTCTGGCGTTACCAGCCGGATTTTATGATCAGCTTTTTCAACCAGATTCTCCTGCTAGTCGTGGTGCTGATCGCGTTCAACATTGCCCGCAGTGTGTTTGATGTGAACGTGGCTTGGCTTTCGGCCTTGTTGCTGATCTGTTGCGAATACCTATGGCGGTTTGCCACCTCCGGCCAGTCCACCACGTTGTTGATGCTCATCTTTATGATGATTGCGCAGTGTCTCGTCTGGATTGAGCGCGAGGAACGCGAGCCTCACTGGCGTTCCTCCGCACAAATGTGGCTGGCCATTGCCCTGGGGCTGCTTGTCGGGCTTGGCATGTTGACCCGCTATTCGTTCGGTTGGCTCATCATTCCTGTAATGGTTTATCTCGGGATCTTTTGCATGTTGCGGCGCATGCCGATTCTGGCCACTGTGTTCGCGCTGTTTGTGCTCATCGTTACCCCGTGGATCGTGCGTAACTGGATGGTTAGTGGTGCGCCTTTCGGTACTTCTAGTTACGCATTGATTGAGGGTACCCAGCTCTTTCAAGAACACACCATCCAGCGTTCGTCAAATCCAGAAATTCAGTTCAAAATAAACGAATTCTCAAAGTATTTTGGAGTGCTA
>CAYSDO010000457.1:0-3256 GCA_964429665.1 uncultured Bifidobacterium sp.
CGTTTCACACGTGCGTGAGCCAGCTTGAATGCAAGACCGGCGGAGCAAAGCTCCTTGAAGTCTGGAGTCCGGAGTCCGGAGTCCGGAGTCATCTGCGGGTTGACGAGCGCCACGGCGGCGGGCGGCGGATTTGAAATCTGGTGATGATCCAGCACGATGACATCCACGCCACGTCCTTTGAGCCACGCAACGGTTTCAAGCGCCGTTGAGCCGCAGTCCACGGCGAGCAGCAGCGTGGTTGGAAATTGGTTCAGGCAGTTCTCAACACCGTCGCGCGTCAGGCCATAGCCTTCCTCCATGCGACGGGGCAAAAAGCTGTGCACCGTCCATCCGAGGGCACGGAGCACTTCGATGAGCAACGCGCTCGATGTCACGCCGTCCACGTCGTAGTCGCCAAAGATGACAACCGGCTCGGATCGTTCTCGAGCCGCGAGCAACCGCCCCACTGCCGCCTCCATGTTGGGAAGCAGGAATGGATCGGCGAGCGATTTGAGCTTCGGATTGAGGAAGCGTTCGATGGCTTCGGCGTCACTAAGTCCGCGATTGACCAGGCACTGTGCGAGCAGCGGCGTGATTCCGAGCCTGGTGGAAAGTTTTTCCGCAAGCAGCGGCTGCGGCGGGGCCGGCATCCAGCGATATTTCATCGTTTGGTTTTGTCCGGCTGGCGGGCACTGCGTTTCTCACGGCGACCCGCCACCACGGACAGGGCGATTGAAGTAATGATGATCGCGCCTACGACGAGAAGCGAGACATTGCTGCTTATTTCCGCCTGAAACCATCTGTGCGGTCCGTCGCCGTGCGGCGCAATGAGCATCTTGACTCCGATGAACACGAGCACAAACGAGAGGCCGACCTTGAGGTAACGGAAATACTCGATCGCGCCGGCCAGCACGAAATAAAGCGAGCGCAGTCCGAGGATGGCAAAGACGTTTGACGTGAAAATGATGAACGGCTTGGTGGTGATGGCGAAAATGGCGGGTATGGAATCGAGCGCGAAAATCAGGTCGGTGGTTTCCACCATGAGAAGCACAAGCGCCAGCGGAGTCAAAAACAACCGTCCCCCTTCGCGCACGCTGAACCGCTGACCATGAAGTTCGGAGGTGACCGGAAAGAACTTTTTGGCCGTGCGCAGAACGGGGTTCTTTTCCGGATGCACGCCCTCGTCATCCACAAACAACATCTTGATGCCTGTGAACAGGAGAAACGCACCGAACAGGTAAAGCGTCCACGAAAACTCCTTGATGATGGCCGCTCCCGCTGCAATCAACGCACCGCGCATAACAAGCGCGCCGATGATGCCCCAGAAGAGAACGCGGTGTTGAAACTGCAACGGCACGCGGAAGTAGGCAAAGATGAGCGCAATGACGAAGACGTTGTCCATCGAGAGCGACAACTCGATGATGTAGCCGGTGACGAATTCAACGGAGTCCTGCTTCTCCCATCCGCCGATGAGCGCCGGACCGATGACAAGGCCGAAGCAGAATGACACCGTCACCCACAGCGCGGTCCAGCCAAAAGCTTCCTTGAACTTGACGACGTGGGCCTGCCGGTGGAAGACGCCGAGATCAAGCGCGAGGAAGAACAAAACGCAGGTGATGAAACCGGCCCAGTGCCACGCGGTGATTTCAATCATTCCAAGCATGGGTCAGGACTTTGCAGGGTTCATCTTAATCATGATCTTTTTCCTGATCTTAATTCCCAACAACCGGGGATTAAGAAAAAGAGTAAGAGTAAGATTAAGAACTGAAAGGCAAATCAAGCCTTGGCTTCCGCACCGTTGCCAGACTGGAGAGCGGCGCCTGGGCCACCGATGTCCGGACGATGACCTTTGGAACGCCACAACACCCAGGCGCTGGCAATGTAAATCGAGGAATAGGTGCCGGTAAGAATGCCGATGAGGAATGTGAACGCAAAGTCGTTCACCGCGCCGCCACCGAATCCATAGAGTGCTGCCGTGGCAAGAAACACCGTGCCAGAGGTGATGATTGTGCGGCTCAACGTCTGGTTGAGCGCCTGATTGATGATGTCCCGGAACGAACCTCGCACGCCGAGCTTCAGATCTTCACGGATGCGGTCAAAGATCACGATGGTATCGTTGATCGAAAATCCGATGATCGTCAGCAACGCCGCCACGGTGGTGGCGTTCAATTCGCGGCCTACGAGGAAATACCAGCCGGTGGTCATCAGCAGATCGTGAATGATGGCGATCACCGCGCCGACAGCGAATGAGAATTCATAGCGGAACGCGACGTACACGAGGATGAAAAACAGCGCAAGCACGACGGCAACGATCGCCGTGTCGAGAATTTCCGCGCCCATCGTGGCTCCGACCTTGTAGCCGCCGGCCTTCTTGAACCCGGCGTCAGGGAAATCCGCCTGAAGTTTCTTCGTCACAAGCTCGGAAATGTTCTCGTCCTTCTTTTCATTGTCGCCCAGCAGACGCACAGTCACAGCCAGCGTCCGGGTGGTCCCGGTGGCATCCTTCTGGAAACCGGCCATGGGTTCTCCGAGCTTCAGCGAAGCCACGGAAGCCTTGATCTTTTCAGCCTCGAAATTCTTGGTCTGATCGAACGAATAAACGATCTGCTCGCCGCCGGTGAATTCCACGCCCATCACATCCTTGCCCCGGAAACCGATACCGTAGAAGTTGCCCGCCAGAATGAGAAGCCAGGAACCAACGGCAGCGGGGAGGGCAAACTTCATGAAGTCAATTTTGCTGCCACGGATCAGGTGCAGCATGTTGAGATTCTTGAGCAGATTCTTTTCCAGCAACCAGTCAAAGATGAGGCGCGTGCCCCACAATGCGGTGAACATGCTCACGGTCACACCAATTGTCAGCGTCACACCAAAGCCCTTTACCGAACCGGTGCCCATGATGATCAGAATCACAGAAGCGATCAGTGTTGTCAGGTTTGAATCGAAGATCGTGCCAAACGCCTTGTCGTAACCGGCATTGAGAGCGCCACGGATGGATTTGCCCGCCGCAAGTTCTTCGCGGATGCGCTCGAAGATAAGCACGTTAGCATCCACCGCCATGCCGATGGTGAGCACGATGCCCGCGATGCCCGGCAGGGTCAGCGTGGTACCGATGGAGCACATCACGCCAAGGAGAATGACAATGTTGATCATCAACGCCGCGTTGGCCACCGCACCCGCGACCATGTAGTAACACAGCATGAATACCACGACGAGAATCACACCGATGATGGCCGACTTGATTCCGCTGTGGATGGAATCCTTGCCAAGCGTGGGATCA
>CAYSDO010000458.1:0-3248 GCA_964429665.1 uncultured Bifidobacterium sp.
GTCTGTCCTGCGCCGTGCGAAGGTTCGTGTGTGCTGGGCATGAACAATCCGCCTGTCACGATCAAGAAAATCGAAGTCAGCATCATTGATCACGGCTGGGAAAACGGCTGGGTCGTTCCTGAAACGCCGAAGAAACGCACGGGGAAGAAGGTCGCAGTCGTCGGCTCTGGCCCTGCGGGACTTTCCGCCGCTGCTCAACTCAACAAGGCTGGCCACGCTGTCACCGTGTTCGAGCGCGCCGACCGCCCCGGTGGCTTGCTCATGTATGGAATTCCCAACATGAAGCTCGACAAGAAGGAAGTCGTGCTGCGCCGTCTTGAATTGCTGGAGAAGGAAGGCGTGAAGTTTGTCTGCAACACTGAGGTCGGAAAGAATTATCCGGCGGACAAGCTGTTCAAGGAATTTGATGCCGTGGTGCTCGCCACCGGCGCAACCAAGCCGCGTGATTTGCCGATCGAAGGCCGTCAGCTCAAAGGCATCCATTTCGCGATGGAATTTTTAACGGCGAACACCAAGGCGGTTTTGGATCAGCACAAGAACGGCAGTTTCATTGATGCGGCGGGCAAGGACGTCGTAGTTATCGGCGGTGGCGACACCGGCACGGACTGCGTCGGCACTTCGATGCGGCATGGCTGCAAGTCGCTTGTGCAGGTGGAGATTTTGCCGAAGCCGCCGCTCGAACGCGCCAAGGACAACCCGTGGCCCGAATGGCCGAAGACTTACAAGATGGATTACGGCCAGGAAGAAGCCGCCGCCAAGTTCGGCGCTGATCCGCGTGTTTATCTGACGACCGCGACGAAATTTGAGGGCGACGCCAACGGCCATGTCAAAGCCGTGCATACCGTGCAAGTCGAGTGGACGAAGAACGACAAGGGTCAGTTCATCCCGAAAAACATTCCCGGCACGGAACGCGTTTTACCCGCACAACTTGTTTTGCTCGCGATGGGTTTCCTCGGGCCGGAACAGCCGTTGCTCGACGCGCTCAAAGTTGAACGCGACCCGCGCACGAATGTGAAAGCAGATCACGGTAAATACACCACGAACCATTCGAAAGTGTTCGCTGCCGGCGATTGTCGTCGCGGTCAAAGCTTGGTCGTGTGGGCCTTCAACGAAGGTCGCGGCGCGGCGCGCGAGTGTGACCGTTTTTTGATGGGAGCGACCGACCTGCCTTGATCCCCGCAAAATTCTGCTGGGGAGGCGGCTGGTACTTACATTGCTGATTCTTTCATTGTCGGAGCGGCTTCGTGGTGGTTGCTGCGTTCGCGCGAGATGATGATTGCGCGAAATATTCCGGCAAATTGGTTGAAACATGGTGGTTGGTTGGTTCGGCGGCGGACGTTTGGTTGCGTCCGCCGCCGTTTTGTTTTCAGACGCTCCGATGCGTGGTTTTATCCGCGCTGTTCATTTTCGCTCAGTCAAGTGGCTGCCTCCGCTCCTGTGTTTGCTTCGCTGAAAAGATTTATTTTACCCGCTGGAATCAGGCCTTTCCTCGCATCCATGAATAGTTTTCAACATCGTGGCATCGCAGTTGCAAAGAAGCGCACCAGCCAGTCCAGTGGCTTGATGTCACCGGCAAACAAACATGAAAGGCGAGCTGGCTCGAAGTTACGCCTGAACCAAACCAAACACAGAATCGAATGAAGAAAATCGAAGCCATTATCAAACCCTTCAAGCTTGAGGAGGTCAAGGATGCCCTTGGCGAAATCGGCATTGAAGGCATGACGGTCACCGAAGTCAAAGGCTTCGGTCGCCAGAAGGGTCACACTGAAATCTATCGCGGCAGCGAATATACCGTGGATTTCCTTCCCAAGATCAAACTGGAGCTTGTCCTCACGGACAAACAGGTGGACGCAGCCGTGGCTACCATCGTCAAAGCTGCCAAGACCGGCAAGATTGGCGACGGCAAGGTGTTCGTTTCCGCAGTCGAAACGGCCGTCCGAATCCGCACCGATGAGAAAGGTGACGCAGCGGTTTAAGAGTTTTCCAATCCTGAACAATCTGAACTAATAAAACCATGAAACGATTTCTCTTAATTCTAGCCTTGGTTGTAACCACATTCTGCAGCCGCACGGTGGTTCAAGCGGCAGAAGCGCCGACACCCAGCATCGAACAACGCATCGCCGGACTTGAGGCTTACATTGCCAATACCGATCCGACCGCGACATTGAAAGACAAGGACGGAAAGATGCCAGAAGGCTTGACCACGGTAGCTGCTGGAAACCCCGGCCCCGGCCACAACGCATGGATGATGACCAGTTCGGCACTCGTGTTGTTTATGACACTACCGGGTCTGTTCCTGTTTTACGGTGGTCTGGTACGCCGCAAGAACATCCTGTCTGTCATCGCCCAATGCTTCGGCATTGCGGGCTTGGTGACGATCCTTTGGGTGATCTTCGGTTACAGCATGGTGTTCGCTGACGGATCAGGCCCGTTCTTCGGCAATATGAAATTTGCGATGCTCAAGGGCGTGGATTCGCTTCCCAATACGAACTACGCCTATTGGGTATCACACAATGTGTTCTCAATGTATCAATTGATGTTCGCGATCATTACGCCCGCGTTGATCCTGGGTGCGATTGCCGAACGCATGAAGTTCAGCGCCATCCTGCTGTTCGTCGGCATCTGGATGGTGGTGGTTTACTTCCCGCTCGCACACATGGTCTGGGGTGTTAACGGATACATGAATGGTGTCTGGAATGCGGATGCAAAGATCAAAGCGATTGATTTCGCGGGTGGCACGGTTGTTCACATGTCTTCCGGTTGGTCAGCACTGATTCTCTGTTTGATCCTTGGCAAACGCCTCGGCTTCCCGAAAGAAGCGATGCCGCCCCACAGCATGGTGCTCTGCGCAATCGGCACGGGCATGCTTTGGGTCGGTTGGTATGGGTTCAACGCCGGCAGTGCCGTGGCGGCGGACGGTGTGGCCTCGAATGCCTTCATGACCACTACGATTGCCACCGCAGTCGCCTCGTTCATCTGGCCGCTGGCTGAGTGGATTGTTCGCGGCAAGCCCAGTGTGCTCGGTTTCTGCTCCGGCGCAGTGGCCGGTCTGGTGGTTGTGACGCCCGCCTGCGGTTTCATTGATGCAAGCGGCGCTCTGGTAATTGGCGTTGCCGCGGGCATCATTCCATGGTTCTTCTGCTACAAGGTCAAAGGTTGGTTCGGTTACGACGACGCGCTGGACACGTTCGGTGTCCATGCAGTTGGCGGAACGCTGGGTGCATTGTTGACCGGATTCCTTGCCACGC
>CAYSDO010000459.1:0-3243 GCA_964429665.1 uncultured Bifidobacterium sp.
GGCGTGTCAGTCCGAATGGATCGTAACTGAGCCGGGCAATTTCCATGGGCGAAAGCGTCGTGGCAAGTTCGTCGCGTGTGGCTGTGAGCACAGCGGGAAGATTGGTTTCCGCCAGACGAGCGTTCAGCCGGGCAACAACTTCCGGCGGTTGATTGAACCAGAGATGCGCGATGAGTTCGGCAGTTTGCTCCGGATGTTCGAGCCAGGGCGGCTGCCATGTCACTTCAGCGATGCGATTCGTTTCAACCCGAAGCTTTTCCGCGATGGCCTGGGCGGCAGTTGTAGCCTGATCCTTGTCCGGCGCGGTGATGGTGACGATGAGTTCGCGCGCATTGGAGAAATGTTGCTGGTAAAGTTTGACGCCCTCAACGGCAGCAACACCACGCGGAAGCAGATCGAGCACTTCGACATTGAACCGCAGTCGAAATACGCCAATGAGCACAGGAACAAGCAACAGCAGCCAACACCAGCGTGCGAAACGATTCATGGAATCAACTGCCCTTCCAGTGATTCGCCCGTGCGACGATTCTTCAACCGCCACGAGTTCGTCATCACGCGCTCAAGACTCCAACTGCCGCCCACGTCTTGTTTGGAAAACGCCCGCGGCAGTTGAAACCAAACAAAGCGCGAAGGCGGCTCGCCGCGTCCGCGCCAGGAATGTTTGCCGCCTCCGAACTCAATCTGCCATGAACCGTTCATGATTTGTGCTGTGGCAAGAGTAAACGGCGATTTGGTGAACTGCACAAAGCAATCGCCCGTTGAATTGGTGGCGAACAGAATCTCACCGGCAAGTTCGGGACGGGCACTGGTGGGTTTCCAAACTGCCTGACCTTGCTGGACACGCCAGCCAGCAGCGGACAAATCGGCAGGCGGTAGCGGCGGAACCGAGCAACATCCTGCGAACAAGAGAAGGGTTGCAAGGTAGTACGCAATTACAATTGCACTCGTGCCAGGCAAAGGCAGGATGCGTCGCTCCGCGCGCACTGTCGTCGCAGCAACAGGGAACAGCGCGCACGGAGTGACGCGCCCTGCCACGCGGTTCGTTAATGACTCTCCGCGCACTCGTGGGTTTCGGTTTTGCCTCTGCGTGCCGGACCGAATGGGAGGTGCGGCACAATTGGAAAGCGTGATTGGAGTTTGACGAGGAAGTAAAAATATCGCAGCCGCCAGCGCACCGACCAGCTTGGCTCAAGTTCACCTGCAAGCACGGCATTTACGGCGTCGGGCAGATGATGATGCGGACGCGGCTGGAGGAGCAGTTCCATGAAAGGCCAGGTGTAGTAATACTCCACCATGCGCCAATAAAACCTCAACGCACCATCCACACGTTTCTCATAGCGGCGCAGTCTGCGTGCGCCATCGCTGTTCGCGCCCAGCGATGCGATCACAGCTTCGGAGGCAAGTTTGCCCGACCACATCGCGAGGAACACACCTGCTGAAAAAATCGGATCCATGAACCCGGCGGCGTCTCCCACACGCAGCAACCGGTGACCGACATAACGTTTGTTGAAATAACTGAAATCGCTCGTGGTTTGAAGCGTGCCGACGATTCTCGCGTTGGCCATCCGCTCCTTGACCATCGGCGTGGAGTCACACCAACGCTGGAAGATTTTCTCCGGATCGCCGCCCGCCTGCGCGAACTCGTCCTTGTCAATCACGAGGCCCAGGCTCGTCTTCTCCGGCGAGACGGGGATGAGCCAGAACCATTTGTTTTCCGCCCGGACGATGACAGTGTCACCACCACGATCACAGGGATCGCGCTGGACTCCGGTGAAGTGGCCGAAGACGGAAAGTTTTTTGTGGCGCGGATGAAACACACGGAGGTTTTCCTGATTGCCAGTGACATTGCCTCGTCCGCTTGCATCAATTAGAAAGGCCGCGCGAAACGAGTGAACCTTCCCATCCGGGTCGGCAGTTTTGACGTAAACCCAATCATTACTCGATTCAAAACTTTGGACGGCCCAGCCTTCGCGTGTGTCGGCACCGAGTTCTCGCGCGCGTTTGAGAAGGATGTGATCGAACACGGCTCGCTCAACCTGGACCGTTTCGTGTTCGCGTGTGAAAACGCCGCGACTGAAAATGAACTGCGTTGATTTCGCACCGTTGGCGAGATGGAATTGCGCGCCGGTCTTGCGCGGGAAACCAGCGGCCTTAAGCGCCGGCAGCAGGCCGAGGTCGCGAAATATGGCGGTGTTGTAGGGAAGCAGCGATTCACCGATGTGGAAGCGTGGAAAGAATTCCTTCTCGAGCAGCAACACACGCTTGCCAGCAAGAGCGAGGTAGCTGGCGGTGCAACTGCCGCCCGGCCCGCCGCCGATGACAATGGCGTCAAAGAAACCAGGATTCACAATGTTACTTGGTGTTGGATTTACCATCCGCAGGCTTGGTCCCTGTGGATTGGGCTGACGGCAAATCCACACGATTGGTTTTGCCTCCTTCAACGCTCCAACGATCACGGTCCGTAAGCACAAAGAAGTACGGCAGATAGCCGTTTGGTGGAGGTGCGTGAACTAGAGGAAATGATGGTGGCACCTGGTGGCGGTTTATGAATTCAAGAATGAATAAAGGCCAACTCTGTTTGCCAGACTGCACCCAGTCGGAAATGAAGCGACGATCCAAGGACTGCGGCGTAAAAAAAAGACAACGCACCTGCTTAATGCCGTCGTTAACGGCATAGAATTCATCCTTGGCATCTAGGGTCAGCCAGATTGCCTGACGATTCCCGTACCAAGCCACGGCCCATGGTGTATCACTCATCATGAGGTCGGTCTCCTTCATCCATTTGGAGACGGTCTTAATAAGCGAGGGATGGTAGGGAGGAAAGGTCAACGGCGCATTCTTTGCCACGGTGAGCGCAAAGATCATCGGGAGACACATGATGATACTGAACAGGATGATTACGGTGTAACGAATTGGTCGGAGGCCGATGTTCATCTGTTCAAGCAAGAGAAAGAACAATCCAGAGCCAAAAACAAACACCAACGGCACAGTGATTACGAGGAGGTTCTCCGAATTGAAATCGGGAGAATCCTCAGAAAGTTGTGTACGCCCCATCACCTGCACGAGCATCAGCAGAACAAAAGTGCCGAGCAGAAAATAGCGCAGCCGTTTCAGCGCAGGATTGCGAAAACTCAGTAGCAGTCCAACAAGGAAACAAAACGGCAGCCAACTGCCACCCAGTTTTGGAATATCGTTTTGAAGAAGTGACCTGAAGTTAGTAAACAGCTTATTTGAGTATAGTGT
>CAYSDO010000460.1:0-3216 GCA_964429665.1 uncultured Bifidobacterium sp.
ATGACGAAACTCGTGCGGCCAGCCATCAAGTGTTCCAATGCTTCCTGGATCAAACGTTCGGTCGCTGTATCCACGCTGGCCGTGGCTTCGTCGAGGATCAGGATCGGCGAATTTTTGAGCAACGCCCGGGCGATGCTGACGCGTTGTTTCTCGCCGACGCTCAACTTCACGCCTCTTTCACCCACTCGCGAATCGTAACCTTGTGGTAGATGGGAAATAAAGTCGTGGCAGTTTGCGGCGCGAGATGCGGCCAACAATTCGTCTTCAGCAGCGTCAAGCTTTCCATACAAAATGTTTTCCCGAATCGTGCCATTGAACAAAAACGCCTCCTGGCTTACGACGCTGATATGCGACCGCAACGAATCCAAGGTCGTTCTGCTGACATCCTGACCATCAATGAGTATCCGACCTGCGCTGGGTTCGTAAAACGCAGGGAGCAGATTGACGATGGTAGACTTGCCGGCGCCAGTCGGCCCGACAAGCGCAATCATTTCACCCGGCGCGGCGCGCAATGACACATTGCGGAGAACAGGTTTGTCCGGCGCATAGTCAAAACTGATGTTCTCGTAAACCACCTCACCTCGCACTGGTTGGCGCAGAGATTGTCGCTGTTTGCCGTCGGTGCGTTCCTTTGTGGCGTCGAGAATATCGAACACCCGTTCGCCAGCGGCGCGTCCGCTTTGCAGCAACTGGTTCAATCCATGCAACTGTCCGATTGGCGTATAGAACATGCCGAGGTAAAGAAGATAACCAATGAGGGCGCCCGGTTCCATTTCGTGATGAATCACCATCCGCCCACCGACCCACAACACGAGCGCAAAGCCCGTTGCTCCGACAAATCCCATCACGGGGGAGTAGATCGCCCACACGCGCATGATGCCGAGCGTACCCTTGCGCAACGCGTCCGCCCGATCGGCAAATCTTGTGTCTTCGTGCGCCTCTCGCCCGAAGGCTTTGATTTGCCGGACGCCTTGGAGGTTGTCCATGAGCAGCGCGTTCATGGCGCTGGATGCTTCGCGTTGAGCGCGATAGCGTTTGTGGGCCGTGAGCGTGTACCAAAGCGCGCCGCCTGCGAGAATGGGGATTGGCGACATCGCCACCAGTGCCAGCATCGGATTTGTGTAGAACAGAATTGCGCCGACGCCAAGTGCGCCGACCAGCGCGACCACGCCCTGTTCCGTGCCGTCAATCAACACACGTTCCAGGGAGTTCACATCCTCGATGACGCGTGTCATCAAATCGCCGGAAGCGCGCTGATCGAAGTAGCCTACGGGCAGCCGTTGCAAGCGCGCATAGACCTCACGGCGCATGTCGTAAATTACGTTTTGCTCAAAGTGATTGTTTACGAGGATGCGGACGGCGTTGAACAAGTCACGCATCAGGAACGCACCGATCAATCCAAGCATCACTGGAGTCAGCAAATCTGTCCTGCCTTTGCCAATGACATCGTCAATGGCGTAGGCAGTGAGCCTTGGAAATGCAAACGACGAGAGCAACGAGAGCACCGCACATAGAACAGTAGTCACCGAGAGCAGCTTGTAAGGCCGCAGGTAAACCGCGACGCGGCGAACCACTTCCATCGTGGGTCGCTTGCGCGCGGTGAACGTCGGGTCCTCGGCTGGGTGGTGATGTGCCATGTCAGCGGGTGTTGCGATCGAGGAAATCCACCATCGCTTTGCCGAACGGCGCGAGATCAAGCGGAGTGCGACTGGAAATCAAGTTACCGTCCACGACCACCGGTTCATTCAGCCAGATGCCGCCGGCGT
This sequence comes from uncultured Bifidobacterium sp., assembly GCA_964429665.1. GTDB lineage: Bacteria > Verrucomicrobiota > Verrucomicrobiia > Limisphaerales > JADLHS01 > JADLHS01. The sequence goes on from CAYSDO010000460.1 coordinate 1,767, forward strand.
TTTCGATGTCGTCCTTGATGCCCAGCGAACCGGTGACGCGTCTGCCCTTAAGAATCTTTGCTGAGATTGGAATCCAGCCGCCATGGCAGATGAACGCAACGAGTTTGCCCTGTTCAAAAAACTCGCGCGTGAGAGAAAGCACCTTGGGATCGCGCCGCAATTTATCGGGCATGAAACCACCGGGCACAATCAATCCGCAGAAATCCATGCTATTGCCGTCCTTGATCAACAAATCGGATTTGGCCGGGTAGCCATGCTTGCCTTTGTAGGTTTTGAGTTCAGGCGCGGCCAGGCGCATGCCGTAGCCTGCCTCCTCGCAACGCAACTTTGGATACCAAAGCTCCAGGTCTTCGTAAATGTCATCCACAAACGTGAGCAAAGTCTTCTGCATGGCCAAAGTTTAGCGGTGCAAACCGGCACGGCAATGTTGGATATGGTTGTCAGAAGCGCTTGCAGATCGCCAAAGCCACCTCCAAGCTCGAAACATGTCGGCTACAAACAATAATCCTTTTCTTCAACTATTCACCACGACGCAGCCCGCGTCGCTTGGGCCTGAAAAGCGGACCATTGTCATGGGTAGGGATGAATTGATTAAAAAGATCGAGGTTGTTGCTCAGGGCTCGGGACTTGCAGGCGAGCGTCGTGCTCTGGTGTGTTCGCTTTTGTTGCTATGGCACGATCATCTCGATGCTTCGCACGAACTGTCCCAAGGCATTGCGAGTGCCGACGGAAGTTTTCTGCACGCCATGATGCACCGGCGCGAACCTGATTATTGGAACTCGAAATACTGGTGGCGTCGAGTCGGGAATCACCCGGCATTTGCGACCATTTCAAAACGTGTTGGCGAGTTTTTAATTCATCGCACGTCGTCTGAATCAGCCAAAAAGGTGATGCCCGGCGGAGCATGGGATGCGTGCGCTTTTGTGGATGCGTGCGAAGAAGCAGAGAAGGAAGGGAGCGAGGCGCAGAGGGCGCTGTTACGCGAGATTCAGCGCATTGAATTTGAAACTCTGTTGGATTTCTTTGTGAACAGATAACGGTTCAGTATTCCAGTGATAGTTTATAGCGAAGGATGTTGTTCCTGGCAGGACTACTTTGACCCGGCCTTCGACTTCGATGTGTTGTTCTTTCATGTGCTGAAGCAAACCCGTCTGGGACGAAGCATGACATCCAGCCGACCGGCCGACGGGAGTCACAAAATGAAAAGGCGGAGTTCGGCTCACCCGAACCCCGCCATGAAATCCAAGATCGGATTAATAGCGATTACGACCGCCACTGCCGCCGCCGTATTCTCGACGACCGCCGCCACCACCACCGCCCGTACGCTCTTCGCGGGGCTTGGCAACGTTGACTGTGAGGGCACGACCGTCCATGTCCTTGCCGTTCATGCCGTCAATGGCCTTCTGGGCTTCCTCGGCGCTGCTCATGGTCACGAAACCAAAGCCGCGGG
>CAYSDO010000461.1:0-3216 GCA_964429665.1 uncultured Bifidobacterium sp.
CTTCAAACAGGAGATGATTACCTGGAAGCGAGCGCGGCTTCGACTGCTTTGGTCACGTCCTCGGAATCCGGCGTGGTGCGCGGTTCAAAGCGATGGAGGATTTTGCCATCCTTGCCGATGAGAAATTTCCCAAAATTCCATTTGATGTCACCAGGAAACGGCGAGTCTTTGCCAGCGAGCGTGACGTAAAGTGGATGGCGCTTGTCGCCATTAACGTCCAGCTTGTCGAACATCGGAAACGTAACGTTGTATTTGCTGGAACAAAATTGTTTGATCTCTTCGTTCGTGCCCGGCTCCTGGCCGTTGAATTGATTGCACGGAAAACCCAACACGACGAGGCCCTTGTCTTTGTATTTTTGGTAGAGCGCCTCGAGTCCCTTGTATTGGGGCGTGAGACCACATTTGGAAGCGACATTCACGACGAGGACGGCCTTGCCCTTGTAGGCGGCGAGCGTGGTGTCTTTGCCGTCAATGTCCTTCAACTTGATGTCGTAGATGGATTCGGCGCTGGCGGCGATGGTTGTCATGGCGATAAGAGATGCGAGCAATGCGATTGTTTTCATAATGGCAATGATTAGTTCATTTCTATCTGCTGTCAAACGAGCAATTGAGACGAATCGCACGTTGTTACATTCATTTCGTCGCTGGTTACCAACCCTCTGCGGTGCAATTTTCTTACGCCCTCAATCCTCTTGCTCCGTTTTCTCAGGCGGCGGTAGCATATCCATGTGACGACGCTCCTTCAGAAAGTAGAAGAGACCATCCGTTCCCGCGCGCTTCTGGCCAAGGGCGATGGGGTGCTCGTCGCCACTTCGGGCGGTCTGGATTCGATGGTATTGCTAAACGTGCTCAACAGGCTCACACCAAAATACGAATGGAAACTTTCCGTCGCGCACTTCAATCACCAACTCCGGGGACGCAACAGCGACGCGGACGAGCGACTTGTCAAACTCACTGCGAACCGTCTGGGACTGCCATTTGATTGCGAGCGCGCTGACGTAAAGTCACACGCGGCCAAGAACAAGGCGTCAGTCGAAATGGCGGCACGCGAACTAAGGCACGCATTCCTCGCCCGCACCGCGCGCAAAATTGGAGCACGATGTGTTGCTCTGGCCCATCACGCGGATGACCAGGTGGAATTATTCTTCCTGCGCGTGCTGCGCGGCGCTGGAAGCGACGGTATTGGAGGAATGAAATGGCAAAACGATTCGCCTGCCGATCCCAGATTGAAACTGATTCGTCCCTTGCTTGACGTCAGCAAGACAGAATTGCTCGCCTTTGCACGCGCGAACAAAATCAGTTTCCGGGAAGACACCTCAAACGCCAGTTCTGAGATCTTGAGAAATCGCATCCGATGTGAGTTGCTGCCTCTGCTCCGCCGGCGATTTGAACCAGCGGTGAACAGCACCGTCCTGCGCACGATGGAAATTACGCGGGACGACGCCGCATTCGTAGAACAAGCCGCGACCCAATGGTTAAAAAAAAACAGGCCCGGCTTTTCCAAGCTCGCCATAGCAGTGCAACGACGCATTCTCAGAATCCAGCTCCGCTCTGCTGGTGTGGAAGCGGGATTCGACCTTGTGGAAACTTTACGCCAGTCACCCGGCACACCGGTGATCATCCGCCGGGGTTCGGCAATAGTTCACGACGGTATGGGCAAAGTAAGTTTGAGGAAGGTCGGCAGTGAACGATTCCGAACTCATCAATACTCTGCAACCTTGAATGATGCGTCAGGACAAATTGCCTTTGGCAAAGGTCTGATCAAATGGCAACGAACCTCGTTACACGGACATATCCTTGGCACTCGCCGCAAGGGAACAGAGATCTTCGACGCGGACAAAGTCGGCAGCCGGATAGTTCTGCGGCACTGGCAAGCTGGAGATCGTTTCCAGCCCATCGGGATGGAGCGCTCCGTCAAACTCCAAGACTGGTTCACGAATCGGAAGATTCCTGTGGCGGAACGTCGCAGACTCGTCCTCGCAACAACAGCTTCCGGAGAAATTTTCTGGATCGAAGGTGAGCGCATCGGAGAGCAATTCAAGCTTTCCCCCTCCACGACACGCCGGCTGATCTGGAGCCACGCTACGATTCTGTGAGCGGACGTGGGCTGATTTCTCGAATTTGCTTCAACGGGAGCCAAACCAGATTCGGGCATTTTGCAAGAAGGCAAATACGTCTTGCACATCATTCATTCATTGATAAAGTCTGCTCCTGATTTTCGCCCGGTTTGACGGGCGATTTTTTATTCCAAACCCGAACCTCATTGCCCTGTGAAAGTATTTAGTGGAAACGCCAATCTGCCGCTGGCCAACGCCATCTGCGATTACATCGGAATCAAACTCGGAAAGTGTACCGTCAAGCCCTTCCCCGATGGCGAGACGTTTGTGAAGATTGACGAGAACGTGCGCGGTGAGGAGGTCTTCGTCGTCCAACCCACGTCACCGCCCACCAATCACAACTTGATGGAATTGTTCATCATGATGGATGCGTTGCGACGCGCAAGTGCGGCCCGAATTACCGCGGTGCTCCCGCTCTACGGTTACGCCCGGCAGGATCGCAAGGACCAACCGCGTGTCCCGATTACCGCGAAGCTTGTCGCCAATCTGCTCGTTGCTGCCGGAGCAAATCGCATTCTAACCATGGATTTGCACGCTCAACAAATTCAGGGCTTCTTTGACATCCCCGTGGATCATCTCTACGCCGCCCCCGTCATGTATGAGTATCTGCGAAAGAAAAAACTCGACGACCTCGTCGTAGTGAGCCCTGATGTTGGCGGATTGAAAATGGCATACGCCTATTCGCAAACCCTCGATGCCAGCCTGGCCATCGTGGCAAAACGCCGCAAGAGCGCCACGGAAGTTGAATCCATGGGCGTCATTGGCGAGGTACGCGGAAAAAATGTGCTGCTCGTGGACGACCTTACCGAGACGGCAGGCACGCTTACGCAGGCGGCGGAACTCCTTAAAAAGAAGGGTGCCAAACAGATCATCGCCTGCGTCTCCCACGCGATCCTGAGCACCACAGGTATCGAAAGATTGCGAAAATCGAAGATTGACGAACTGATTACAACTGATACCGTCTCCCGCCCGCAAATCCGGGGCATAAAGATAACGACGCTGACGGTGGCGGGTTTGCTGGGTGAGGCGATCAAGCGGATCCAGAGCAATTCGTCGGTGAATTCGCTGTTTGAATTCAAAGGCGCGCGAACCAGTTAGG
>CAYSDO010000462.1:0-3198 GCA_964429665.1 uncultured Bifidobacterium sp.
GGTGCGGCGATTGTGCGGCAGGCGGACGTTGTGGTGGCGGAAGCGCGATTTCCACCGAGGGTGGCGCGCTTGCCACGACCGGGGCAGCAGGTGCATTTGTGAGAAGTGTCGCCACGGGTGCGCCTGTCCTGCCCACAGGAGGCGGAGCAGCAACGCCAAGTTCCTGACGGATGAGCGCATTAATGTGCGTGGATAAATCCAACGCGCACGATGGACACGCAAACTGAATGGACCGCGAGGCCATGTCCGGCGTCACATCAAACGCAAACTTGGAACCGCACACACACTGGATTTTCATAGGTCAGGGTTTCGGGTTCAGCAGCACCACACGAGGCGGCACGATCAAATCGAACTTCAAGAGCGCGGATGTTTCTTCCGTGTGACCGTCGGTGAATAGAAAATTGCCGCCGAACTTATGGTGATTGTTCCCGGGTGGCTTGCCATCGGTTGAAAACACCTGCTGGAAGTTCGACTTCGAGAGTGAGTTGATCTGCTTGTCACTCATCAACGCGGACGACGATGGTGAAGTGGAGCGGTGGCCCATGTAGTAGGCATAGCTAATTTTGTGCTTGAGCAATGACTCGCCGGCGGTCGGGGTCACGTCCTTGCTGCCGGGGCAGATGAACATCGCCGTGTCCGAGTTGTAGCGCGGCACAAGCACATCGAGTGCGGCTTCGGACGTGGTGGCATTGGTGACCACTGGAAAGTTGCCGGAAAAATCGGCAGAATAAATTTGCATCGAGATGAAAAGTTTTTGAAGACCGGCCTGGCAACGGACCTTGCGCTTGGCCTGTGAGTCCTTTGAACCAAAGCTCCACATGGCCGTGAACAGAATCATGATGATGAGCATCACGAAGAGCAGTTCGATAAGAGAGAATGCCGCGCGTCTCACGCCGGCGCCACCCCCTTCATCCACTGGTGGTCGCTGTTGCAATTGCACGAATGATTTCATGCGGTGAAACACCTTCACTTGGCATCAAACCTTCCCGTTCCTGGCAGAAGGTTCGAGCCTCTCGGGTGCATTGAGGCGATTCTGATTCCACGTGAGCAGGTTGGCAAGTTGAGAATTGGCAGTGTTTTCGCGCTTTGATTCACGAGCGTGCTTGCATCAGTTGTTTCAACTAGGCTAGCGTCAGCCACTGGAAACCTGATGGCACTCGAAGAACGATACGACGACGCAATGTTTGACTTCAGCACGGGCAAGTTCGACAGCGCAATTGAGAAGTTGAAAGCGATCCTCGCTGAAGCACCGGGGCATTTTGACGCTCAACTTTCGCTGGGCATGGCGCTTTATCGCAATGGTGATTTTGCCGCCGCCATTGCCGAAGGGCACAAGGCAGAACAACTCAAGCCAAAAGAGCAGTTGGTTCATACGAACCTATCGTTGTTTTACATGAAGTCCGGCGATAAGACACGGGCGGAACATCACGGCTTGCAGGCGCGCATCGCTTCCTGGCGGAAGGATGCTTCGACAAAAGGCGGTCCACCGGCCACCAACGATCCGGAACTGGCAATGGCCAGACCACAGCCGCCACCGATGAAGCCTCCCCAAAACATTCCCGACATGCCGTGGAAGAAAAAGTGAACCGGACAGTTACCTTTTAACAACAAAATGAAATCTGCATACGAACTGGCAATGGAACGATTGGACAAGTCTTCGCCCACAGTGAAGATCACCGACGCCCAGAAGAAACAAATCGCCGATCTGGAATCAAAGTACAAGGCGAAGATCGCTGAACGAGAGATTGCACTGAAGGCGGACATCGGTAAAGCCGCCGAAGCGGGCGAGTTTGAAAAGGTTCAAGAACTTGAAGGCCGACTCGTGTCGGAACGCAAGGATTTGCAGGCGGAATTAGAGGACCGCAAACAGCAGTTGCGCGACGGCAAAGTGTCCAAGTCGTAACTTTGTTTCGCGATTGTTGGACAATTTTGAGCCGCCACAAGGCATTTTGTTCCAAGTCGTTGTTGGGCTCGACTTTTGCTTTGCTTTCGGTGTCGCAAGGGTGCGACTTCCGAAAGTATGAATTCACTTCAAGTCAATGGCACCGAGCTGGCCTGTGTGGAGCGCGGTGAGGGGCAGACTATAATCCTGGTTCATGGCGCGATCGGAGACCTTCGATCATGGGAAAGCGTCGCGATAAAACTTGCCGCAAGGTATCGCGTCGTGACTTACAGCCGTCGCTGGCATTATCCACTTTACGGCGCGACCAACAACGCTGGCTACACTGCGGCGATACACACCGCGGATTTGCTTGGCGTGATGGAACATTTTGGTCCGTCACATCTCGTGGGTCATTCCTACGGTGCGGCCCTCTGCGCGGTGGCGGCATTGCAGCGCCCCGGTCTTGTCAAATCCCTTGTGCTCGCGGAGCCGTCCCTCTTCCCACTCTTGCAGTTCAGCGCTGAAGGAAAACGGGCTGAAGCCGAGGCCGCCGCCGCATCTGCCCACGTCCCTGAACTGTTGAAGCAGGGACAGCGCGTCCACGCATTGCACGAATTCTTGAATGTCATTCTCGGCACCAATGGCGCGGAACGCATCACGGCACTCGGACAGGAAGTGATGCTCGACAATCTTTCCACTCTGGCGCCAATGCTCGCAGAAATGAGAGCGGATTCTCTGTTCACGCCGCAGCACGCCGCCGGGATAGAACCGCCCACCCTGCTGCTGGACGGTGAGCACACCCCGGCCATCTTCCGTATCACGATTGAGGAAATGCAAAAGGCCATCCCGAATGCGCGTCGCGTGACACTGCCGGACGTATCCCACGGATTGCACCTGGAAAACCCAACACTGTTCACGGAGACGGTGCAGGAATTTCTTGCGCAGTTCCAAAAACAACCTGCCATGGCATGAGCGAGTGCTCGTCTTCGATTTCCAGCGTAAAAAATCGAACAATCCAGGAATATCTGGGTCTGGCCATTACACCTACCTCAGCTTCTTGCTGAGTCCGCGCTGCCAAAGTTCCAGGTAATACAACGCCACAACCACAAGCGAATGCTGGATTTTTCCCTGACCGACCAGTTTCGGAATGTCCGCCAGTGGCACTAACTTTGTAATAATGTCTTCACCGGAATCCCACTCGACCGGGTGAACACACTGACAATTCTCCACGATCACGGTGTAGCAGATGTTCGACATGATAGCCGGATTCGGAAAAATCTTTCCAGCCAGTCGCGCCTTCTTTCCCGCATAGCCTG
>CAYSDO010000463.1:0-3197 GCA_964429665.1 uncultured Bifidobacterium sp.
CGGCGGGTTGTTACTGGGCTTGCTGGAAACTTTCGCTGGAGGAATTCCGGGGGTGTCGAATTATCGCGACGGCATCGCATTCGCCATCTTGATTGTGATCTTGTTGTTCAAACCCGCCGGATTGCTGGGACGAATCCAGCCTGAAAAAGTGTGATGAACTCCGGCGCAAAACGATGGCTGTTGCTGGCGATTGTCGTCGCGTTTGTAGCTTCATGCTTCTCCGCCTCTTTCAACCGGTACTACCTCGGCATCGCGATTGATGTCGGCGTCAGCATCATCATGGCTGTCAGCCTCAACCTCATCAACGGACACACCGGGCAATTCAGTCTCGGTCACGCAGGATTCATGGCCGTGGGCGGATTTACAGCAGCCCGACTGACGTTGACATTTTCTGGTTCAACTCCGCCGGACAGTCCTCAGGGTATTGCACTTTTCGTTGTGGCAATGCTTTTTGGCGGGTTGACAGCGGCAATCACGGGGCTGGCGGTGGGATTGCCCTCATTGCGCTTGCGCGGGGATTATCTGGCCATCGTAACGCTTGGATTCGGCGAAATCATCCGCGTGGTTTTTCAAACATCCGATACTTTTGGTGCGGCCACAGGCCTCACAGGTATTCCAAAACAAACCACCTTGTTTTGGGCGATGAGCGTTGCAGCGGTCACGGTGTATGTGGTCGCATGTCTGGTCAATTCCACCTACGGACGGGGATTCATTGCAGTGCATGATGACGAGGTGGCTGCGTCTGCAATGGGCATCAGTCCCACTCGCTACAAGGTCACTGCGTTTGTCATCGGGGCGTTCTTTGCTGGGATCGCTGGTGCGCTTTACGCCCATCACAAGCAGGTGCTCAAGCCCGACGGTTTTGATTTCATGAAGTCGATTGATTACGTGGTCATGGTGATTCTCGGTGGAATGGGCCGCACGGCTGGGGTCATCATCGCCGCAGTGCTGCTGACCGTTCTGCCTGAATTTCTCCGCGGCTTTGCCGAGTACCGGATGATTATTTACTCTCTGCTGATCATCGCGCTGATGTTGTTGCGCCCGCAAGGCCTCTTCGCGTTTCAGAAGAAGGCGCAGGCCAGGTCATGAGCATGCCGCTTCTACATTTGGACAAGGTGACGATCCGCTTCGGCGGATTGACGGCGGTGGGTGAAGTGAACCTGACAATCGGCGCAAATGAACTGGTTGGTCTCATCGGGCCAAACGGCGCAGGCAAGACAACAGTGTTCAACCTGATCACCGGCGTTTATCAGCCGACGAAAGGTGCGATTACCTTCAACGGACACCCCACCGCGCGGCTAAAACCGTTCCAGCTTACGAAGCTGGGCATTGCGAGGACTTTCCAGAACATCCGCCTGTTTCCGAGCCTGAGCGTGTTTGACAACGTGCGCGCCGCAGTTCAGGTGCACCGTCCCCACGGTGTGCGCAACGCGCTCTGGCGTGGACGCGCTTTCCGCGAGTCTGAAAAGGAGGTGGCCGCCACCGTGATGGAGTTGTTGGAACTGTTTGATCTCGGGTCATACCGGGACGAGGAGGCAAAGTGCCTGCCTTACGGCAACCAGCGCCGTCTGGAAATTGTGCGTGCGCTCGCCACCAAACCCAAACTGCTGTTGCTCGATGAACCGGCAGCTGGAATGAATCCCACCGAGAAAGCGGAACTGACAAAGCTCATCCGCTTCATCAAGGACAAATTTCAGATCGCAGTTCTTTTGGTTGAGCACGACATGCAGGTGGTCATGGGCATATGCGAACGAATCGCCGTGCTGGATTACGGAGTGATGATCGCCGAGGGTACGCCAATTGAAGTGCGGGCGAACCCGAAAGTAATTGAAGCGTATCTTGGAGACGAATTAAAAATTACAAATTCAAAATGAAAAATGCGGGTTCCAGTTCAAGTGGCAGTGGCAATACTCCGCCAAAGGACATCGTGGTTCGCACTTTCGATTTCGCGGTTTTAATCATTCAGCTTTGCGTAAAGTTGGATGCACGTCCGGGAGTTGGCAGGGTTTTGATGAGTCAGATTCTGCGCGCCGGCACGAGCGTTCCTTCCAATGTTGAGGAAGCCCAGGCGGCGCAAAGCAAAGCGGACTTCGTAAGCAAGATGAGTATTGCGCTCAAGGAGGCCAGAGAAACTCACCTTCGGCTTCGATTGCTCTCTCCGGCAAAAGTGATCTCCACTGACGAGTTGAATCCGTTGATTCAAGAAGCCGATGAAATCAAACGAGTGATTGGAGCGATCATTGTTTCGACAAAGCGTGGCGGACTGGACTGATTTTTAATTTTGCATTTCTAATTTTTAATTCACTGATGCTTGAAATCAAAAATCTTTCGGTCAGCTACGGCGCAATCAAGGCGCTGCATGGCATTTCCTTGTCTGTAAAACGGGGCAGCATTGTGACCTTGATCGGGGGAAACGGCGCGGGCAAGAGCACGACCTTGCGCGCCATTTCCGGTTTGGTGAAGCCGCAGTCCGGCGAAGTCATTTACGATGGCAGGGAGATTTCCAGCCTGCCTGCGCATCAGATCGTCAGGCTTGGTCTTTGCCACGTGCCAGAGGGACGGATGATTTTTGCAAACCTGACCGTTCACGAAAACCTCATGATGGGCGCGTTTCTTCAAAGGGACAAAAACATCATCCAGAGCGAACTCGAACTCGTCCTCAAAACATTTCCACGTTTGAAGGAGCGTGAGAAGCAGGTTGCCGGAACACTCAGCGGCGGCGAACAGCAGATGCTCGCCATTGGTCGCGCACTGATGAGCAAACCGAAGTTCCTGATGATGGACGAGCCATCACTCGGCATTGCACCGCTGCTGGTGAAAACAATTTTCGAGAAGATCGTCGAGATCAACCGCACCCACGGGATCACCATCCTGCTCGTCGAACAGAACGCGAATCTGGCGCTGGAAATTTCCCACTACGGTTACGTGCTTGAGACGGGGAAAATAATTTTACACGACGAGTCCGCTATCTTGCGCCAGAACGCGAAAGTGCGCAGTGCCTACCTGGGCGGGTGAATTTCAGAGGCGGGCATCAAATCTCCGCTCATGGTTAGCGAACCAACCGCCACAGCGGCGGAGCAATGACGTAAAAAGCTGAAATCCCAGACACCACTGCCTTTTAGCAAAATGCGCGTCTAGTTCTTCAGGAGCTGTAGGCCGGCCTGCCACTGGTGACTTAAAGAACCCATTCAGGAGCT
>CAYSDO010000464.1:0-3189 GCA_964429665.1 uncultured Bifidobacterium sp.
CGGCTGACCTTCGATCGCTTTGGGGCGGAACATCGCTGGCAATTATTCCAGCTCCTCAGTTTTTCCGGCGGGCAGAACCAATCGGACCAAAAGAAAAAAAGCTTCACGCTATTTCCTTTGTATTTCCAGCAGCGCTCGGAAGACCCATCGCAGAATTACACAGCTCTGTTTCCCATCCACGGCCAGCTCAAAGGACGACTTTTCAAAAGTGAAATCGATTTCACACTCTGGCCTCTCTACGTGAAAACAGTCCGGCGTTCCGGCATCGAGCCTGCATCTAAACGTCCATTGCTCGATCTTCCCGATTCCCGTCTAACCGCACGCAGCGGTGACGTCACCACCTACAATTATCTTTATCCGTTCTTTCACCGCCGGTTCGGCGACGGCTTGCGCGGCTGGCAGTTCTGGCCGTTCTATGGCGTCGAACACAAGGACGTGACCACCAGGACCAACAGTTGGGGTGATTCCGAATCCGTCCCGGGCCATGATCGGCGCTTCCTAATGTGGCCGTTCTATTTCAACGTCACAAACGGCATCGGCACGGACAATCCTGAGCACCAGAAAGTGTTTCTCCCGTTTTACAGCAGCCTGCGCTCGCCACAACGAGACTCTACCAGCTACGGCTCTCCGCTCGGTGTTACAATCACGGATGATCGCGGCAAAAAATACCACGAGGTGGATGCGCCATGGCCGCTCATCGTCAAAGCGGATGGCGAAGGGAAATTCACCCGTCGCGTCTGGCCGTTTTACAGCCATGCCACCAACGCCACGAGCGAGAGCGACTGGATTTTGTGGCTGCTTTACAAGCGCAACCGCATCCATGTCGAATCTCTGGACCGCACCCGCACGCGGCTGTTCCTTTACGTTTATTCGCACACCGAGCAGAAGAACACCGAGACGGGCCGGGCGCAAAAGCGCACCGATGTCTGGCCGCTGTTCACGCGCCGCGAAGAGTTCAACGGCAGTTCCCGCCTCCAGTTCCTTGCGCCGCTCGAACCGTTTCTCCCCACCAGCAAAAGCATCGAACGAAACTATTCACCCGTCTGGTCGGTGTGGCGCGCGGAAACCAACACCGTCACCCGCGCCTCCAGCCGCTCGTTGCTGTGGAATCTTTATCGCTCCGAACGGACACCCACGACAAAAAAAGGCTCGCTCCTCTTTGGACTTTTTCAGTATTCATCCGCGCCGGAAGCAAGGCAGATGCGATTGTTTTTTATTCCCATCGGCGGCGGAAGCAGAACAAACTTGACCGGCAATACGACGAACTGACCACCCATTATGTTTCAGAACATTGGCGAAATGTTTTTGCTGTTCCTGCGCTCGGTCAAGGCGCTGCCGCTGGCGTGGCGTCAACGGAAAAAAGTCTTTGAGCAGTTGTTCGAAATCGGCAATGCCAGCCTGCTGATGGTTTGCGTTCTCTCCTTCTTCCTTGGTGGCGTGCTTGCGTTGCAAACCGGTCCGATGCTTGTCGAACGCGGCCTCACCAATTATGTGAGCGGACTCGTCGGCAATTCCCTCGCGCGCGAACTCGCACCGATCATGATGGCCATCCTCATCGCAGGTCGCATCGGGTCGGCCATTGCTGCGGAAATCGGCTCCATGCGCGTTTATCAGGAGATTGACGCCCTGCGCACGATGAACATTGATCCCGTCCACTACCTCGTCATGCCGCGCATGATCGCAATCGGCATCGCGCTCCCGATGCTCGTGACTTTTTCCATCCTAGTCGGCTGGCTTGGCGGTGCGGTGGTCGCAGCCGCCACGGCAGAGATTGATATTCCGTTCCGGTCCTTCTTCTCCACGCTGCACGAACTCGTTGACTTGGATGACGTGGCACACGGCGTCTTCAAGAGCTTTTGTTTCGCGCTCATCATCGGCACCGTCTCCTGCCATCAGGGCCTTGTCACACGCGGCGGCCCGCGCGGCATCGGGCGCTCCGTCACCAAGGCCGTCGTCAACTCCATCGTGCTGATCGTGATCTTCGATTACGTCCTCACACGCATTCTTCTTTTGCTCCACCTCAACTGATGAACAACGCCACCCAACAAAATTCAAAGGGCGTCAGCGTTCAGGTGCGCGGACTCCGCCGCAGCTTCGGCGGGCAGGAAGTGCTCAAGGGCATTGACCTGGAAGTCCGCCCCGGTGAAATTTTCGTCCTGATGGGCCCGAGCGGCAGCGGCAAAAGCGTTTTGCTCAAACACGTCATCGGTCTCGAGACTCCAGATGCGGGCGAAATACTCATCAACGGCGAATCCATCCTCGCCGATGGGGTCATGGACAAACACCGCATGGCTCTCGTGTTTCAGTCCGGTGCACTGCTCAATTCGCTCACCGTCGGCGAAAACGTGGGGCTCTATCTCAGCGAGCACAATCTGAACACACCCGGGGAAATTGCCCGCATCGTCTCAGAGAAACTCGAAGTCGTCGGACTCAAGGGCACGGAGGACAAGTCGCCCGGTGATCTTTCCGGCGGCATGAAGAAACGCGTCGCCATCGCACGCGCCCTCGTCATCGAGCCGCAACTGATCCTTTATGATGAGCCCACGAGCGAGCTTGATCCCGTGTCCGCCGTGGTGATTGGACGCGAAATCCGGGACCTCAACCGCCGCATCGGCGTCACTTCGCTCGTCGTCTCGCACGACCGCGACCTCGCGTTCGGCATAGCCCATCGCATCGCCGTCATTAACGAGGGCAACATCATCGCAATCGGCGCGCCTGACGAAATCAAGCGCAGCCACAACCCCGTCATCCAGAATTTCCTCAACGCAGACTTCAACCTCGAATGATTCGACTATGAAAAACACACTCGAAACCCGGCTCGGCCTGTTCGTCGCGCTCGTCGCGCTCGCGGCCTTCATCATCATGTTCACCATCGGCGGCTTTGAAAAATTCCAACACGGCATCCGCATCCATGCCTTGTTCAATTCCGCCAAGGAACTCAAACTCGGCGACCGCGTTAAAATGGCTGGCGTCGAAGTGGGCCGCGTCGAAAAGATCGGCCTCACAGAATCCGGGAACGGCGTGAAGGTCAAGATCACCATGCGTCTGCGCGCCGATGCGCCCGTGAAAACCGACACCATCGCCAAGATTGATTTCGCCGGCTTGATGGGCCAGAACTTCGTCTCGCTCGACGCTGCCAGCACCAAGGGATCGCCCGGACAAAACGACACACTCCTCAGCACCATCGAA
>CAYSDO010000465.1:0-3142 GCA_964429665.1 uncultured Bifidobacterium sp.
CGTGGGATTGGGCTTCCGAAAATCCCGCATTGCTGCGACAGCAGGAACTCGACATCGCGCTCACCACCTATTCGCTCGCGGACAAAAAGGCATTCCGCAAGAACATCAGACAGGCTATGGATCGTGGTTTGTCCGAGGATGACGCGCTTGCGGCACTCACGACTGTACCAGCAAAGCTTTGCGGCATGGACAAACAACTCGGCACGATTGAGCCGGGCAAGATCGCAAATCTGACCATCGTGGACGGCAAAGGCTATTTCGATCCCGAGGCGCAAGTACGCGAAGTGTGGGTGGACGGACGAAACTACCACGTTCAATCTGCCAAAGAAGAGGCGAAGAAGGATGACTCAGCGGACAAAGACAAGGAAGCGAAAGACAAAGCAGAGAATGAAAAGAAGGTCGCCGAACTAAAGAAGCTTCAAAGCAAGCGTGTGGCGCGAAGTCCGATGGAAGGACGCGGAGCAATCACGAATTTTGGACGAAATCTGGATAGAAACACGCTGCAAGTGAGGAATGTGACTGTTTGGACGTGCGGCCCAAGCCGAAAGTTTGAAAACGGCATCGTTCAGTTTCGGAGTGGAAAAGTTCTGAAAGTCAGCCACGGCGGCGATGCTGAATTCGACGGCGCGATTCTGACATACGATGGCGAGGGCAAGCACGTCACGCCGGGCTTGATTGACGCCCACAGTCACGCTGCGATTCTCGGCGCGGTGAACGAACCCACCCTGCCCTCCACTGCGATGTGCCGCATCGGCGACGTGGTGAATTCCGAAACGCGAAACATTCAGGACGAACTGGCCGGTGGTCTGACCACGGCCAACCTGCTACACGGTTCGGCTAATCCGGTTGGCGGACAGAACCAGATCATCAAGCTGCGCGACGGCGCGAGTCCGGAGGAAATGAAGTTTGAGGACGCGCCGCCGGGCATCAAGTTCGCGCTGGGCGAGAACGTGAAACAATCCAACTGGGGCGAGAAGTTCACGACGCGCTTTCCACAATCACGCATGGGCGTGCCGACGTTCTATAGAAATCGGTTCACGGCTGCGCAACAATATCTGCAGGAGTGGGAGCAATTCAAAAGGAACGGCGGCTTGCCACCCCAACGCGATCTGGAACTCGAAGCCATCGGAGAAATCATCGAAGGCAGGCGCTTCATCCACTGCCACAGCTATCGGCAGGACGAAATTCTTGCATTCCTCCGGGTCATGGAGAGTTTCAACGTACGGGTGGCGACACTCCAACATGTACTCGAAGGCTACAAGATTGCCGATGAGATCTCGAAACATGGCGCGGGCGCATCCTCCTTCGCCGACTGGTGGGCTTACAAATTTGAAGTTTACGATGCAATCCCGTTTGCTGGTTCACTCATGCGCGAGCGCGGGGTGTTGGTTTCATTCAACTCGGATTCAGCCGACCTTGCGCGGCGGTTGAACACAGAGGCCGCAAAGGCCGTAAAGTTCGGCGGCACGCCGGAGGAGGAAGCGCTCAAGTTCGTGACCATCAATGCCGCGAAACAACTAGGCATTGATAAACGCGTAGGCTCGCTCGAACCCGGGAAGGACGCAGACTTCGTGTTGTGGTCTGGCAATCCTCTGGATTCAAAGAGTGTGGTGTTACAGACGTGGATTGACGGCAAGAAATACTTTGATCGCGAGGAAGCCATCAAGCGAGCCAACGCGCTCAAGCGGGAACGCGAGGACTTGATCGCGAAGGCGAAGAAACTCGCAAAACTCGGCGGTGGCGGCGGGGGTGATGGAGGAGGCAATGATGACGGGTCGTTCTTTCGGGTGTCGCTGGAGCATCAATTTGACGGCCACGAGCGTCACTGCATGAACGAGGGAGCGCATTGATATGATCTACGATTTACAATTCAAGATTTGCGCACGTGTGTTCATAGCTTTGGCCTATGCTGGTCTGCTCAATTGTACGACCCTGCACGCAGAATTGCTTCTTCTGGCCGGAGCAACGGTTCATACGGTTTCAGGCGACACGATCACGAATGGTCAGGTGCTGTTGCGTGACGGGAAGATTTCCGCCGTGGGTAAATCCCTTTCCGCTGGTGACGCAAAGACAATTTCCATTGGAGGATTGCATCTCTACCCCGGCATGATCGCGTTGAACACCGACCTTGGCCTGGTGGAAATTGACGCTGTGCGTTCCACTGCGGATGTGCGCGAGGCTGGGGATTACACGCCGGATGTTTATTCGTGGCTCGCGG
The DNA here is from genome assembly GCA_964429665.1 of uncultured Bifidobacterium sp. GTDB lineage: Bacteria > Verrucomicrobiota > Verrucomicrobiia > Limisphaerales > JADLHS01 > JADLHS01. Next base: position 2,219 of record CAYSDO010000465.1, read on the forward strand.
TGAATCCTGATTCAGAACTGTTGCCAGTGGCACGAGCCAATGGCATCACACACTTTGAACCGGTACCGGCAGGAAGTGTGATCGCCGGTCAATCCGGACTTCTGGCCACGGACGGCTGGACGACCGAGCAAATGGTGGTCAAGAAGAGCATCGCACTGCATGTCTATTGGCCGGGGGCTGGACTGGACACGACGCCGAAGGAAAAGTCACGCAACCCGGCGAAATGGAAATCACTCGAAGACCAGGACAAGGAGCGACGCGAGAAATTGCGCGAGTTGGACGATTTCTTCGCCGAGGCGAGAGCTTACGCCAAAGCCAGGAAAGGCACGAATGTTTTCAACATTGTGCCCGCGTGGGAAGCGATGCTGCCAGTAGTTGGTGGAGAAACCCCAATGACCATTCATGCCGATGACGTTAGACAGATTCGTGCGGCAGTCTCATGGGCTTCGACAAATGGCATGAAGATGATTCTCGCCGGCGGATTAGATGCGTGGCGCGTTGCAGATCTGCTCGCCACAAACAACATTCCCGTCGTCTTCAGCCACACATTCACGCTGCCACAACGTGAGACGGATGGTTATGCCGTCAATTTTGCCGCCCCTGGTGTGTTGAGCAAAGCTGGGGTGAAAGTCGCGTTTACTGGCGGCGGTGCATCGCTCGTCAAAAACATGCCTTACGCGGCTGCCCAAGCGGTGGCATTTGGCCTCTCGTCGCACGAAGCACTGAAGTCACTCACGCTTTACCCGGCACAGATGGCAGGCATGGGCGAGCGGTTGGGTTCCATTGAAACCGGCAAAGACGCCACGTTGTTTGCAGCAGACGGTGACATTCTGGACATCCGCTCAAACGTGAAACATATATGGATCGCGGGCAAGGACGTGAGTCTGGAGAACCGGCACACCCGACTTTACGATAAATACAAAA
>CAYSDO010000466.1:0-3133 GCA_964429665.1 uncultured Bifidobacterium sp.
AGGATAAGCAGGCCGTCTTCCTTCTTGTGACCGATGGCTTCTGGATCAAGGAGCAACTCCTCATGCGAGCACAACATGCCGTGCGATTCCACGCTGCGGATTTTGCCGACCTTGATGGTGAACGGCTCTTTGTCGCCGGGCTTCAACGGCAGCGACGCGCCGGGCAGGATGAGCGGCACTTTGTCGCCGGCCTTGAAATTCTGCGCGCCGCAGACGATCTGGCGTTCGCCGTTGCCGTCGTTCACGCGGCAGACGGAAAGCTTGTCGGCATTGGGATGTTTGTCGCGCGTGATGACCTGCGCCACGACGATGCCGTCAAACGCGGCGGAAATCTTCTGCACGCCTTCGACCTCGAGGCCGAGCATGGTGAGCCGCTCGGTCAATTCCTCGGGCGACCAGTTGAAATCAACGTATTGTTTGAGCCAGTTAAGGGTGACTTTCATTGCAGAAAATTAAATTGCTTTGAACCAATCTTCGTTCACCGAAACATTTTCAATCAACTCGGTGACAACTCCTAATTTCAAATCCTTCAACTTCTCGGCAAGCTGATCGCCGTCAATCAAATCAATCGGCGGCGCGCCGTCACGAACAGCTTCTTTGAGTGCATCACGAGAAAATGAACCGGTCGTAATGAAAAGCCCTTTGTCTGCGCGGCCGACCATAGCCCCGCGAAAGTCTCGGATTTCGCCCGAACCCACAACGCCCTGCCACCGCTTGCATTGAAACACAACATGAAAGCTCATGAATCCGTGGATGCGAGCGATGCCTTTGCCATCAATGCCACCGTCACCGCTTCGGCCGGTGACTTCGACTTGAATAAAACCAGACTCGCGAAGCAGGCGTTGGATAAGCCTTTCAAAAGCACTCGCAGACATCTTTTTTGTTAGAACATTGTGCAACGCGCTTCTCCAAGACTGAACTTCTTCGGGGGCTTCACCTTCTTGCACGCTTTCATCTTGCGACGGTTTAATTGTTCGTAATTCACGGTTTTTACGAGCAGCTTCCCGAACAAATCTTTGGACAGCTTTTGAATCTACTTGCGTGACCGATTCCGCCTTTTTGGCCAATGTCCAAATTCCACGACTTGAGCTTTCCAGCAATCCATACTTTTTCAAATAGGTGTATGCCCAAGCTAATTGATATTGCACTTCCGTCCGGTTGCTTGTTTCCGGGTCATGAAGAACAGCCAAAACCTCTTCAGACAATTTCAAGTTCTCAACAACTTTTTCATATATTTCATCCACAGAACCTGAACCACCCAAGTCACGCAATGCCTGCATGACTGGGTTCATCAGTTGGTCGTAACGAGGAACTTTGTTCATTTTCCGCCCTTTGATTTTGTTGGCGGCGTTTCGCGCAAGGTCGAGATAGGTTCAAGTTCGGCCCAGCTTTTGATAACGCGCCCACGATAAGTGCGTTGCTCGGCGCGCAGATGGGCGAGCAGGCGGCGCGGGTCATTGCCAAAGCGGTCGCACAGCGATTTGCGAGCGGCGCGCACTTCGGTCACGGCTTCGTCGGTATGGGTTTTCATGGCAATTCTCCCAACAGTTCCAGCGGGGTGATAACCGCCGGTGCGGTCAGTCCCAGCCGTTTATTTACCTTTTGAATATGCCCGAACTTGTTCGGGTTGGCCAGATGAACGCAGTTCCACGTCAGCAACACATCGCAGCCATAAAACGAGGCGAGGGCGAGATGGATGGCGTCAGCGGTCGGTTGCTGCGGCATCAGCAGGTTCTCAACGTAGGTCTGGACTATTTCGTCAATGTGTGGATGGAGGTCAAGCACGGGCAGTTCATCCAGCAGCGCCAGCGCATTGCGGCGCTTGGCTTCGGGATATTTCGGATCGCTCAATTCATCGCGGACAATAAGGCTGGTGGCCAGTTCGTGTTCGTGACGTTGGTCGTCCCACCAACGCCGCGTCCAGTTTCGGCGGGAGACACATTCGACGTTTCGCCGGGTTTCAAAATAGAAACTCGGGATCGTCGTCTCGATGTATATTTTTAGGGACATTCAATTGCGGCTCGCGCGGACGCTCGCCCCACCGGATTTAATCGCGTTAAAACTGTTTCAAGAACCGCACGTCGTTTTCGTAGAAGAGCCGGATGTCGTTGATGCCGTAGCGCAACATTGCAATCCGTTCGATGCCGAAGCCGAACGCCCAGCCGGTCCACACGACTGGATCATAGCCGACATTCTCAAACACCACTGGACTCACCATGCCGCAACCAGCGATTTCCAACCAGTCCTTGCCCATTTTCTTGACGAGCGCGTTAGTGAAATCAATCTCGTAGCTCGGCTCGGTGTAGCTGAAATAGTGCGGCCGGAAACGGATCTTCACGTCGCTGCCCATGAGTTCGCGGAAGACGAATTCTACCGTGCCCTTGAGGTCACCCACGGTGACGTTCTTGTCCACGTAAAGCCCTTCAATCTGGTGGAACGTGGGATTGTGCGTAGCGTCGGCGTTGTCGCGGCGATAGACGCGGCCCGGCACGATGATGCGCACCGGCGGCGGCTGAGATTTCATCACACGGATTTGGACGGACGAGGTGTGTGTCCGAAGGAGAAGTGATAAACGTCCGCCCTCACCCCGACCCTCTCCCCCAGGAGAGGGAGAAGCGTGCGGCGCGTTGTCGGCGAGATAGAATGTGTCCTGCGAATCGCGCGCGGGATGATCGGCGGGCGTGTTGAGCGCATCGAAGCAATGATACTCGTCCTCGATCTCCGGCCCATCGGCGACGGCGAAACCGATCTTGCGGAAGGCACGGACGATGTCATCGGTGACCTGCGTGAGTGGATGCAATTTACCGAGCACGCGGCGGCGTCCGGGCAGCGTGAAATCAGTCGGCTCTTTCGGCAGCGCGGCTTTCAACTCCAGCTCTTCACGGCGGGCGGCCAGCGCGGCTTCGAGTTCCTGCTTGGCTGCGTTGATGAGTTTGCCGGCGGCGGGCTTTTCCTCTTTAGAGAGCGTGCCGAGTTGTTTCATCAGCGCGGTGAACTTGCCGTTCGGCCCTATCCATGCGCCCTTGGTTTGTTCCAAGGTAGCGAGGTCGGGCGCGGCTTTGAGTTCATTCAAGGCCGTGGCCTTCAGCGGTTCGATCTCGGTCAGAAAAGACATGCGACGAGTTTCAAGTTT
>CAYSDO010000467.1:0-3132 GCA_964429665.1 uncultured Bifidobacterium sp.
ATTTGTATTGAGGAGCGCGTTTAACAGGACCGGTGTTGCCGAACCTGCGCTGTGCCCGGCCATGCCCAATGCATAGATTGCCTTGTGCGCCCGTTCTGCATCGGGACTTGAGGCAAGACCAATCAATGCCGGTACGGCGTTGGATCCAATCTTCCCCAGCGCGGCAGCCGCCGCCCAGCCGATGTGACCAGCCGGGTCGTCAAGCGTTTCGAGAAGATCGGGAATCGCCGCGCTCGCGTTTGTGCCCAGGAATCCCAGAGCCGTTGCACCTGCGAATCGTTTGCCCCATGAAGTTCCAACCGGGAAATGCGCGAGCAGATTGGTTCTCAACTCAAACGGCATCCGGCTGACATTTTGTGCAAGCGGTTTCTCGTAGGCACGGTCGCGTGTGTGAAGCAGTTCAATGAGCGCGGGAACGGCATTGATTCCGAGCGCACGCAAAGCCTCCGCCGCCCGATCCCGTTTGTTTGTGTCGAGCGGCGAGGCATAATCCATCGCCCAATCCCGCGCATGCCGGCCTTGATACAAAGCGCGGTGATAGCCACGCCATTCCGTGAAGCAAATGATGACAGTCGTCGTAACGACGGCGACAACGAACGTGATGAGCAGGCGTTTCTTCAACGTGCGAAAGGTATCACAAAAACCAACTGCAAGATGCCAGCCTTTCGCTTGCTACGGTTGGGCAAGCTGGAGTTTATCTCGTTTCCGTTCGAGTGGCGGCTGCGAAATGGCCGTTGCCGTTGAGGGCGGCGCTCGTCATCGTTTGCAAGTCTCGATCCACTTCGGGTCTTGTGCCGGGTTGTTTGTGCTCGATCAACTGACGATGCGTTGCAAACGCCAGCAGCGGCCATGCGTTGCGATACATGTCGTATTTGAGATAAAAAACTTTCGGGAAACCGGTGCCGGTGATTTCATCCTCGGTCCATGAACCGTCAGCGTTTTGCGTGCGGATCAAATACTCGAAGCCGCGACGGATGCTTGCGCGACTCGGATCGCCACATGCAAGCAGGCCCATGAGCGCCCACGCTGTCTGCGATGCCGTGCTCGGCCCGCGCCCTTTGAACACGGGATCGTCGTAGGTGTTGCAGCGTTCGCCCCAGCCGCCGTCCACGTGCTGAACGCTCTCCAACCAGTCACGGCCTTTGAGTATCCAGGCCTGGTTCATGTCTATCCTCATGGCGGCCAGTCCGCGCAGAACCTGCCATGTGCCGTAAATGTAATTCACGCCCCAGCGGCCATACCACGAGCCGTCCGTCTCCTGCTGGCGCCGGATATAATCCAATCCGTCGGCCACCTGGCGGTTGCTTGCACTCCAGCCTTCGTAACCGAGAAGTTCAAGGATACGCGCGGTGATGTCGGCGCACTCGGGATCGAGCATGGCGTTGTGATCGGCGAATGGAACTTTTTCCAGAATGTTTTTCGTGCAATCCTTGTCGAACGCCGCCCAGCCACCATCCTTGCACTGGAACGTCATCATCCATTTTAACCCGCGCTCAAAACATTCGTCGCGCCTGGCGGGATTGTCCGTCGGCACCTGACGCAACGCGAGCAACACCATCGCCGTATCGTCCACGTCGGGATTCCAGGCGTTGCTGTATTCAAACACCCAGCCGCTCGGTTCGACCTTGGCGGGGTTCTTGTGAATCCAATCACCCTTGAATCGGATTTCCTTTTCCATAAGCCACTCGGCGGCGCGTTTGAGTTTGGGATGATCTGCTGAGATGCCGGATTCGCGCAGGCAGATGGTCACTATGGCGGTGTCCCAGACGGGTGAGAAACAAGGTTCGATGCGAACGCTCGTGGCATCCTCGTGTTCGAGGCGTTTCAATTCGCGCGCGGCACGGAGAACCTCAGGGTGATCATCCGTGTAACCCAGCGCTTTGAGTGCGATAAGCGCGTTGAGCATGGCGGGGAAAATTGCTGCGAGACCGTCGCTGCCCTCGAAGCGTTCGAGCATCCAGTTCTCGCACTTCTTAAGGGCGCTCTTGCGGAAAGGATGAATTCCATTTTGTGCGAAGACTTCGGCGAACTTGTGGAGCCGGTCCAGCCACAGGAAAAAGTTGCGCAACGAAACCTTGTCCGGGTCCGGAGCGAGCGCCAGATCGCGCTCGTGGAAACCGTGCGGATAAAGCTCGTCGAGGTTGACGTCGTTCTTTGGACGGCGCGTGGGTTTGAAGTGGTTGATGATGGCAAGCGGCACAAGCATGGCGCGCGACCAGTTGCTCATGTCCCAGAAGTTCACGTGAAACCATTTGCCGATGAGCAGGACTTCGCATGGAATCGTCGGCACATACTTCCAAGGATACAGACCAAGCAGCGCGAGATAGAGCTTGGAGAACGTGTTCATCCGGGGCACGCCACCGAGATTGAGCGCCATTTCGCGTGCCTTCAACATGCGCGAATCGGTCACAGCCACGCCCGCGAGCTTGAGTGCGAGATAGGCCTTGATGGTGGCGTTCACCTCTGCCGGGCCGCCGTGGTAAATGTTCCAGCCGCCGTCCGGCAATTGCATCGAGAAGATGTGATTGACCGCCTTGCGCTGCCAGCGTTCGTCCACCTTTCCATTCCAGTGATGGTAGGAAATCGTATCCGAGACGAGTGTGGAATCCACCATGAGTTCGCCCACCCAGTAGCCCTCGGGCTTCTGGATGCTCAACAAATAATTCTGTGAACGCCGGAGTGCGGCGTCAAATTCGGGCCAGACTGCAATCTCCGGGGAGGTTTCCTGCGGGGATGTTCCAAATCTGGTGGTATCAGTGGCAGCAGACACGCCTATACTCTGAGAACACCGCGCAAAGGAGTAAAGTGATTATTGATGTGGCTCAAAACGTCTGGGCGCAATCCCTTGCTGCCCGGGAACGCGGACGGCCATGTCCGCCAGTTGTTCGCCCGCAAAAATGGCAGGGCAAATTCCAGCAGAAGATCACCATTTCGTCTTTACGCCGCACGCGCGCATGATGCACCAGCCGCGCAAGGCTTCGATAAACGTGAAGCAGGCGAATGCGACCAGCATCCACGCGAGCCACGGTTTCCAGTCCGCCGTGAACCAGGCGGCCACGAGCAGGATAATTCCCCAAACGGCACGCACGATTCTTCCGATGCGGCCAATGTTCGGTTTGAAGAAGTATTTTA
>CAYSDO010000468.1:0-3119 GCA_964429665.1 uncultured Bifidobacterium sp.
AGATCGCCGAACAAAATGCCGCAGTGGACAAGGCGACGGCAGAACTGAACAAGCTCCGTCGCGATCTGAGAATTTCCGACTACGAAGCCTCCAGCAGCGACCCAAGCCCTCTTGTTGAAAGTGACCTTTATCGCTCGTTTGAAAAAATGAAGATGGATAAAGAGGTTGCATACGAAAGCGCGTTGACAACGGTGAAACAACTTAAATTGGAGACAGCTGAGAGCTTGAGGTACGTTCTACCGAAGGTCGAGCAGGACCCCGCACTTACTACGATGCTCGAACAACTTCGCTCCGTAAACCAAGGCATCATTGCAAAGCGAAGCGAACTTGGAGAGAGCCATCCCGATTTTGTCAAACTTTTGACACTTCAGCGCGAACTTGACACTAACATCAACGACCATGTGTACGGAAGCCTCAAGGCGTTCGAAACAAGGGTCAGCGACGCTAAGGCCCAACTCGACAAGATTGTCACCGCTCTTGCAGCAGCCAAAAGCAATGATCTCCGTCGCTCCGAAGAAACTCTGCCTTACTTTGACCAGAAACGAAAAGTCGAGGAGTTGAAGCAGTTCCAGCAGGCGATTGAAAGGAAGATCAAATTCGAAGAAATCTCGGTTGCCCTCCCCAAAACCGCTCAGGTCAAGATTCTCGAACGTGCAACCCCCGGCCTCAAGCCCGTCCGTCCCAACAAGCCCCTCAACATTATTCTTGGTGTCGTCATCGGACTCGTGGTCGGCGTCGGTCTCGCATTCTTCATCGAATATCTCGACACCAGCGTGAAGACAATTGATGACGTCGAACGTGCGTTGCAATCCCCGGTACTCGGCGTTATACCGCAAAATGTCGGCTATCTTATCGAGGAAGGTGTCGAAAGTCCGCACGCTGAAGCGTATCGTGTGCTTCGTACCAACCTCCTGTTCGCCCGCAAGGACGACAAACTTAACACCGCCGCAGTCGTCAGCGCCGGCGCGGGCGAGGGAAAATCCACCACCGTCGTCAACCTTGCCACGGTGTTCGCCCAGAGCGGCCAGCGCGTGCTCGTGGTTGACTCAGACCTCCGCCGTCCCACGCTTCACAAACTGCTCCATCTCACGAACAACATCGGCCTCACGAACTATCTGCTCAAACAGAACACCATTGATGAAGTTGTGCAGACCACCAGCGTGCCCACGCTTCACTTCATGGCCAGCGGCAAGCTGCCCAGCAGTTCGCTCGGCATCCTCAGTTCCACCCAGATGAAGGACCTCATTGGCGAACTCAAGATGCGCTACGACTTCGTATTCTTTGATTCACCGCCGATCATGGGTGTGAGCGATGCGTCCATCCTCGCGAGTGAAGTGGACCTCACCATTCAGGTCATCCAATACCGCCGCTATCCGCAGCCTATGAACATCCGTGCCAAGCAGCTCATCGAGAAGGTCGGCGGCAATCTGGTTGGCATCGTTCTCAACAACATCAACATGTCCCAGGACGAGAGCTATTACTACTACAGCGGCTACTATCACGACTACTACGCGCAGAGCGAGGAAGCCGTGGAAACGCCCGCCGGCGCCAAACCCCAGGACGAGAAATCCAAGACCGAAATCAAGCAGAAGTATTGACTTGAACGGGGGAAAACCAAGGATTGTCAGAACAGGAAGAACGGATGAAAACATTGACCAGATTTATTGCTATTACCAGCCTCGCATTTTGCATCGCAGGCTGTGGGACCACCGGATCGGAGCCGGCATTTACGACTAACGCGCCGGCATCGGATTCCACCACCAATGCGCCGGTTAATCCTCAAGAAGTAGGACGTTTCAGCAATGGCGATCTTGTTGTGGTCACATTCTCTGGCGGTCCTGACGGGGTTCAAATGCCCCAGCATGACGAGCGCATCAAGGATGACGGCACCATCACTCTTCCGCTCATTGGCTCCATCAAGGCCGTCGGCAAATCACCAGGTACGTTGCAACATGAAATCCAAAATGCCTATGTGCCGAAGTACTACAAACGCCTGAATGTAACTGTCAAACCATTCGAGCAGTTTTTCTACGTGCAAGGCCAGGTGCGACAACCAGGACGCTATCCTTACTCGGGTGAAATCACTGTCACAAAGGCCATCACCACCGCCGGCGGTTTCACCGATTATGCCAACAAGAAGAACGTCAAACTTGTTCGCGAAGGCGATGCGATACTGATCTTGAATTGCAAAAAAATTGAAGAAGATCCAGCGCAGGATCCCAAGGTGCTGCCCGGCGATCAGATTTACGTGAAGCAGCGCTTCTGGTAATGTTCCAGCTCCAGATTCTTTCCGGTAAACAGGCGGGCGTCACCTTCGACGCCCGCCGTTTTCCTGTACGCATCGGACGTGATTCCACGAACGAATTGCGACTCGACGACGACGGTGTCTGGGACAGTCATCTTAACATTTCGCTCCATCCAGCGAAAGGTTTCACCCTCAATGCGCACCCTGGCGCGTTGCTCAACGTCAACTCAGAATCCATCCAGACCGCCCGCCTCCGCAACGGCGACATCATAACCGCCGGCAGTGTGCGACTTGCCTTCCGTATAAGTGAAACCACCCAGTCAGGGCTGGGTGTGAGCGAGGCATTTGTGTGGTTGTTGATTACAGTCGTTACAGTAATCGAAGTCGGACTTGTCTATTGGCTGCTTCCTTGACGACGGCAAACTCTGCGCTAGGTCATCACGCCGAGCTTGAGAATCGCGTTGAACAACCGATTCTCGATCATCTTCTGCCGTTCGGGTGAAAGTATTTTTCCACCGTCAATTTCACGCACGTAAAAACTGTCAATTGCCGCGCCTTTTTCGGTGCAGATGCGCGCGGTCGAGATGTCCAGTTCCAGCTCCGTCAGCGTTTCCGCAATCGTGTAAAGCAGCCCGATCCGATCCTCCGTCTCCACCGCGATGAAAGTGCGCGTGTCCGACGCCTCGTTGTCGAAACTCACCCGTGTCGGAATGTGCTCGCCCGTATACGCCTGGTAGAGCGGGCGCGAAATCTTTTGCTTCACAATCAACGCGTGCAAATCAACTGGTTCATCCGCAAGCACGCGCGTCAGCAACGCCTCAAACTCGTCGCGCTGTTCATTCGTGGCGAGCTTGCCGGTGAAGGCGTCGGTGAC
>CAYSDO010000469.1:0-3117 GCA_964429665.1 uncultured Bifidobacterium sp.
TGCCCGCGCCGAAACCAGTCCTGTATCTGATTGCCGGCTGCAACGGCGCGGGCAAGACCACGTTTGCAAAAGAGTTTCTCCCGCACGAAGTGAAGTGCCTAAACTTCCTCAACGCGGATCTGATCGCCCAAGGATTGTCACCGCTGGACACACGAGCTGCCGCCTTAAAGGCTGGACGCTTGTTGCTGGAAGAATTCCGTCATTTCATAGCCCGTCGCGAGACCTTCGCCGTGGAAAGCACTCTGAGCGGCAAAACCTATCTTCATCTGCTCAAGCTGGCCAGGCGACAGGGCTTTCGAATTGACCTGCATTATCTGTGGTTGCCGAATCCCACCGTGGCCATCGCACGCGTTCGAGAGCGCGTGAAGAAAGGCGGGCATCATGTGCCCGCGGTTGACGTCCGGCGACGCTTTGGCCGGAGTCTCAAACATTTCACCACCGAATATGCTCCGCTTGCCGACCGTTGGGCGGTTTGGGACAACTGGACGATTCCGCCAAAGTTACTGCTGGAATCCAGGACTTGTGACCACGCGGAACTCAAGGCACTATTGAAATCGCCATGAAAAACGGCAACGGACACTCCAAGAAAAAGGACGACTTCATCGCACCTGCGCGACGCGCATTTCAACGCGTTGCCCGGCAAGTTCGGGCAGAGAACAGCCGTTTGGGATTGCCGCTGATTTTGGGAGAAAAATCCAGCGCGCGCCTCGTTCGCGCGAAATGAACCGCGTGCTCGCCAAATTTGCCGCCCACGTCACCAGCGCCAACGATGGCGCGGTCTCGGACAAGGATTTGAAGTTGTAATGAGTGCGCAGAGTGACTCGGAGAATGATTTTGATGTCGAAGCGTTATTGGCATCGAGTTCTCCTCCGTTGGGACTCTGTGATTTTGAAATGCTCAAAGACCACATGTTTGGTGTTGGCGTCCCAGTCGGATCTTCGTTGGAGTTTAAGAGAATGGTTTTTGCGGCAGGTAAGACTTACATGCTTAGAAGTAAGTCAATTGATCGCGTCTTGAAGCAATACGGGCGTGCATGGTTTACTGGCTCATATCCGGAACACAGCATTCTCTTTCAAGAAATTGCGGAGTTTGAGCGCAAAGCGGTCGAGAAAGAAATCGAGCGCTTTCAGTCCATACCAAACAAGGCAGATCATCACGGTCTATTCATGGCAGGCTGCGCGCTACTCCGACTTGAAACTTCGTTTTCCGTGGCTCGGTTTCTTCTACGACAACATTTTTGGATTGAACTCGCATCTATTGAAAAACTCATTTTTGAACAGATTTGCTGGACTTACTGCATAAGACATTTGCAGGGCGAGCCGCTTTACAAAGTTTCACCAACCAGTGCAGTCAAAGGATTTAAGAATCTCTACCCTGACGCTGGCAGGATTTACGGATTTCTGAATGACATTTCTCACATTAGTCCTGAACGGTCGAGAGACTACCTAGCATTGTCCGACATGAAAAACAAAGGCGTGTTTTTGGCTTCGGCAAAGCAAACGGCGAAGTGCGCTTACTTGTTGCTGTTTCTCGTGGACATGTTTCAAGTGTGCTCTGAATACGTTTATCGGGATTATCACAAACGTCTTCTCTACACGACTCGCAGGAAGAACGGTGAGTTTTGCCTTAAAACCAAACGGGAGACGAAGACCGCGATTCAACAATTTCAACCGCGGCTTAAACGCATCGAATCAGACGATGGAGAAGTTCCGTTTTGAATCCCAACGGGATTCCATCAGCCCAGGGTTGCGCGGCATCCGCCTTCGTCAGACTTTGGCGGGACGAGCGCGCTACCCTGGGTCAACGTCCCAAACATTTCCTCAACCCTGAAGGGGTTGAATCCAATTCCCAATTCCCCCGCTGCAACCCCGTTGGGGTTGTGATTTCTTTTCACGCACACCTAGGGTAGTCGCTTCGCTCCAACCCTAGGCTGAATGCCGTAGCCCCGTTGGGGCAAGACTTCCCTCCTTCAACCCGAGACCGGTCCGAGCCGTCGCTTGACCGTGAGGACGGTTGCGGCACACTCCCGTCATGCCGACGAATGTTTTAGGCGGTGAATTGGAAGGCTGCTGTCAATCGCCCATGACCGGGTTTTACCGGGATGGTTATTGCCGCACCGGCCCGGAAGATCGCGGATTGCACACCATCTGTTGTCAGGTCACCCAGCCTTTTCTCGAATATCTGGCGCTGCAAGGCAACGACCTCATCACGCCGCGCCCCGAATACGACTTCCCCGGCCTGACGCCCGGCGACCGCTGGTGCGTTTGTGTGCAGAGCTGGGCACAGGCGTTTGAAGCCGGCCAGGCCTGTCCGGTGGTGCTGGAGGCGAGCCATATCTCGGTGCTGGAGTTCGTGGAGTTGGATTCACTCAAAACTCACGCGGTCAAAGATTGAATGTTCCGGGACGGCATCAACCGCGAACCACACGAACCACGCAAAAATCAAAACCAAAAACCTGTTCGCGTATTTGGCGTATTTCGCGGTTCATCTTTCTCGCCAGGCAGAATGGAGTCACTTCCGCGACGATTTCTTCTTAGACTTGGATGACTTTGCCTTGGGATTGTATTCCAGCGCGAGTTGCAGCCACGTTTCGAGTTCAGCATCAGTTGCCCAACCCTCGGGCTGGACGAAAACGAATCCGCGCATCGGTCGGCCAGTGAAGTCCATCGGCACGCAGCCCTTCCGTTTGAGCGCGTCGTCGTAGCCAGCGGGGTCGAGGCGAACCATCAAACGAGCTTTCTCCACGCCCACGCACATCTTGCCGTCCACCATGAAGCAGAGCCCACCCATCATGCGCTTTTCCTCGAAGCGCGCCCGGGCTTTTTTGAAACTGCGCCGGACTCTTTCCGCCAGTTGTTCGTCGTAGGCCATGAGGCGTCAATTGACGGCGGCCGCGGGCGTGGCGGTCACCACTTTGGCAAGAGCCGCGAGACCTTCCTCGAATTTCGGCCCGACCATCTTGTCGCAGTCCATGAAGCAGCTGACGAGTTTGCCCATGAAACCGTTCTTGCCATACATGTCCCACGTGACGACGGTCTTATCGCCCTCGGGTTTGAAGGTGAAGTCCACGGTGGCCACGCCGGCCATCGGGCGTATCCAATCCATGCGCATGCGGAC
>CAYSDO010000470.1:0-3107 GCA_964429665.1 uncultured Bifidobacterium sp.
ATGTTGTAGGCTTCGCAGATGAGCTGCATGTCGCCGTATTCGATGCCGTTGTGGACCATCTTCACGTAATGGCCCGCGCCCTGTTCGCCGACCCAGTCGCAGCAGGGGACGTTGCCTTCCACTTTGGCGGATACGGCCTGGAAAATGTCCTTCACATGCGGCCACGCGGCCGGCGAACCACCGGGCATGATGCTTGGACCTTTGCGCGCGCCTTCTTCACCGCCGCTGACGCCCGTGCCGATGTAAAGGAGTCCCTTGCTCTCGACATATTTCTGGCGGCGATTCGTGTCGTCGAAAAGCGAGTTGCCGCCATCAATGATGATGTCGCCGACTTCGAGGTGGGGGAGCAGTTGCTCGATGAATTCGTCCACGGGCTTGCCGGCTTTGACCAGCATCATGACGCGGCGGGGCTTCTTGAGCTTGGAAACCATTTCCGCGATGGAATGCGCGCCGAGGATTTTCGTGCCTTTGGCTTCGTTCGCGAGGAACGCGTCCACTTTTTCAGTGGTGCGATTGTAGGCCACGACGGTGAAGCCGTGGTCGTTCATGTTGAGGATGAGGTTCTGACCCATGACGGCCAGGCCGATGAGTGCGATGTCGCCTTGTGGTTGCATGATTGTAATCGTCGTGACGGTGAAAACCCGAATTGCCGTTGGAACGATACAAAACCAATCTCCACCCGCCAGAAAAATTTGCGGAGCGCGGACCGCCGGGTCCGCGTGTTCCGTTGGAGTCCACGCTTTAACCTGTTCCCCGGGCAAGCTAAAGCCTGAACTCCAACGCGCTCCGCGATTACGAAAGCAACGCCTTGCAGGCTTTCTGCAGCTTCTTGAGATTCGCGACGGACTTCGCTTCGATGTAACAGCGGAATAATGGCTCGGTGCCGCTCGCGCGGAAGGCGACCCATTCGTTGTCCGGCAGGAGAAATTTGAAACCGTCCGTGGTGATGAACTTTTCCACCTTGAATTTGCCGATGTTCGTCAAACCTGAGCCAAGCTTCGCCATGATGGCGTCCTTGCTGGCCGGTTGAATCGGGATGTTAATGCGGTCGCTATGGAACTCGCCGCACTTCTTCGAGAGTTCACGCAGAATCTGCCCGAGCGATTTCTTCTCGGTGGCGACGAGTTCCGCCATGAGCAGACACGCGAGGATGCCGTCCTTCTCCGGAACGTGACCTTTGACACTGAGGCCACCGGATTCCTCGCCGCCAACGATAATCGGTTCGCTCTCCATCAACGCGCCGATGTATTTGAAGCCGACTGGTGTCTCGTGAACCTTCACGCCAAGCATTGCGGCCACGGCGTCCACCTGATGACTCGTTGGCACGGTACGAACGACCGCGCCCGTCCAGCCGCGATTCTTTTTCAGGTGATACAGCGCGAGAGCGAGAATCTGGTTCGGCGTGAGCCACGTTCCGTCCTTGTCCACGATGCCGAATCGATCCGCGTCACCGTCCAGGCCGAGGCCGATTTGCGCCTTGCCGCTGCGGACAAACTTGCTGACCGCTTCCATGCCGTGTGCGTTCGGTTCGGGATGATGCCCGCCGAACAGCGGATTCAACTCGTCGTGAAACAACGTGATCTTCGCACCCGCCTTGGCGAGCAGTGTGTCGAGATAACCACGCCCTGTGCCGTACATCAACTCGACAGCGATCTTCATCCTAGCGCGCTTGATGGCGGCGAAGTCCACGAGCTTGTTGATCTGTTTGAAGTAGGCCGGCATCGGGTCAAAGGTCTTGCAAGGGAACGTGCCGACGATTGCGCCTTTGAACGTCCAGTCTTCCGTGACGAGTTGTGCGATGCGTGCCTCAATCTGTTTGGTCACGTCCGGCGTGGCGGGCGCGCCGTTGCTGGTGGAAAACTTCAGGCCCTGATATTCGGCGGGATTGTGACTGGCCGTCATGTTGATGCCGCCAATTGCTTTTCGCGCGCGGATGTTGTGGGCGATTACGGGCGTGGGCGTGTTGCGATTGCAGAGAAGAGGCTCAAGTCCGCTGCCTGCGAGAACCTCAGCAGCCGCGAGCGAGAATTCGCGCCCAAGGAAGCGTGTGTCGTAGCCGATGACGACGACGGGCTTGCGACCACGGATGACGGAGTTGGGATCGAGCAATTCCGCCTTGAGGTATTGGGCGATGCCTTGAGTGGCGAGGCGTACGCCGTCGAATGTGAAGTCGCGCGCGATGATGCCGCGCCAGCCGCTGGTGCCGAATTTGATGTTCATGTTGTGAGTATCAGGTGCGAAGTGTCAGGTGTCAGGTCTAGCGTGTTCCGTTTTGCATTTTGCGTTAACGCGCCCGTTGCCGCTTGACGCAACACGGAATACGCAACACTTCAGCTTTTCCAATCAAACGCCTTTTTCTTCACGGCGTAGATATAGCCCACGAACAGTATGCCAAGGAAGGAAATCATCGCGCCAAGAATCATGTTGCGGGTGGTTTCGTCCTTGAGCATTTCCTTGTAGATGACAGCCCACGGATACATGAATACGACTTCGATGTCGAAAAGGATGAACAGCATTGCCACGAGGTAGAACTTGACGGACATGCGCGTGCCGCCTTCTCCGATGGGGATCATGCCGCACTCGTAGGCTGTGTCCTTGATCTTGCTTGTGCGCCCGCGTTTGCCGAGCAACATTGAGAGCCCGATCATTCCACCGGTGGCTGCTATTGAGAGTCCAAAAAGCAGAAGAACTGCGATGTAATGATTCAATTGCGACTGTTCCATGCGACCAAGGTAGAAATCCTGCAAGCCAGCGCAAGGCCAATGTCTTTGCTTGCGTTGGGGCGCGATTCACCAACATGATATTTTTTGTTCATGTGAAATGGCAGATCAGGACCGCTTTGGAAAAGACAACAAAGCGTCATCAGAAATCAAAGGGCAAACCCATGGAAGCAAGTACAGCAACCCGGAACTGCGGCAGATCAGTTGAACATCTTCGTTCTTTCCTTTCACCCAATGACAATTTTCGTTTCCCGGATGCGTGTCGTTCCATTTTCAGAATCGGAGTGATTGAGGGATGCGGTATCGGGCCTGAAGTCGTTGGCGCGGCATTGCGGGTATTGGACAGCGTGGCTCAGGCGACAGGGCTGACAGTCGAGTTGCAGCACG